>CAZBLJ010000158.1:0-6689 GCA_964492605.1 uncultured Puniceicoccaceae bacterium
TTCCCCGGTAACGGAACGGCGGCTTCAGCCGCCCACGCGGCCGTCTCCGGCTGAACCGACTTCGCCCTTCGGGCTACGAAGGTCACGAGCCGGAGTTCCTTTTGGGAATTCGACCCACCGCGAGCCAGATGAAAGGCCCCTGCGGAAAATCCTGCAATCTCTCGTCTACGGCTTGCGAACCCGGTGGGTGAGCGGATACACAAGGTTATGAAGATCCGCATATTTCCACTCGGGCCAGTCGAGACAAACGCATTCCTGGTGATTGAAAAGGAGGGCGCCTTACTGGTCGACGCCCCGCAGGGGGCTTATGAAACCATTGGTAAAGTTCTGGAGGAGTCGGGATTGAATCTCGAGGGGTTGCTCCTGACGCACGGGCATTGGGATCACACGACGGATGCATTCCGGTTTCAGCGGGACGGGATTCCCTTGTACGGTCACGCGGACGACCGCGAACTCTTCGAGAACCCCGCCGTGATGGAGCCCTTCTGCATTCCGGGTGTTCCGATGGAGCCCGTTCGGATCGATCACTGGGTCTCCGACGGGGACGTGCTGGATCTGCTGGGCGAGCGCATCGAGGTGCGGCATGTGCCGGGGCACTGTCCGGGGAACGTCCTCTTTTACCTCCCGGACGAAGGTGCTTGTCTCAGTGGGGATGCGCTTTTTGCGGGCGGTATCGGGCGTTTCGATCTGCCGGGGGGAGATTTTGCGGTTCTGGAAAAGTCGATCCGCGAAAGAATCTATACGCTTCCGGATGAAACGGAAGTTTTTCCCGGACACGGACCGGTCACGACCGTTCGTGCGGAAAAGGCTCGGAATCCTTACGTCCGGGGCTAGGCTTTTCCGATCTCCGAAACGGTCGAACCATGGATCCCGAGCCGATGACCGAGGATGAAAAATGGATGGCGAGAGCGATCCGGATCGCCCGCCAGGGCTGGGGCGACACGCATCCGAATCCTGTCGTGGGTGCCGTCCTCGTGGCGGATGATCGGGTTCTCGGGGAAGGATTTCACGCGAGGGCGGGTGGTATCCATGCGGAGGTTGCCGCTCTGGAGCAGGTGGAGGGAGAGATTCCCCCGGGAGCAACCCTCTACGTGACCCTCGAGCCCTGCAGTTCGACCGGTCGGACGCCTCCCTGCACGGAAGCCATTCTGGAAAGCGGAGTGCGCCGGGTGGTGGTCGGCACGACCGACAATGATCCGCGGCATCGGGGGCGGGGAATCAGTCGGTTGAGAGAGAAGGGTCTCGAGGTCCTTTCGGGAGTGCTGGATGCGGAGTGCCGGGATTTGAACCTGATCTTCCACCACGTTGCGGAGACGGGAAACCCCCTGGTGGCCGTCAAGATCGCAACGACCATCGACGGTCGCACGGCTACCGCGACCGGCTCGTCGCGCTGGATTACCGGGGACGAGGCTCGGAAGGACGTCCACCGGTGGCGAAGATACTTTCCGGCGATCGCCGTCGGCGCCGGAACGGTTCTCCGGGACGATCCGGCGTTGACCGCACGAAACGGGAGCGAGGTTGTCTGTCCGATCCGTCTTGTTTTCGATCGATCCGGACGTCTGGCGGATTGTCCGGACCGCCAGGTTTTTACCGATGACTTCTGCGGTAGGACGGTTGTTTTCTCAAGACGGGCGCAGGCGGCGCTTCTGGCCCGAACCCTGCCGAAACCGGTGTCGGTCGTCGTTCTGGAGGACGGTCCCGGCTGGTTTTCTTCCCTCAGGGAATGGCTGTGTGCGGAAAGCATAGGAGGGGTCTATGTGGAAGGAGGAAGTGGTTTTCTCGGCTCGTTGTTCGCTGCGGGGGGAGTCGATTATCTTTTCGCTTACCGGGCACCCAAAATGTTTCTCGACGAGAAGGCTATGCCACCGGCCGTCGGTCTTCACCCCTCGGAACCCGCCGACGGATTGTGGCTGGCCGGTATCCGGCACGAGACGCACGGAGAGGACCAGCTGATTCGCGGGTTCGTCCGCGACGGTTCCCCGGGCATTTTTCGGGAAAACACAAGATATAGGGTTTAAAAAGGATAATTTTACCTTATTTGGTGGTTGACTGTGCCTTCTGAATGATTGTTATTCATCCCACTTTGCGCACGGAGACGGAAAATTTGCAGAAGGGAAGGGCCGGTTTTCGGCCCGCCGCAGGTTTTTCGACCTGAGAGTAGAGCTATTTTCGGTGCCACGGTCCTGCGTGGCGCATTTCCCATAAACAAGAATAACGAACCACTCGCCACTACAACCACCATGGAATCCACCTACAAAATCGGAGACCGGACTTTCGTTCTGGATAAAGACAAAGCCGAAGAAGCGTTTGCCGCCAAAAAAATCATCCTCGGCCGCGAAACGATGACCTTCAATCTTCTCCCGCTGAAATACTCATGGGCCTACGACCTCTATCGGACCATGAAAGCCAACCACTGGGAGCCGGAAGACATCCCGATGCAGAAGGATGTCGAGCAGTGGCGCTCGGAAGGGGAGTTGTCCGAGGTCGATCGCTGGATCATCATGATGGGCCTCGGATATTTTTCTGCGGCGGAAGGGATCGTGGGCGACAACATCATCCACGTGGTCCGCGAATTGGTGACGGCCCCGGAGTTGAAACTGGTGTTGGGCCGCCACGCCCACGAGGAAAACATCCATGCGGACAGCCTGCTGTACATGATCAGTTCCCTCGGGGTGAATCCGCACGAGTGCGAGGCGATGTTCGAGCAAATCGACACGATCCGGGAAAAAAACGACTTTGTAACCAAAACCTCCCGCGGAATGCGCCGGGATCTGGATCTCACGCAAACGGAGAACAAGCAGCTGTTCGCCAAGAATCTGTTCGTCTTCGGGCAGTGCATGGAGGGGACCCAGTTTTACGGCCTTTTCGGGATGGTTCTGAGCCTTTACCGCCAGAACAAGTTCCCGGGTATCGGCCAGATGTTCCGCTACACCTTGCGGGACGAGTCGAACCACATCGAGCTTTTCCGGAATATCCTCATGGACCTGGTGGACGAAAACCCGGACGTCTGGACCCGTGAATTCCGCCAGGAATTGACCGAGCTGATGAGGGAAGCGGTTGATCTGGAAAAAGCCTTCATACGGGACTGTCTCCCTGTCAACGCGCTCGGGCTCAGCTCGGAAGAGTTCCTCCAATACATCGACTACATCGCCGACCGTCGCTTGGAGGGAGTCGGCCTGGAGCCGCTGAACAAAGGGGTCCAGAACCCGTTCCCCTGGCTCGCCGAGATGATGGACATCGGCAAAGAACAAAACTTTTTCGAGGGGCGGGTCACCGAATACCAGAAATCCTCCTCTCTCTCCGCAGTCGACGACGACGAACTCTAGGAACTACCCCAACTAACGAAAGACATCATGATCAGCCGCATCACCATAGAAGAGGACAAGGAACTAAAGCGCTTCGCGCACGCCCCAACGGAAGACAAACCCCGCTTTGACTGGCGGGGCCTGGTCTCGGAGAACGAAGACTTGCAGCCCGCGGTCAAGATCCGGGACGACGCAGGCCTCCGTGATTTCCACCTTGCCGAAATCGCCGACTGGGTTGGCGAAGCCATCACCAACCTGCTCCTGTCCCGGCATGAGGAGGAGATTTTCACCGAGCACAACAAGGATTTCGTCTCTCTGGTCGTCCAGGAAGTGGCCCGGCGTCTGCAGGATCAGTCGGCGGCGGGGCGTCAGCTGGCCCTCTCGCGCAATGACGTCTCCCTGCTGGTCGAAAAGGCGTTGATCGAGCACGAGGCGCATGATGTGGCGAAGAGCTTCGTGTTCTCCCGGATCGCCGGAAACGGGGAAGACGCGGGCGACGAATCGACTGCGGATACGACCCGCCTTCGCCTGATCCGGCGAAACGGCCAGGTGGTGCCATGGAATCGCGACAAGATCGAGATCGCGGTCCGGAAGGCGTTCCTCTCGCTCGAACTCGACTCGGATCCGGCCGTCGAGGTGGCTCGCGGGGTGACCGAGCGGGTCCTCGCGAAAGGGCAGTCGTTCGTCCATATCGAGGACGTGCAGGATCTGGTCCAGGAGGAACTCATGCGGCAGGGGTATTTCAAAGCTGCGGAGTCCTACATTCTTTACCGGGCCTTCCGCGCACGGCAGCGCGTCGACGATGCCGGTCCGGAAGCCGCCGAAGATCGCCAGGATGCGATGATCGTGGTCCGCAGGGAGAACGGCGAGTCGTTCTTCTGGGACGGCCTGGACCTGAAGAAGCGGATCGATTTCGCCATGATCGGCCTCGAACTCGGGATGAACGCCGAGGAGATCGAAACGGAGCTGCGACGTTCGGTTTATCCGGAGATGAAGGAGGCGGATCTTCGCAAGACAATCGTTTTGAACGCGAAATCCCTGATCGAGAACGATGCCGACTTCGCCCGCTTCGCCGGAAGAATCCTGCTGACCTTTATCTATGAAGAAGTATTGCAGTGGGATATCGCCCGCGACGGGATCGCGGCGCTCAAAGACGCTCACGTGAAGGGCTTCAAGCGTTATCTGAAGCGAGGCGTCGAACTCCAGCGTCTGAATCCGAGGCTCCTCGAGTATGATCTCGACGCGCTGGCCGATGCGCTGGACCCGTCCGCCGACCTGGATTTCGACTACCTCGGGATCCAGACCCTCTACGACCGCTACCTGATCATCGACAAGCAGGCGGACAAGAAACCCAGACTGGAAACGCCGCAGTTCTTCTGGATACGGGTGGCGATGGGGCTTTTCATCGGAGAGGATACCGAGCGGGAGGCGCGGATCGTTTCGCTCTACAATCTTTACAAGAGCCGCCGGTTCTGCTCCTCGACGCCGACTCTCTTCAATTCCGGCACCCTTCATTCGCAGCTCTCGTCCTGCTACCTCTACAAGGTGGACGACAGTATCGAGTCCATCATGAACCGGGGCGTTGCCGAAAACGCCTTCCTCTCGAAATGGGCCGGCGGCCTCGGCGGCAGTTGGACCTCGGTCCGAGGGACCGGCAGCTATATCCAGGGAACGAACGGGGAGAGCCAGGGAGTCATTCCCTTCCTGAAACTCCACAACGACCAGTTGGTGGCGGTCAACCAGGGGGGGAAGCGGCGCGGCTCGGGCTGTGCGTATCTGGAAACCTGGCACAACGACCTGTATGATTTTCTCGAACTCCGCAAGAACGTGGGGGACGACCGTCGGCGCACCCACGACATGAATACCGCGAACTGGATTCCGGATCTCTTCATGAAGCGGATGGAGGAGCGCGGAGACTGGACCTTTTTCCGTTCCAACGAGGTTCCCGACCTGCACGACCTTTACGGAAAGGCCTTCGAAGAGCGTTACGTCCAGTATGAGCGGATGGCCGAAGCGGGCGAGATATCCGGCACCAAGGTGCCCGCCATCGAAGTGTGGAAGCGGATGCTGAAAATGCTGTTCGAAACGGGGCATCCCTGGATCACCTTCAAGGATCCCTGCAACGTGCGTAGCCCGCAGGACCATGCCGGAGTGATTCATTCCTCGAACCTCTGCACGGAGATCACCCTGAACACCAGCGAGGAAGAGACCGCCGTCTGCAATCTCGGCTCGGTCGTGCTCGATTCCCATCTCGATGCGGAAGGCAACCTCGACCGGGAAAAGCTCCGCGAAACGGTCCGCACCGCGGTCCGCGCTCTGGACAACGTGATCGACATCAACTTCTATCCGACCAAGGCCGCAGAAACCTCGAACCGGCGTCACCGTCCGATCGGTCTCGGTGTGATGGGATTGCAGAACGCTCTCTTCAAGAGGAACCAGCCCTTCGACTCGCAGGGAGCGATCGAGTTCAACGACGAGTTCATGGAAGCGGTTGCCTTCCATGCGTACGAGGCTTCGAGCGACCTGGCCGCCGAGCGGGGAACCTACTCCTCCTACAAGGGTTCGAAGTGGGACCGGGGCTTGCTTCCGCAGGATACCCTCCGGATGCTGGAGGAGGAGAGGGGGTTGCCGCTCGATATCCCGCATGAAGGGAAGCTCGACTGGGAGCCGCTCCGGGCGAAGATCGCCAAACAGGGGATGCGGAACAGCAACGTGCTCGCCATAGCGCCCACGGCCACCATCTCGAATATCATGGGTACCTCCCCCTGTATCGAGCCGACCTACAAGAACCTTTTCGTGAAGAGCAACCTGTCCGGCGATTTCGTGGTCCTGAACGGAGCGCTCGTCCGCGCCCTGAAGAAGCGGGGCCTCTGGAACAAGGAGACGCGGGATCAACTCAAATATTTCGACGGCGAACTCGCATCGGTGGACGGGATGCCCGAGGACCTTCAGGAGCTTTTCAAAACCGCTTTCGGAGTTTCGTATCAGGCGTTCATCGACGCGGCGGCGCGACGGCAGAAGTGGATCGATCAATCGCAGTCGGTGAACCTCTTCCTCGCCTCACCCGACCTGAAGACCCTTTCGCACATGTATCGGGCGGCCTGGCGCAAGGGCCTGAAGACCACTTACTACCTCCGCTCGCTCGGTGCCTCGAACATCGAAAAAGCGACGGTAAGCGTGAAAAAAGAAGTGCGGGGCGTTGCCGGCAACGCTACGAAAGAATATACGGAAGCCGAGAAGCAGGCCTGCTCGCTCGATGCCATGATGAATGGCGGGGAATGCGAGGCCTGCCAGTAACGTTCGTTTTCAAGAGTCCTGTGTTCTGTGGAAGGACTCTCTTCCAGGGCCGACCGGGAGGAATCCCGGACGGCCCTGTTTCTGCCG
>CAZBLJ010000159.1:0-6312 GCA_964492605.1 uncultured Puniceicoccaceae bacterium
GTAGAGACCCTGAGAAGCAGGGTCAGGCCAGAGTCTTCGCCCGTTCTTCGCTGATCACCCATTTCAACGGTTCTCCAGCTACGAATCGGTCGTATTCGTCAATCATATAGCGCAACATGCGGTGGCATTCCGACTGTTGCGAACCGGCAATGTGGGGGGTCAGAATTACGTTGGGCAGGGTGTACAGGGGGGATCCTTCGACCGGAGGTTCGGGCCAGGTCACATCGAGAACCGCAGTGATATCGGGGCGCTTGCCCAGCACCTCGACCATGCCTGGCTCGTCAACCACGGCACCCCTTGCCGTATTGATAAAGCTGGCACAAGAAGGCATCCGTTCGAAGTGTTCGGCCCGGACCATTCCCTCCGTTTCTTTCAACCACGGAGTATGGCAGGAAACTACGTCAGCCTTCTCGAAAACCTCATTCAGCGAGACGAGGCGAACGCCCAGGTCGGCTGCTTTTTCCTCCGGCAGCATGGGGTCGAAAGCCACTACCTCGACATCCAGGCTTTGCAGACGCCGAGCGACCATTTGCCCGATCATCCCGAGAGAAAGAAGACCGACGGTCGAGCCGTAGGTTCCGGGAACGCGCTCGTTTGCGTAGGAACGGGCGGCTCCCGCTCCTTTGGCGCGGATGTGGGAAACGGCCGACCAGGTCCTCTTGAGACATAAAATGATCTGGGCGAAAGACCATTCGGCGACCGGAACCGCGTTGGCGGCCCAGGCACTGCACACGGGGATCTCGCGCCGCCACAGTTCCGGGGAGGCAAATCCCTTGATCGAACCCGCCGCATAAAACACGGCCCGCAAGCGGGGCATTTGATCGAGGATCCGGGCATCCATCCAGGGCAGTCCCCAAGTGCCGAAAAGGTATTCGACTTCTGACAGGGAACCCTTGCCCGCCTCTTCCGCCAGGTCGTCGACACGCTCGATTGCCAGCCGTTCCTCCAATTCATCCAGCTGCGAGGCACCGAAAACACGTTCGATACCCCAGGGTTTGCCGGTGTAAACAGCTTTTCTTTTTGAGTTCATTAACAAGAGAGAGATTTCGCAGACGCCTAAAGACGTCTTCTTAGCGCTGAATCCGCGTATCGCGGGGGGACGAGGAAGGGGAGGGGTGGTCGAGAATGAAGTGGAGACCTCGGCTCTCTTTGCGTTGAAGGGCGCAGTCGACCATGAGTTCGGCGACCTGGATCATGTTGCGCAATTCGAGCAGCATCGGTTCGACGCGGAAGTTCCAGTAGTAGTCGTTGATTTCGCGGGAAAGGAGTTGAATGCGGGCGCGGGCGCGTTCGAGGCGTTTGGTCGTCCGCACGATGCCGACGTAATCCCACAAGGTCCGCTTGAGTTCGCCCCAGTTGTGGGAGAGAACCACTTTTTCATCCGAGTCGCTCACGTTCCCGTCCACCCAGGTCGGCAGGTCCGGTGCCGGGTCCGAATGCTCCGCCAGAAATAGATCGACCGAATCCACCGCCCGATGGGCGAGGACGATGGCCTCCAGAAGGGAGTTGCTGGCGAGACGGTTGGCTCCGTGTAGACCGGTGCAGGCGACCTCTCCGCAGGCATAAAGGCCCCTCAGGGATGTCTCGGCCCTGAGGTTGGTCGTGACCCCGCCGCACAGGTAGTGGGCCGCCGGCACCACGGGGATCCAGTCCGACTCCAGATGGATCCCGTGTTTGGCACAGTGTGCGTAGATGTTGGGAAAGCGTTCCTGTAGTTCCTCTCGCGGACGCCCGGTAATATCGAGAAAGACGTGCTCCGCACCGGACCGCTTCATTTCGGCGTCGATGGCGCGGGCCACCACGTCCCGTGGCGCGAGGTCCTTGCGCGGGTGATACTGTTCCATGAAGGGCGTTCCTCCGGCGTTGCGGAGAATCGCTCCTTCGCCCCGGACCGCCTCACTCACCAGAAAACGCTCTCCGTCCGGACTGAAAAACGCGGTCGGATGGAATTGGACGAACTCCAGGTTGCGGATTTCGGCCCCGGCCCGGAAGGCCATGGCGATCCCGTCCCCGGTGGCGATGTTGGGATTGGTCGTGAATTGATAGACCTGACCGACCCCGCCGGTCGCCAAAAGGATGGTTGACGTCCGGAGGGCGAAGACCTCGCGGGCCGCATCGTCGTAGCAATACAGGCCGGCGACCCGGTTGTCCGCGTCGTTGGTTTGGAATCCGAATTTCTTCAACTTGCGGGTGGTGATCAGATCGACCGCCATACAGTGCTCGCGCACCACGATTTTGGGATCCCGCTGGATGGCCCCGAGGAGAGCTTGTTCGATGGCCCGTCCGGTGATGTCCTGGACATGGAGGATGCGCCGTTTGGAGTGTCCCCCTTCCTTTCCCAGGGAGACCCGCCCGTCGTCGAGTTGGGAGAATTCGACGCCGCGTTCCACGATCTCGCGGATCCGCTCCGGACCCTCGCGCACGATCTCGCGGACCACCTCCGGATCGCACAGCCCGTCGCCCGCTTCGAGAGTGTCCGCGACATGGCTCTCGAAATCGTCGGTGCTGGAGGTGACGCAGGCGATTCCCCCCTGGGCGTAGTTGGTGTTGGACTCGGCACTGTCCTTCTTGGTCACGATACAGACGGTGCGTCCCCGGGCCGAGAGTCCGAGGGCGAAGCTCAGTCCGGCAATGCCGCTGCCGACGACGACTGCGTCGAAATCTTCCGTTTTCAATCCGGTTCTCCGAAAAGGGTTACAGCTCGATATTGTCGATCAGCCGGACTTGGTCGACCCAGCAGGCCACGGCGATGAGGCACCGGCCGCTCTCGACTTCCTTGACCGGTTTCATGGTTTCGGAGTGAACGATGGCCGCGTAAATGATCCGTAGCCGACGGCTGGTCGCGAGGATGTGGGTCACCTCGGCGATGATCCGATCCACGCTTTGGACCCCGTTGTCCGCCAACTCCTTGCCGGCTTGCAGGGCATCGTAGATCAGCCGGGCGTCCTTGCGTTGTTCGGTGGTGAGGTACTGGTTCCGCGAACTCAGGGCGAGGCCGTCGTCTTCGCGGACCGTCGGGATCACTTCGATTTCCACCGGAAGGTGGAGGTCGCGGACCATCTTCCGCACCACGGCGCACTGCTGGGCGTCCTTCTGCCCGAAGATGGCCAGATCGGGCCGGACGATGTTGAAAAGCAGGTTGCAGACCGTCGTCACCCCTCGAAAGTGGTTCGGGCGCGAAACTCCGCACAAGTCTTTGCTGACCGAAGTCTCTTCGACGAAGACCGAATAATCCTCCGGGTAAACCTCCTCCCGCCTGGGCGCGAAAACGATATCGACCCCGTTTTCCTCGCAGATCGCCCGGTCCCTTTCGAAATCGCGCGGATACTGTTCGAAATCCTCGTTGGGTCCGAATTGCGTGGGATTCACGAAAAGGGAGACGATGGCGAGATCGGCCTTTTCTTTGGCTTTCTCGATGAGGCTGAGGTGGCCTGCGTGTAGCGCCCCCATCGTCGGGACCAGGGCGATCAGGCGGCCCTTCGACCGATTGGAAATCGAGGTCGATTGCATCTCGTTGATGGAGTGAATGATCTGCATGAGCCATTCTACTACCAACGGGCCGCGCCGCCGCGCAATCCTCTTCTGCGGGGGCCCGCTTCTTTGAAGACAGGGGCCTCTCATCTGTCAAGAAATATAGAACGGGTCTAAAATTGGTCCCCTCGGGATCGCCGCGGAGACGGCGGAGACCTACCTCCGCGTCCTCGAGCAGGCCTTCATCGTATTCCGCCTGCCCCCGTTCAGCCGCAATCTGCGAACGGAACTTCGGAAGCAGCGGAAAGTTCTCTTCTGGGACACGGGGGTTCGCAACGCCGTATTGAACGATTTCCGCGGCCTGGAAAGTCGTCCGGATGCGGGTGGGCTTTGGGAGAACTTCGTGATCTCCGAGCGTATCAAGGCCGTCCGCAACGCCGGACTCGCCCGCCGTTCCTGTTTCTGGCGGACCCACCAGAAGCAGGAAGTGGACTATGTCGAGGAAGGTGAGGGCGCGCTGCTGGCGGCGGAGATCAAGCGCTCCGCCCGCAAGGCGAAGATTCCGCTGACCTTCCGCAAGGCGTATCCCGAGGCCGCGACCGAAATCGTCGACCCTTCCAACGTATGGGATTTCGTGAAGTTGCCTTAGTCCGTTGCTCACGGGTGAATGATGCGGGGTAGAGCGCCCGGGACAGAGGACGGAGCCGCAGGGGACGGAGGACAGAGGTCAGAGCCACAGAGGACAGAGTGGCAGACGACCGGTTGCGGAATGCGGTTGTTTATTGCTGGTGGCTGGAAACACTATGTGCTATCGTTGAATCCGTTATGCGACACCGCCATCTTAATCATTCCAACTACACGCTTGCCGCGATCGACGACATCATCGAGCGGGGCAAAGAGGGCGATTGGGCCGACCTCAAACAAGCGGTTCTGACTGATTTCGAAATCGCCCGGAAGGTGCATGCGGTAGCGTTCAACCGCATTGACGAGCCAAACGAGCAACGGCACGGTTTTTGGAGAAAATATGTCGAATACAAAGTTCCGGGAATCAAAATGGGATGATATCCTTTCGGTTGCAGCCCGCACCCAAAGCCTCGTTGACGGACTCGTTTTGGTTGGTGGTACCGCTTCCGCGATTCACGCAAGCCATCGGTTATCGACGGATGCGGACCATGTGGTGGTTGATCTGCGCGAAAGATTCGACGAGATTCTTGCGGATCTGGAGTCGGTCTCGGGGTGGAAGACGGCCCGCGTCCGCCGTCCCGTCTTGATCCTCGGAAACCTTGACGGTATCGAAACGGGCATTCGCCAGTTGATCCGTTCGGAACCCTTGGAAACCGAAGAAGTGGAGATCGACGGTATGCCGCTGAAGATCCCGACCCTTGGGGAAACGCTCCGAATCAAAGGGATTTTGATTCTTAAAAGGAATGCAACCAGGGATTACCTGGATTTTGCAGCCTTGGCTTCGCAGATGGACGATATGGAACTGTCGATGGCCCTCACCGCCTTCAACAGGCTTTATCCGCAGCCGAACGGGGAATCACCACTGCAGCAACTTCAAGTCCAACTGGCTTCGCCGCTTCCCTATGATCTGGAGGAGGTGAATCTCACGGAATACAAGCACTTGGACCCCTCATGGCATGATTGGTCTATTGTTGAGCGTGCTTGCGAACGGGTTGCCATGCGGATTGCCGATATGGGCGACAATCCTTCGATCCGCCCTTGACCGTTCGATTCGTTCACGGCAGGCAGAGGGCGGGATAAGAGGGAGCAGAGCAGCAGGACGAAAAGGGGCAGAATTCAGATCCACAGAGAACAGAAAGGCAGCGTAGCGTCCCTGCTCTTGACCGTAGTGCACCGTAGCGTCGCTGCTCGCAGCGGCCCGAAAACGTCAAGAATTTCGAAGCTGGAATGCTGGGTAGGGTCGCTGCTCTTGACCGCCATAGCCTTGGCGACGGCGGTTGCAGCGGCTAAGCCCGGACCCACCGGATTCACCGACCCTCGCAAGGACTCGCAATCGATCATTTCCCATCGCTCATCAATCATCGAGATGTGACGGAAATGTGACTGAATTATCGCGAATCACGATTGGCGGGGAGAACGAGCATCGTATTTGCTGGAGGAAGATGATGGTTGGACGACAACGCACCTCAGCGAACGGAATTCGACGCCCGAAAGAGCGCCGGGACGGCTTCGCCCTGGTCATCAGCCTGGTGCTGATGAGCCTGGTGCTGATGACCGTCGTCCTCCTCTCCACGCAGGTGAGAGTGGCGCTGGCATCGACCGGTTCGGAGCGTGATGTGGTTCAGTCTCGGCAGGCGGCGCTCCTCGGACTTGCAGTTGCGGTTGGTAGGTTGCAGGAAACTGCCGGTTCCGATAATTCGGCTACAGCCCGAGCGGAGATTCTTGGCGATGAGGCGTCTGCCTATGATCGGGATCGACGCCTTTGGACGGGAGTCTGGGAGGTTGATGGATCGGAAACGGTTGTGTTCAAAGATTGGCTGGTGTCTGGAAACGTTTTGCCAAACCGGGGTGCGGCTAATTTGATTCTGGGTGGCGAAGGCCTTTTCGGCGCACGCGAGGATGCTTTTATCCGTGTTCCTTGGGTCGAAACGGATGCAGGGTTCGACTATGGATGGTGGATCTCTGACGAGTCGGTGAAAGCAACAGCCACAAAGGAGTCGCGGGTTGCTTCTCTCGAGCGAAGATTTATGTCGCGTGGAGATTCGATGGAGACTGCCAGAAGCCGGGTTGCCTCTTTACTTGATATTTCCGAGCTGGAATTGAAACGGCTGCGTCAATCCGTCGGCAATCATTCGAGGATAGAAAGTTTGTTTGAGC
>CAZBLJ010000159.1:6322-6686 GCA_964492605.1 uncultured Puniceicoccaceae bacterium
GTCTGAAGCCGTTCAGGACGATCCCACTCTTGCCGTATGGCGGGAAGGCGTTGATCGTGCGAGTGAATCGGACGACCTCGGTCCTTTATTTGAAAAAGTGCTGAATTATTCTTCTTTAGGTTTGATTCCGTTACTTAACCGGTCAACTGGTCCTGAGATCACTGAAACAGATCTGCTATGGGAAGACCTCACGACGGTTTCGCAGGGCGTACTTTCCGATCCAGTAGGGAACCGGTTAAAGGCCAATTTATCGGATCCGAGTCTCAAGAATCCCAACAGCCCTTTGCAGTTGAACAATCAGCTCTTTGATTTCCTTGGCACGCGAACTGATTCTAATGACCGAGCCCCATTTAGAGGGATACCG
>CAZBLJ010000160.1:0-2098 GCA_964492605.1 uncultured Puniceicoccaceae bacterium
AGGGGCACGGCGATTTCGCCGGTCGCCGCATAGGCGGCCAGAACGTTTTCCTGATAGGCGAAAGAAGGAGTGATCTTGGCATTGGAGCCGACCGGGACTTCGACGTTGAGGTTGAAAAAGACGTCGCCCGCCTCGTCATAAACGTCGCTGAGTTTCAGGGTGTCGGAAATTCCATCCGCGTCGTAACTGGAGGTGATGTGATGAATCCACCGGTAGATGCCGGTGCCGGTCACCCGAACGGGAAGATCGCCCTGCACCGAAAAGGTGACCCCGTCGGCCGCATCGCCGTGGGTGATGGGTGCTCCCGGTGCCATGCCGACCCGACCGACCCGGAGATAGGTCTTCTCCCAGTCGGGGACCTGATATTCGAGAAAAAGGCGGCTGACTTTCGCCGGAGTGTCGAAGGAATCATCGTAGTCCCCGTCCTGATCCTCCCAGATCTCCGGAGCGAAGAGGAAACCGCCTTCGGCGGAGAACCCGTGAAAGTCCTCTGACTTGTATCCGCCCTGCACGAAGCCGAACGATACGCCCTTGTTCTCCGCGTTGTTATTGTCCCGGTAGTAGGCGGACACTCCTGTTTGCATGCTCCAATTTCCTCCGAAGAGGCTCTCTTCGAACGCCCCGAGAGGAGGGAAGATGTACTTCTCCTGATGGAGTTCGGCGGGGGTTTCGTACCGTGGAGCGGACTTCGGGCCCGTTTCGGCCCCTTGCGCGACCGATGCAATGAGAGCAGCGGCCAGAGCGGCCAGTGCTGTTTGATGGATGGGTTTTGTTTTCATTTTGATTCGGTGTTGGTTCGTTTGTCTTGTTTGTGGCCCCGGCTCCTTTCCTCCGTGCCCACGGCGAGCAGCGGGATCCAACGGGCTGCAGGATGCAGAATGCAGAATGTTTTTCACAGGTCTCCGATCTTGATGTAGGCCTTGGTTCGGTCGTCCTGCGGATCCTCGAAAAGTTCGGAAGTGGGACGGAATTCCACGCCCTCTCCCTTGATCATGAACAGCGTTTCGTCGGAGACCCGCTTTGCCTGGGCCATGTTGTGGGTCACGATGATGATCTTGAATTCATCCTTCAGCTCGGCCACCAGCTCCTCGATCTTCCGGGTGGAAAGCGGGTCGAGCGCCGAGGTCGGCTCGTCGAGCAGCAGGACCAGCGGCTTCAGGGCGATCGTGCGCGCGATGCAGAGGCGCTGTTGCTGTCCGCCGGAAAGATCGCCGCCGCCCTTCTTCAGGCTGTCCTTCACCTCGTCCCAGAGGGCGGCCTTGTTCAAGGCCCACTCAACCCTCTCAGCCAGTTCGGCTTTCGAAGGGTTCTCGAGTTTCCGTACCGCGAAGGCGACGTTGTCGAAAATGCTCATCGGAAACGGCGTCGGCTTCTGGAAGACCATCCCCACGCTCGTCCGCAGCCAGTTGAGATCGACTTTCGGGCCGAGGATTTCCTGTCCATGGATCAGAATCGAGCCTTCGGCGTGCTGCCCCGGATACAGATGGTAAATCCGGTTGAAGATCCGCAGCAAGGTGGACTTGCCGCAACCCGAGGGGCCGATCAACGCGGAGACGTTTTCCTTCCGGAAATGCAGGTTCAGATCCTTGAGGGCATGGTGCTTGCCGTAGTAGAAATTCAGATCCTTTACGACGATGTCGCTTTTCGTCTCTTCGCGTTTGTGTTTGGATTTGGGTTTCTTGGACATGGCGGTCGGTAAAGGGTTTCGGTGAATTTCGGAGCGGTCTGTTCAGGAACCGGTCTTTCTACGGAAAAGGACCCGGCTCGAGATGTTCAAGATGAGGATGATCAGGGTAATCAGAAGCGAGGCGGTCCAGGCCAGGTCCTTCCAGTTCTCGTAGGGGCTCATTGCAAATTGGAAAATAACCACCGGTAGATTCGGCATCGGTTCACCCAGGTCGGTCGAGAAATAACTGTTGTTCAAAGCGGTAAAGAGCAACGGCGCGGTTTCACCGGCCACCCGGCCGAGGGCGAGGAGGACGGCGGTGATCATCCCCGCCGTGGCGGAGCGGTAGATGATCGCGAAGGTGACCCTCCAACGGGGAAGCCCCAGCGCGATGGCCGCTTCGCGAAGCTGGTTCGGCACCACGTTCAAGAC
>CAZBLJ010000160.1:2198-6628 GCA_964492605.1 uncultured Puniceicoccaceae bacterium
AGCGAGATCGAGGTCATGATCAGGCTGCCCACGATCGCGTTCAACAGCCCGCCGGACGACATTGGAGCCGGCGTCGATTCGGTGTAGGTGCTCGCTTTGAACAGACCGCCGAGGCCCGATTCGATGAGTTTAAAGGCGATCGCTCCGAGAAAAAAGAGGGCGACCGCCGCCGACAACCAAGCCAGGAACGCGAAGCTGCGATCCTTGAACCAACGGGGGAATGATACCGAGGATTTCATGACCCTAGGATTGTCGGCTCTTGGTTAAAGTGATGAGGAACCGCGACGCCGCCAGCATGAGGAAAGTCATGAGAAAGAGGATCAAGCCCAGTTCCATCAACGCGGATCGATACAAGGTTCCCGTCGCCTCGCTGAATTCGTTCGCAATGGTCGCCGAAATCGTGGTCGAAGGCATGAAGAGCGATTCGCTCAACTGGTGGGCGTTGCCGATCACAAAGGTAACGGCCATCGTCTCCCCGAGGGCCCGACCGAAGCCGAGGATGATCGCTCCCATCAGACCGAGGCCGGAATGCGGCAACAGGATGTGGCGAACCACTTCCCAACGGGTCGCGCTGACAGCGTAGGCCGCCTCTTTCAATTGCGGTGGCACGGTCGAAATCACGTCCCGCATCACCGAGGAAATCAAGGGAATCACCATAAGGGCGAGGATCAGGCCCGCCGAGAGCATGCCGACGCCGGTGGGAGCACCCCCGAATAATTTGTTGAGAACCGGGACGTCCGCGAAAATGTCGATCATCGCCGGCTGGATATGGAGGGCCATGTAGGGAGCCAAAACGAACAGACCCCACATCCCGTAGATGATGCTGGGGATTCCCGCCATCAGCTCCACCGCCCGGGCGACGATGCCCCGGATGCTGCGCGGGGCGACTTCGTTGATGAAAACCGCGATTCCGAACGAAACGGGCACGGCAATCACCAGCGCGACGACCGAGCTGACCACGGTTCCGACGATGGGCGGCCATGCCCCGAACTGCTTGGTCACGGGGTTCCATTCGCTCGACGTGATGAATTCTGTGCCGAAAGCCCGGATTGCCGGGATGCTGTATGCCAACAGCGTAATTAGAATACCGACGAAGATAAGAATGAGCAGCAGCGAACTCAGCCGCACGCTGTTTTTGAAAAGTCCTTCGCCCGCACTCATAATTTTTTCGTTCGTTCTTTCGGTGGGTGGTGAAAAATCCGGCTGCGGGGCATACTCGCCCCGCAACCGGAACGCAATGAGTTAGTTGCCGGACCAGATCGGCTTGCCGCCGGCCATGATCTTCTTCGTCCAGTAGGACTCGATTTGCTTGACCACGCTTTCCGGAATGGAGACGTAGTCGAGCGCCGCCGCTGTCTGCTGGCCGTTGGCGTAAGACCAGGCCATGAAATCGAGGGCGGTCTTGGCCGCCGCGTCGTCCTTCGGCTTCTCCGGGAAGAGGATGAAGGTCGTTGCCACGATCGGCCAGCTGCCGGTTCCGGGTTGGTCGGTCAGGATGAGATAGAAATCCTTGGTATTCCCCCACTGGGCGTTGGCGGCGGCGGCTTTGAAACTGTCCAGGGACGGTTCAACCAACTTGCCGGCTTTGTTCCGCATTTTCGCGACCGGAAGCTTGTTCTGCAGGGCGTAGGCATACTCCACGTACCCGATCGAATACGGAATCGTCTGAATGTAGTTGGCCACGCCGGCGTTGCCCTTTCCTCCGACCCCCGTCGGCCAGGAGACTACCGTATCGCTGCCCACCTTCTTCTTCCAGTCCGCCGAGATCTTGCTCAGGTAGTTGGTGAAGTTGAAGGTCGTGCCGGAACCATCCGCACGATGAACGACCGTGATGTGGCGGTCCGGAAGATCCACCCCGGGATTCAGCTTCTTGATCTTCGGGTCGTTCCAGGAATGGATGTCGCCCATGTAGATGCCCGCGATGGTGTCTCCGTCGAGGACCAGCTTGGCGTCCTTGTCGCTAGGCAGGTTTACCGCCATGACGATCCCGCCGACGATCATCGGCCATTGCCCCCAGCCTTTCTTGGCAAGCTCGTCGGGCTGGAGCGGTTTGTCCGAGGCGGCGAAATCGACCGTGCCCGAGTTCAGGGCCTGGATTCCCCCGCCCGAGCCGATCGGCTGGTAGTTGATCCGGTCGCCCGTCTTTTTGTGGTACGCGTCGATCCATTTGGACAGCGCCGGATAGATGAAGCTCGAACCGGCTCCGGTTACGTTTTCGGCCTGCGCCGCGACCAGAAGAACGGCGGAGGCGATGATGGATAGGATGGTTTTCATTGTTTTCGTTGGTTAGGAGTTGGAGAGAATCGGATAGTTTTCCTTCGTCGGTTGAATCATGTGCTTTGGGAGTTGGCCGGAAAAATCAGCCAGAAGTTGAAGTTGCTTTCATTTCTCACCCTTATTCGTTGTTACCAGATGCGCTGACAAGAACCGACTTCAAGGTTACCGAAAAGTAACAATCACGGAGCACCTTCTTTACTTCGCGAACCCACTTTTGAAGGATCGTCGAGATGCCATTTCGACCATGCCGAAACCGGGGTCGGTGCCGGAACACCGCCACAATGCGAACTATCTTTTCCCGTCGTTTCTCTCTTGGTGCGGAAATCCCTCGAGGAGGGTGGCGGCATGAGCCGCCCCATAAAGCGAGATAGAATATTCGCGGATGATGTAAACGGGGAACCGCTTGAGGATTCCCTGGATGTTCGGGCGGAAATTCTGCTCGAAATAATACATGAACTGTCGCCCGTCCGCGAAGTAGCGTTCGTTCTTTTCGACGATTCCGCCGGCGAGGTAAATGCCACGGGTAGGCAGAAGCACGGTGGCGAAGTCGGCCGCGACATGCCCGTAAATCTTGATAAACAAGCGCAACACATCCCGGCAGATTGGATTGTCTTCGGCATGAGCGCCGATGAGCGCAGGCATATCGTGGTCGGGTGCAGAATCGATCTCCCCTAAAATACCGGTCATTGTCACCTTCCGGACATCCCGGAAGAAATTGAAAATGTGGGCGATTCCGCGCCCCGAAACCAACATCTCGATCTCCGAAGCGTAGTTGGTATCGCGAACGACGTACTGCTTTAGTTCGCTGGTTTCCGCATCAAAATTCGCAAAGCTGGCATGACCTCCCTCGGACGGATAAGCGTACATTCGACCGCCATGATTGATCACGAATCCGACGCCGAGCCCGGTTCCCGCACCGATCACAAGCGATACATCCCCGGTCGGAAGGGAGAGGGTGCCGTCCGAATGCTGGAGCTGCGAGATCTTCTCCGGGTCTTTTACGTCGAGGAGGGGCACCCCATAGCTGATGGCCAGAAAGTCGTTGATGATGATCGTGGGAATACCGATGGCCGTCGAAATCTCATTGCCGTCAATGTCCCAGGATAGATTGCTGAGTTTGCAAACGTTCCCCTCGACCGGTCCCGCGCCGGAGATACAGCAACGGGAGATCCGTACGCCCTTGTAATGCTTCGCGGCCTCGGCGAGGGTGGCCTTTAACGGTTCGACCAGACCGGTAATTTCCTGGCTGGGAAAAACGCATTCGACGAGCAACTTGAATTGACCCTCGCGCTCACCGACCAGGGCGAGGTTGCTGTTCGTCCCACCGATATCGCCGGCGAGGATAAAACGCGAAATATTTTCGTCTTTGGAGTGCCAGGTCGTTCGCATGTAGGTTAACCTAAGTCGGTGCTAACGGATCGTCAATGCTGCCTCGATGGCGGATTCAATGCGAGTAACAAATTCGACGAAAAACTGGTATCAGAATTCTGCCTGGACCCCTATCCCTTGCGAAGCCAGTTCTACTTGCGCGTCGCCTGGTGTTCGAGTCTACGTTTTTGGATCAGACAACGGCAAGCCGGGAATCTCCTGCGCGGCATCGGCTCCCATACCGTTCCCAATAAAGGATTCTTTGAGGCAATCTTCGCTGAACCGAAGTCTTTCGTCAAATATTCGGCACAACTTGTTCACAAAATTTGATCGGAACGACTGTCCCGAAAACGCTTCGAATACCGCAAACTTCTACGCCTTAGGATCTTCCGCATTTCCGTTTTTCACCATCGATTGATAAGGTGCCGATGATTCGGCATGGGGCCTGTTTGCTCGGAACTTCTTGCGAATTGACCTCAAAGGATTCACGGAAGTAAACGGGAAATCCTCATATTTACGCAATCCAGCGCAATAGGGGATAGAAAACAATGAAAACATCCAATCCAGTCCTCCGGTTCCTCGGAACCTCCTTCGTCCCGTTGGCGATCCTTGGCTCGACCCAAGCGTTTTCGGGAACCGAAAAAGCGGTCCCGGCCGTTTATCCGATCGTCTACGAAAATGGAAACTATTATTACGAAAACGTCATCGACGGTAAAAAGTATCCGATGGAATCGCCTTCGGAACGTTACGCTCCGGAATCCCTCATTGGCAATCCGACCGGATCG
>CAZBLJ010000161.1:0-6623 GCA_964492605.1 uncultured Puniceicoccaceae bacterium
TCCTCCTTGTAGTAAACCTCAAATTCCATCGAGCCGACAGAGCCTCGGGAGTATATCTTCTCGTAACCACCACGCCCACGCATGTCGCAGGCTTCTTCGACGCCCTTTTGCAAACAGTCGGCAAGGAAGCCGAAGGCGTCAAAAAGGGAACTCTTACCCACTCCGTTCTTTCCAATGACGGCCGTCATGGGCGTCAACGGGGTGTTCTGCTGGGTGTTCCACAGTTTGCCCAGGGTGATGTCCTTGAGTGCCTTAAAATTCTTAATGCGTATGCCTTCAATCCTGGCCATAGGTAAGCTTTAGTTTTGGAGCATAAATCTCATGGATAATTCGATTTTTTGGTTATTCATCCCTCCCGTTGCCCTTTTTGAAACCACCCAACAGTAAAACTCGTCTTTCGGGATTCGAAGATGATTTCCCCTTTCTGATTTTTTGCAGCCTCCGAAAACGTGACTACCAGAGCGGTGTCCTTTCCTTCCTGCGTCTCGAAAGCCCTCTTCAGTTCACTTTCAGCACTTCGAGAGATTCCGAACGGAGGCTTTTTCATTATCGTAGATCAGTGTTTGTCAGTGTATCCCGGGCACAGATTGGGAGGTTGAGAATCTCGGCCAGGAGGGTCAATATTTTTCGGTTTTATTTTCTTCAACATGATGAAGACCAGGTGGATATTGGTTTTTAGGATCGCGTGGGGATTTTCTCTGTATCGAACCTTTGCAATCTCTTATTGAGACCGAATCTACCTGACACACGCGCGTGTGTCAGGACCGGCGCGGAGTCAAGCTCCGGACCTACAAGGGCGCGGAGGCAAAAGGGGTCACGGAGGCAAAAGGGGCAACCAGCCAAACGGGTTGGAAACCCGTTCTCCTTTTGAACGGGGAGCGGACAGGAGTGTCCGCCCTCCGGGGCGCTGCCGATTCTTGTTCGGCGGGTTGAGGGGGCGGGACCTTTCATCTGGCTGAAACTGGTTCATTGTAAAGGAATATGGTCCCACTTGGGACTTCTTTTCGCCTGAACGGACTTCGCCCTTCCTTCTACGCTCTTCGAGCTACGCAGGACAAGTCGGGCTACGACGGTCGTGAGGCGGAGTTCCTTTTGGGAATTCGACCCACCGCGAGCCAGATGGAAGGCACCTGATCCGATGATTTTTGGTGCCTTACGAAAAGTCTGGCCAAGGTCGCCCGGTTCCGTTTTTCTCATCGGTTTTTGACCGCCAGCGAAGGAGAATCCGGCATCCGCCGGGCAGACAGAGAGTGCTTCTTTTTCGCCCGCCGATGATATGAAGTTTTCTGATTTACCTTTTCGCCCGGAGATCCTCAAAGCGATCGAGGAAGCCGGCTATGAAACTCCCACTCCCATTCAGGAAGAGGCGATGCCGGTTATCCTCGACGGGAAGGATGTCATTGGTTCGGCCCAGACGGGGACGGGGAAAACGGCGGCTTTTGCCTTGCCCACGCTGGAGCGCCTCGGGTCCCACGGGAAGTGCCGCTGCCTGGCGATCGGGCCGACCCGGGAGCTGGTGGCCCAGGTCGAGGAGAATTTTCGCAATTATGGGAAATACCTCGATTTGAAGGTAACTCTGCTGCACGGCGGAGTTGGCTACGGTCGCCAAAAAAGCGATCTGGCCCACGGGGTCGACGTGATCGTGGCCACGCCCGGCAGACTGCTCGACCATGTTCAGCAGAAGACGGCCGATCTTTCGAATGTCGAAATTCTCATTCTGGACGAGGTGGACCGCATGCTCGACATGGGGTTCATCGAGGATGTCCGGAAAATTATCCGGAACTGCAACAAAAAGGGACGTCAGACCCTCCTCTTCTCGGCAACTGTTCCGGATACGATCCAGCGGTTGGCCAACTGGGCGCTGAAGGATCCCGTTGCGATCCAAATCGGAGCCGACCTGTCGGTGGCCGACACGGTCAAACACGAGGTGTATCCGGTGAACGCGCTCCAGAAGTTCGATTTGCTGGTCGCGCTGCTGAACGGCTTCGATTCGAAGAATACCCTGATCTTTTGCCGCATGAGGCGGGGGAGCGACCGGGTCGCCCGCTGGTTGGAGGCCCGCGGCTTCAACGTCGGAGTCATCCACTCGGATCTGAATCAGAAGGAGCGGACCAAGGCGCTGGCCGACTTCAAGAGCGGGAAGATCCCGATCCTCGTGGCAACCGATATCGCGTCCCGCGGTCTCGACATCGCGGACGTGACCCACGTCGTGAATTACGACGTTCCCCAGCATCCCGAAGACTACGTGCACCGGATTGGTCGGACGGGTCGGGCGATGCGTGAAGGAAACGCCGTCACCTTGCAGGCACCGGACGAGACGAGCGCCCTCATGGCGATCGAGTCGTACATCCGCAAAGAGGTTCCCAAGGCGAAGCTGGAGGGATTCGGCTATCGCTACGATCCGATGGGGGGCATCAGCCCGCGGGCCGGGAAGCGGAAGCGCCGCAATCGATAGGATCGCTTTCGCGGCGGACCAGCGGAATGGTTTCGAACCGCCGGGCTAAAACCGGAAGCCGACGGAAGTCGACAGGCGCGCGTCACGCTGCTCCATCTCCTCCCCGATGGAATCGTCGTAGTGCACCTCGTAGGAGAGCTTGAAGCTGAGACGTTCGGCCAAAAGCGTTTCCAGATCGAGATTCAGCACGGCGGAAAGGTCGTCGGCCTCGGTGCGCTCCAGGGATGTGTTGAAGTTCTGGTTCAGGACGATGCCGTCGGTGACAGCCCAGGTTAGATTCTGCCCCAGATTGCCCATCCAGCGAAGCCGTTCCTCGAGCGAGCGATCCGCCGAATAATCTCCCGAAACACCGGGAACGATTTCGAAGGTGACGCTCTGGCGGTCGATGATCCGCAGTCCATAACCCAGGACCTGCCGATAGCCGCTCTGGTGGTGCCCGAAGGTGCTCTCGTCGATGTAGGACCGGCTCTCCAAAAACCCGTTTGAGAAAAGGGGGCTCCGGTAATCGACTCCGAGCCGGTGTTCCTCCGGCGAATAGGTGTTCGCGACTGAATTGGAGGGAAAAGCCTGGTGACCGAGCCGGATGAAGGACCGATCCGCACCCTCCGATTTTCTGAAATGGAAGACCGCGTCGCCCGAAGGCGTGTAAGTCCAGGCCGTTTCGTCCTCCGCGACGGGCGATTGGGGCTTCAGACCGGCGGAGGGAGAGAGGAGTACGTCCGCTTCGGAGGCGCGAGCTAACCCGGCGACGAAAACACCCGCCACCGTAGCCCAGAGAATCGTGCGCCACCCCTGCATGTTCGAATGCAAACGGTTTTGCTGGCGGAACTCAAGACAGAAATGCTCCTCAGGAAGCCTTTTCTTCCTTGACGATTCGGAGATCGCGTTGCGGGAAGGGGATCGTGATGCCGTTGGACTCGAAGGCTTTTTTGATCTTCTCACGGGTCTCCGAGACGACCCCCCACCAGTTGGCAGGCTCGACCCAGGCTCGGGCGACCATGTCGATCGAGCTATCCCCGAAGTTGAGCACGGCGACGGCCATGGCCGGTTCGGCGAGAACCCGCTCGTCCTGCTGCAGAATTCCGACAACCACTTCACGGGCCTTGTCGACGTCGTCATCGTAGCTGATCGAGAATTCGATGTCCGCCCGACGGTTCGGATAGGCGTTGATGTTGGTGATGACGCTGTCGAGAAACTTGCCGTTGGGAACGATCAATTTCTTCCCGTCGAAGCTCTTGATCTCGGTGGTGAGCATGTCGATCCCCTCCACGACTCCGCAAACTCCGCCTCCGTCGATCACATCGCCGCTCTTGAAAGGTTTGAAGAGGAGGATCATCACGCCGGCCGCGAAGTTCGAAAGAGAGCCCTGCAGCGCCAGACCCACCGCCAGGGAGGCGGCACCCAGAATGGCGATGACGGAGGTGGTGGGCACTCCAAGCTTGCTCAGGGCGGCGACGACCACGACCGCCATCAACAGGTAGTAGATGACGCTCCCCACAAATCGGGAAAGGGACGGGTCGATGTTCTTCTTTTCGCAGGCCTTGGAAAACAGATTTTTCAGCAATCGGCTTCCGTACAACCCGACGAAAAAGATCAGAGCGGCGAAGAGGACGCGCAGGCTCCATTCGGCGATCAGGTTGTCCAGATTGTCGAGCGACACATAGGCGAGGGAGAGGATGGTATTCATGGATTCGGGAAGGTGTGGAGAAAATCTGGAAGAAGGATTTTGGGTCCTTTGAGCAGGTCAATCTCAATTTTGTGCTCCGATAAAGGTTTTTCGCGGAGCCGGGAGGGTCCGATTATCGGGTGCTCTTCGGATCCAGCAGGTCCCGGAGACTGTCGCCCAGCCGATTGAGGCAGAGAAGGGTCAGGGCGAAGAGGATCGACGGATAGATGAGCATCCACGGGTAAGTTTGAAGCCGCTCGGCACCCTCGTTCAGGAGGATGCCCCAGGAGCTGGCGGGCGGTTGCACGCCGAGACCGAGAAAACTCAGCACGGATTCCAGGAGAATGACCGTCGGGACCGTCAGGGTCGCATAGACGATGACCGGTGCCATGGTGTTGGGAAGAATGTGTCGACCGAGGATTGTCCCGTGCCCCAGGCCGAGACAGCGGGCGGCGTCGACAAAGGGTAGCTTCTTCAGGGCCAGCACCTCGCCCCGCACGATGCGGGCCGTGGTGAGCCACTCGACCGCACCGATGGCGATGAAAAGAAGGAGGAGGGACTGCTCGAAGACGACCATCAGCAGGATCACGAAAAGAAGGAAAGGGAGGGCGTAGAGTATATCGACGAACCGCATCATCAGCTCGTCGGTTTTGCCTCCGATGTAGCCGGCGATCCCGCCGTACAGGATGCCGATGGTGACCGAAACCAGGGTCGCGGCGAATCCCACCGCAATCGAAATCCGTCCTCCTTCCAGGATCCGGACAAACAGGTCCCGTCCGAGTTCATCCGTTCCGGCCGGGAAGGATAAGGAAGATTCCCGGGCCGTGAAGAATGAGGCGAACTCTTCCGGCTCGCCGGGAAGTTCCGTGAGTCCGCCGGGAAGCTCGGTCGCCACGCGGGCGAAGTAGTCGTCGAGCCGATCGGCGGGAATCCAGACCGGTGGGAAGGGGGAACCGTCCCGATTGCGGACGATCGGGGGGATCTCCACCCAGGCAAGAGGTTCGTTCTCTCTCCAGTTCAAGGCGGAGGTGTCGGGAAGGGCGTTCCGACCGGCTTCCGCGAGCCGTTCCGCCCGATCTTCCGACACCAGCCGATTCTCTCCTCCGTCCCCGGTCGGTTCCAGGGTGAAGATCCCGGCGAACGGGGCGCTCGCTCCCAGGGACAGGCGGGTTTCCGTCGAGTCGTGCGGCCACAACAGGGGCACGAGCCAGCAGGCGAGGGTGACCAGAAGGAAAATCGCCAAGGGAATCATCGCAGGCGGGTGCGTGGCGATCCGCCGCAACAGTCCGATCCGGAGGGATTCTGGCTCGCCCGAATTCATGCCTTTACGGACTCCCGGATCCGGGGATTGAGCAGGGCCTGCAAGAGATCGGCCGTGAGGTTCAGTAGCAGGATCAGTCCCGCGTAGAAAACGACGAGACCCAGCAGCAACGGATAATCGCGGTCGATAGCGGCTTCGACGAAGAAGCGGCCCAGACCGGGGATGTTGAAAATCGATTCGATGACAAACGAACCGGTGAGAATCCCCGCCAGGGCCGGTCCGAGGAAATTGACCACCGGAAGCAGACTGACCGGAAGAGCGTGCCGCCAGAGGATGCGCCGTTTGGAAAGGCCTTTGGCCCGGGCGGTCCGGATAAAATCGCTTTGCAGGGTTTCGAGGAGACCGGAGCGGGAAAGGCGGGTGAGGAAGGCGGCGTAGAGGATCCCGATCGTCAGGGCGGGCAGCACGGCGAAACTCCAGGCGGGCCATGGGAGGGCGTCGCCCGCACCCGCTCCCCATCCGACGGAGGGAAGGACCGCCAGGATGCCTCCGAAGAGGAGAGCCAGGAGAGGACCGGTGACAAAGGTGGGCAGGCAGATGCCCGCAGTGGCCAGAGCCGAGGCGGCGTGGTCGCCGACACCGCCGTGGCGAAGGGCTGCGAAGGCACCCAGCGGTATGCCGATCGCCAGGGCGATCAAGAGGCCGGGGAACGCGTAGGAAACGGTCACCGGAAAATGCTCGGCAATGATCTCGTTGACCGTGTATCCGGGGTGGGAATACGAATAGCCGGAATCGAAGCGGACCAGATTCCCGAGGAAGCGGAGGTATTGGACCCCGAGCGGCTTGTCCAAACCGTAGAACGCGATGATTTCCGCCCGGCTCGCCTCGGGGATGGCCTTCTCGTCGGAAAACGGATCGCCCGGTGCCGCCCGCACGAGGAAGAACGTGATCGAGGCGACGATGAGCAGCACCGGGACGGCGATGATCAGGCGTTTGGCAAGGAAGCGAAGCACGACCACAAAGCTGCCCGCCTTCGGTTTCGTGCGCTAGGAAAAAATTTTATCCGTCTTCGAATCCGACGGGATGCGGCGGTGCGGGTTCCCCGGCCGTCTCCGGCTGAACCGACTTCGCCCTTCCTTCTACGCTCTTCGAGCTACGCAGGACAAGTCGGGCTACGACGGTCACGAGCCGGAGTTCCTTTTGGGAACTCGACCCACTGCGAGCCAGATGAAAGGCCCCTG
>CAZBLJ010000162.1:0-6620 GCA_964492605.1 uncultured Puniceicoccaceae bacterium
TGGGGCAAAATCCCTGAACAAACTCCTGTTTTCTGCCAGATGAAAGGCCCCTGCTTCCAGCCGCTCCCGCCGGACTTCTTTGATCGGCCCACCCTCCATGTAGCCCGAGAACTCCTGGGGAAACCGTTGTTCTATCGTCGCCGGGGAAACTGGGAATCGCTCCTGATCAATGAAGTGGAAGCCTATGACGGCTCCAGGGACAAGGCCTGCCACGCCCACTGCGGTCGCACCAAGCGGAGCGAAGTCCTCTTCGGCCCGCCCGGACACTGGTATGTGTACCTCTGCTACGGTGTACACTGGTTGGCAAATATCGTGACGGGACCTCCCGATTACCCGGCGGCGGTTCTGATCCGGGGGGCGGGGCCGTTCGACGGACCGGGAAAACTAACCAAAGGGATCGGACTCGACGGTTCGCGCAACCGCCTTCCGATCACCCCGGAATGCGGCTTCTGTATTGGCGAGGGGCCCGCGGTGCCACCCTCGAAGTATCGACGGACCCCGAGGATCGGAATCGACTACGCCGGTCCCGTTTGGGCCGCCAAACCCTACCGGTATCTCCTGCGGTGAAAAGGTAGCCTTCGGGAGCCGATTCGATCGGGAAGATCCGAATCAACCCACCAGATTTTCCCGGATATAGTCGAAGCTCTGTCGAAGGGATTCGAACGGATCGCCAGGGCAGGTGTCCTGCTCCACGATGAACCATTCGCATCCTGCCCTTTCGGCCGCCGCAATTATGGCCGGGAAATCGAGGTTGCCATTGCCGATCTCAAACATGGTTGGCAGTTTTCCGTCGCGAATGCCCACATCCTTCAGATGAAGCAGCGGCAGGCGCCCCTTCAACCGTTCGCACCATTCGACCGGAGACCCACCGCCCAACTGCACCCAGTAGGTGTCGATCTCCGCCTGAAGGTTGGACGGATCCGTTCCGGCATAGATATGCTCCAGCGCGGGTTTGCCGTCCCACCGAATAAACTCAATTGCATGATTGTGGTAGGCAAGCACCAGGCCGTGTTCCCGCAGGACCGCACCCGCATCGTCCAGCTTGCGAATGAGAGAGGCGCGAGATTCCGGATCGTAGAAATCAATGCCTCCGGGAAAGGGGTATGCGGTATAGCGACAACCCAGAGCTTTCAGGCGCTCGGCCACTTCCTCCGGGGTATTCAGGATTTTGTCGCCCGGTTCATGAGTGGCGCAGATGGTCAATCCATGGTCTTCGCAGACCGAGCGGATCTCTTCCGGGGGCATGACGTCGGCTTTCATGCCGGAAATCTGCACCGCCCGGTAACCGATCCCGGCGATCTTGGCCATACTCAGCCGAAAGTCTTCGGGGGTCCGGATATGATCCCGAATGGTAAATGTGATACAGGCGACTTGTTCGATGTTCATAGTGTTTTCCGTTTGGATTGGTTGTGCGGCTCAGAGAGGCCGGTTCGCATCGGCCAGGGCTTGAGACTCGAGCGAAAGCCGCGCGGCTTGAAAAGCATGGTGTTGGGTCATCGCATTCTCGGTCCGGTTCAGACAATCGAGAATCAACTGCCCGAAAAAGGGAAAGCCGACCTTTCCGGCGACTTCGATGACTTCTTCCCCCGATTCGTTCGCGAGCAAAATCGTATCGGACTGATCGCTACGACCGAAATCGAAATACTTGCGGACCTCGATGACACCCTTCGTTCCGGTGATGAAGCTCCGCCCGTCGCCCCAGCCCCGCATGCCGTCCGGGGTGAACCAGTTCACGCGCGAAAAGCATTGCACGCCGTTATCGAGGACCAGGCTGGCCTGTCCGACATCCTCCAGCTCCGGCTTGTCCGGATTGGCGCGGTTGTCGACGATGGCATGCTCGACGCGGCCCTCGTCGCACCGCGCGTAGTGCAGGAATTGGTCGAACTGGTGGGAGGCGATATCGCAGAGAATACCCCCGTACCGCGATTTTTCGAAAAACCAATCGGGCCGCCCTTCTTTGCGCAGCCTGTGTGGGCCGAATATTTCCATGTGCACGATGTCCCCGATGATTCCCTCCTGGATCAGTTGATCGACATACCATGCCGATTCGACATGAACCCTCTCGGAATAGTAAACGCTATACTTTCTGCCCGTTTCCGCGGCGACTTTCCGGGCATTCTCCAAATCGTCGAGTCGGGTGAACGGACACTTGTCGGTGAAGTAATCTTTGCCGGCCCGCATCACTTCACAACCGATCGGGCCCCGACGATCCGGGATGGCGGCTGCGGCTACCATGTGGACGTCACTCTGCAAAATCTCCTCGAAGCTTCTTGCCGCCGCGGCATCGGGAAAGCGCTTTTTCAGGGTTTCGAAGCGCTCCGGGTCCTCGTCATAGATCATGGCCAACTTGCCTCCGGCTTCGGACAAGCCGTTGATCTGGCCGAAAATGTGGCCGTGGTCGAAATATGCGGCTGCAAAGGAGAATTCCCCGGCTTCGACCACGGGGCGCGGTTTGGCCGCGCTGGGTGCGTAATTCATTCCGTCGGATTTCTGACTCATATCGAACGGGGCTTAGAATGAATCGGTCAAGTCGGCAACCTGCGAATCCGTGTCAGTCGCCGGTTTCACGTAGGTCGAGGTCTCTATCTTTTTTTTTAGAACCTTCTCGTATTCGGAAGCGTCGAGAGGCAGCGTCACCGGCGACCCCACGAAAGACGAATAAAGCATCGCGTTCGCCAGTTCGACCGAGTGGATCCCCTCGGAAGCCGGCGCCAGCAGCGCCTCCCCCCGGGAAACGGCCGCCGTAAAGTTTTTCAAGATTTCCACGTGTTGGGACTGCGGAGCGGCTTGCAGAGGTATCTCGACATTCCATGTTTCCGGTTTTCCGAACTTGTTCTGGCTGGTCCGAAGATGCTCGGGCACCGGTATCTCCGTGCGGGAGAACGAAAATTTGCCGCCCTCGATGACGACCTTACCGCGATCCGCGGTCACCTCCAAGCGGTTTGTCCCCGGCGCTTCACCGGTGCTGGTGATGAAGACACCCGTCGCTCCATTCGGGTATTCCAGCATCGCGGTGACCGCGTCTTCCACCTCCACATTGTGGAAACGTCCGAACTGGCAGTTGGCGGTGACTTTCGACGGCATTCCGAAGAGCCATTGCATCAAGTCCAGGTTGTGGGGGCACTGGTTCAAAAGGACCCCGCCTCCTTCACCAGCCCAAGTGGCCCTCCAGTCTCCGGATGCGTAGTAACTCTCCGTGCGGTACCAATCGGTAATGATCCAGTTCACCCGTTGGATCTCACCCAATTCCCCCTGCTGGATCAGCTGGCGGAGCTTTCGAAAAGCGGGGTTGGTCCGCTGATTGAACATCGCGCCGAAAACCACGCTTTGATCGGTCCAGGCCGCTATCAGCCTTTCGCAGTCGGCCTTGTGAACGGAAATCGGCTTCTCGACCAGCGTGTGAATGCCCGCCTGCAACGAAGCCGCTCCAAGGGTGGTATGACTGTAATGGGGCGTGGCGATGAGAACGGCATCCACCGCGCCGCTGGAAATCAGATCCTCGCCCGAGGAAAACTTTTCTGCATCCGGAAAGCTGTGGAGGCGCTTCTCGTCTTTGTCCGCAATAGCCGCCAGGGAGAGACCGGGGACCTTCCCATCGATAATGCTTCTCGCATGGGCATTCCCCATGTTGCCGATACCGATGATGCCCATCTTAACCACCTCGTTCGTCCTCGTGCTCATGGGGAACACAATACCAGAGACCGGAATAGTCGACAATGGACGGTTGGGCGAATTTTTGCATTATTGTGCTGCCATGAGAATGACACCGTTTCCGATCGACGAAATTTCCGTCACCCAACCTCCGATGATTTTTCGCAACGGGCCGGATTGGCGATGGCAAAGCGAACGTCGGGACCACTTCAACCTTTGGATTTCGTTGAAAGGCTGCGGGCTCATGGATTTCGATTCGAATCGGTATGACGTTACGCCGTGGACCGCCTTCCTCTTCCCGCCGGAATCGAGGGTATCGGGTCGGGCCGGCGATCAGGGGGAAGAGATCGTCAACTTTTCCCTTCACTGGTTGCCGAAGGCCGGTCGGTCCCTGGAATCCGCTTCGCTGCCGCTCGGATTGAAACTCTACGAGATCGACACGGCCCAGTCATTCATTCAATCGCTGGTTAGGCGTTCGGTGGCGAACGATGCCTTGGCGGAACAAGAGTCGCACTGGGCCGCGCTCGGCCTGTTGGCCCTGGTCTGGCGCGAATGGCAGACTCCGCCGAGATCAAGGGCCGATCAAATGATTCACGAGCAAATCGAAAGAATCCTCAGCGGCGGCGACTTGTTTCAGACCACCGAGCAACTGGCCACGGAGGCCGGTCTATCCCGGGCGCACTATAGCCGCTGTTTCTCGCGGATCACCGCCACCTCGCCCAACCGGTTTCTGCGCGAACAGCGCATTCGGCGCGCCTGCAATCTCCTTAAGGAACGGGATTGGACGATCGAGACAGTTGCGGAAAAAGTCGGTTATTCGGACGTTTATTTTTTTTCACGTCAATTCAAACGCCTGGTGGGCCGCACCCCCGGAGAATACCGGAAGCTCGAAAGTTGTTAACGTCACTTTCCGGAGTTCGATAGATTGGATCGTTCGAGCCCGGTGGTTACGGACCCGACTCGACATATTTTCTCAAACGTGGAATGAGCATTCCATCCAAAACCAGCTGAAACGGGTGATAGAGCAGTAAAGGAACAATGACGAGGCTCAGTTCGAAACCGCTGGTTCCACTTCCGAAAATCATCACCGCGAGTGGAAAACCGACGGCGAGCGTCTTCTGGCTTCCGCAAAGCAGCGCCGTCACCCGCGACGGGCGATCCAGTCGCATACGCCCGGATAAAAACCAGGCAAATAAACTCGCGCCCCCGAGGAGAATGCAGACTCCGGCCACCGTCCACCAGAGGAACCCGGTATTCAAGCCGCTCCATATCTCGCGGCTGAAACTGTCGCAGAAGGCCGAATAGATCATGAACAGAATAACTCCGCTGGAGATTCGCTTCATGACCGTCCGATGACTTGCCGCCCACTCCGCCAGGAAAAAGCGAGCGATCTGACCGAGGATCAAAGGTAGAATGATTTTCAAAAGGATTCCCCCGAGCACCGACTGCACGTCGATCTCGTTCGGGGAACTGGATTCGACCAAAATCAGGCAAAACACGGGAACCAGAAAAATCCCGGCGCCGTTGGATAGCGTCGTATTGAAGAGCGCCCCGCTCGCATTGCCCTTGGCCGCTACCGTGTAAGCGAGCGAAGAGGCGATCGTAGTCGGCAGGAAGGAAAGGAAGAGAAATCCGGCCTGCAGGCTCGGATCCGCCAATACGCCCGCAGAAAGAGTCACTCCCGCCCAGGTAACAAGCGGAAAGAAGAGGAACGTCGTCGCTTGAACGGTTACGTGCAGCCTCCAATCCGACGCACCCCTTCGAAGTTCGTGAAAGGGAAGGGAAAGTCCCTGAAACAGAAAGATTGCGAAGATCCCTACGGTCTGCAGCAGTTCGACCGGAAGAAGTCCCTCCCTTGTTCCAACACCGGGCGCAAGCCAAGCCAGCACAATCACCACTCCGATCCCCAGGACAAAGGCCTGACGAACGAAGAATGTTTTGAGGAACGCAAAATTCATGGGCAGCGGGAGATCCGAACCGCTTTACCCTGTCATCAATTCCGTATGTAAATCGACCCTGAATGTTACCGGCGATCTCCACTCTCGACTTCGCCGGCTAGACGCTTCACTTCCTTCATCGTCAGCCGGAACAAACGGTCCCCTCCGGGTTCGATCACACCGTTGGGCCCCTTTTTGCACTTCCCGAGACATCCACAGCTCTTCACCTCGAAAGGTAGATCCGGTTTACCCCGGAGCCTTTTCAGCAAGCCCTTTCCACTGCGCGGCTTGCCCACGACGGAGGAACGGGACGGTTTCGAGCACTTGCGGCAAATTCTTAGGATTGGCATGCCTTTACGAAAGGTGAACCCCCCAACCCGATGCAAATACGCGAAAGGGTTTTCATCCGAAACGGCGCATCCGGTTTCGGACGCGGAGAAGCCAAGCGAAAATCGGTTCGCCCGATGACGGCAACACCCGGTCCGGGAAATTGATCCCTTGCGATGCTAGCCCTCACATGAGTCGATCGGAGCCCTTATAGACTTCCGTCACCTCCATCTCGACCATGCCACGGGCCTCAAGGTCCGGTTTCGCATAGGCCTTTCCCCTTTCGAAAACATCGCCTTCCGTAGCGTAGCGCACCGGCCCCTTCAACTGGTAGGCTGCGAGGTCCGGGGCAAAAAAGAGAAAAGCGCACTGGCGCTTTCCCTGCTGCACATTCACCAGTGTCTTGCCGAATTTCATGTCGCAGATCAGGACCCGAGGACCTTCCTCCAACCCGCAACAGCTCACGTAGACTGAATTCGGCACGCCATCGTCATCCACGGTGGTAAACACCGCCACTGGATCGCGTTTTTCCCATGCTTCAAGGACTTCTTCCGGCAACTGACTCACAACCATTCAGACATTGTCCGCTTCGCCGAACCAACTCAAGCATAGACGAAGGTGGATCTTCACCCTCCGATGAATGCCGGGGGATTGTTTTCCTATCCGAAAAGATCTTTCCGGAGCCCGGTTCCCACGGAGAGGCCG
>CAZBLJ010000163.1:0-6542 GCA_964492605.1 uncultured Puniceicoccaceae bacterium
CGGAGGATGGATTGGAGATCCGGGAGTCCGACTTGAAGTGGTCTTAAAACGGGAATCCGAAGGAGAACAGGAGCGTGCCTGCCGGATCGCCCGGGCGGCGGTGGAGGTTGTATCCATACTCCAACCGGACCGGTCCGACGAGGGTCCGGTAGTTGATCCCCAGGCCGACCGAGTCCAGATAGACGCCGTCTTCAATGACTTTGCTGTTCGGGGAAATCGTAGTCGCGTCATAGAAAACCACCACCGACAGATCTCCGACCACACGCTGTTCCAACTGGAAGTTTCCGAGAAGGTAGGTCTGTCCGCCGATCAGCTCGCCGGAGGAATCGAACGGGGCGGCTTCCCCGCTCTGATACCCCCGCACCGAATTTTCCCCACCGAGAAAGTATCGCTCGGAAAACGGAATATTTTCGGAGTCCGATTTCCATGAGAAAATCCCCCCGTAGCGGAGTCCTACGTGAAAAACCAGTGCATCCGTCAGTGGATGGTGAACGGCCGCGCCCAATTCGATTTTCTCGAAGTCCACGTTTCCGCCGAAGGATTCGCTTGCGGTCTTGGAAACGACCGCCAGCTGATACCCGCGGGTCGGGAACAAGGCGTTGTCGAGGCGATCAAGCGTTGCCTGCGCCGTTATCCCGGCAACGGTGGCATTGTCACGCGAGTCGAAGGTCTGGTTGCTCCCGCGAATGGATCGCTGGCTTTCGATCCCGTATTCAATCCCGGTAGTCAATCCCGAGAGAAATTCCGGGGTGACCGTGCCTCCGACGGAGATTCCGGCGACCTCCCGATCGAAGGAAATTTCTTCGCGGTACAGGTATCCTCCCTGACTGAAGACCGTGACATCGGTTCCAAAAATCTGCGGGATGCTGTAGGTGCCGCGGAGGGAGGTCGCTTTGAAGCTTTGCTTGGCCTCCAGATCGATCCGATGGGCCCTGTGAAAGGGGTTGTTCAATTTCCAGCGCATTCCCACCCGCGCAAGCTCGTAACTTCCCCATCCCGCAAGAAGGCTCAGCTGCTCGCGAAGGCCGGGAGTCAAGTCGTAGATCACATCGCGGCGGCCCTCGGCGTCGGGTTCGCCCAGGCGGAGATTCACCTCACTGAAAACTCCCAACGCCATGAGTTTTCGCCGCCCTTGGGAAACCTCCAGAAAGTTTAGTAACTCTCCGGTCTGCAAGTCGGTCTGCCGCCGGAGAATACTTTCCTTCACGTCGGTGTCATCGGAAAAAACGATCTTCCCGAGGGTCGCTTTCTCTCCCTGATCAACCGTGAACCGGTAGTCCCTCTCGATCACTCCGTTTTCCGATGGCGACTCTTCCAGAACCTTCTCGCTGATCCGAACGTCCGGAAAGCCCTCGCGGTATGCGGCATTGGCCAGCTCCTGGCGGATATCCCGCTTCCATTCCAGGTTGTCGACGGTATCGACGAGCGTATGGCTCGTGGTATCGACGACTTGATCGTCCTGCCGGATTACCACTTCGTAGGACCGCACTTGAAACAGGGGTCCTTCCTCGAATTGCAGCTCCACCTGCACGGCACCACTCTCCTTGTCGATATCGACCTTGCGCGAGGAGAGCCGCGCGTTCAAGTAACCCAGACTCTGCAATTGGTTTATCAGCCGGTTGATCCGATCGTTCAGATTATCGGGGGTAAAGGCGCGGTCGCTTTTCCGGATAAACAAGGCACCCGATGGCAGGAAATAGCGAAGAACCTCGTCCTCGGGAAGGACCTCGATCCCCTCGACACGTACTTGATCGTAATAGAACAGGACCCGTGGATCGATTTGATACACAACGCTCTCCGCTTCGAAATTCGCGGGAAGCACGACGGCGTAAGGATGCGTCCACGTGTAGGAAACTTCGCCGGAAGCGGTCTTCATCCAGCCGACGACCTTCGGCCTCAGGTGACCGGTAAGCTTGACTTGCTCGAGCAGGATGAAGGCGGAATCCTCCAGGAGAGCGGCGTCCAGCTTTACCGTCTCGTCCCTGGAAAACCCGTGCAGGAACGAGAGTCGGTTTTTCAAACGCATGTCGGTGAAAAAACCCATCCCGCGGATGCTGATATTCTCCTGGGCGCTCACCGTGCCACCGGCCGGAAACCAGGCAAAACCAAGGACAACAAGCCACAGAACCAGGCCGATTCGATGTGCTCTATCGCTCAAGAAGAATCCGGACGAGGTTCACGTTGTAGGTGTCGTAGCGGTCATAATCCCCCTCGAGAGACCAGCGGTCGGTCAAGCGGTAGGTGACTTCCACCGTCGAGCGCCCGTTCTCGGTCACTTCCTGCCCGATCTCCACGCTCAGTCGATCCGCCAGGGTTTCTTCGCCGGTGCCGGGTCCCATTAACGCTTTCCCGAGATAAAGGCCGATCGCCCCGGCACCTCCTCCCTCGAGGCTGCCGGTGGCGAGCAAACGAACGATCTGCGCGTTACTGAGCGTGGGCGTCGAGGAGAATTGGATCTGCGGACTTTCCGTGGAGCCGGAGGCGTTCAGGGTGACCACATAAAGTCGGTTCTGACCGATCGCGTCAGCCTCGATCTGTAAAAGATTCGGTTCTTCGGGAGTTACGAATGCCTCCAACGACTCGATCCTCATGCTCATACCGGGAAACCGGATTCGTCCGCTGGTCGCCCGAACGGAACCCAGAAGCAACGGGTTCCGCAGGGTGCGGGTCAGGCGCAGCCCCGCCGAAAGTTCCGTCGTGAAAAGCGAACTGCGCACCCGAAGAAAGTCCTGACCGGTGATCGTCAGGTCCAGCCGCCAACCGGCAAACGGCTCCTCCGTAACGGAAAAATAAGGCGGACGATTTCCCGGCCCCGTCTCGATATTGGGCGCAAACGGATCGAAATTTATCAGGTAGGTGCTGTTCCGCAGATTCAAATCCCCTTGCACCAGCGGAGTCTTCTCTCCCTCCGCGAGGGCGAAGGTCAGGTCGGCATCGGTGCGCAGAATCATATCCGTGGTGCGGACGACTGGAACGTTTTTTCCCGAGACCTTGAACTCATAGCGCGGGTCGGACCAGTTCTCCAGGTTCAGGGTCCCGCTGGCCGACAATGTTCCGCCTCCGACGGAGGCTCCCGCATTGTGAAGCCGGACGTGCCGCCCTTGGAAATTCATCGTGGCATGGATATTGTCGATGGGCGATGAATAGAGAGTGGGCCTCACCGCAAAATCGCTAACCTGCAATTCGCCTCTCATTTGCAGACCCGGATCGACTCCGAGGGTTCCGGTAATTTTTCCCTGCGGGCGGAAAAGGACGGGCAGGCGGTCTTTCCAGACACCGGCATTCCAGTTGCGCAACTCGGCATCGGCGCGGAGGGAATCGAGCCATTTCAGAAGATCGGGTTTCTCTTTATCCCGAAACTCCCTCAGGAGGTCGGGATAAGGCAACTCCCCGGTGAAGCGGATCCCCGAATCCCGCAGTTCGAGAAGACCTTGGTTAAGCCGAACCTTTTCCGCGTTCACGACCAGATCTATCGCCAGACTGCGCACCTTCGGAAAATCCTCTCCGACCCATTCCTCCTCGAGAACCATCGAATCAAGATTCAGCGCAAGACGCGCTTCCGGCTTCTGGACCGTCCCCTCAAGGCTCAACTCAAGATCGGCTTTCTCCAGGGAGGGGCCGCCCCATTCTTGAATCTGATCCCGAAGTGCCGGGCTCCACTTTCCCGAAAGCGATCCGCCGAGTTTCCCGTTGGCCGGGATTTTCCAGAATGAGCCTTTCCCTGCGGCACGACCCAGGGAATCGTCGTCCGGAACCGCATCTTCCTTCGACTCCGAAGGTTCATCCGGTTCCGAAGCGGTGAAGATCCACGGATGCAAAGTGACCGGCAGCGACAAATCTCCCGCGAGAAGGGGAGTTTCACCGTAGGCGACATTGATTCCTTCGACCGCCACTCCAGCCGCGTCGGATCGGACACGCATTTGCGAGGTAAAGGACGGTGCCTCGGAGTCGGGTCGCCAGGATCCCCGGATGTCGGCTTTCGCAATCAGGACGGGTTCGAGATCTTCGACCGTCAGCGATGCCTTTTCGAGGAAAAGGTCGGGGAGCGGTTCTTTTCGGGATAGCCACCCGGAGAGGTCGGTCGCATGTAGCCCGTTAACCTGAAGAGATGCGGAGACCGGCGGACTCCACGATAAACTTAATTTACGGTCGTCTCCCGTCAGCGCGATCTCGTCGACGGCCAATCCCTTCCAGGGCCACTCCGCCAGGTGTGCTCCGTCCAGCCGCACTTCCGCCGGCTCGGCCAAGGCCAGAAACGGTTTACCCGACTTCAGCCACTTCAATTCTTCGACATTGACCCTTACGACCTTCCCCTGACGGAACCACCCGGACCGAAGACGGACGGATTCTTCTCCGGTGTCGGCTTCGAGATCGGTCGTAAGTTTGTCCGCACCATCACCCTGCCATTTCAGGTCGATGGCCAACGGCACGGCTTCGGGAGGAGTAAACTTTCCGATTCGGAGGGAACCGCCGTGGAGGGGCTTGTTCCAGGGACCCGATATTTCCGCTTCGAGGTGAAGGCGGCCATCGAGGCCCGTTGCCCGTCCCGCCATCGCGTCCAGATCGGCGGCCTGCATATCTCCCTGCAACTGCAACGCGAGGGTCTGCTTCTCCAGGTTCACCCCTCCGGAGGCCTCCGCCACACTGCCCTGTGGAAGAGAAATCCGGAGCGCATCAAGGGCCAGGTTCGGGAAATTCAAGGTTCCCTCCAAATCGACCGAACGGACGGAACGCCCGTCTGCGTGCAGATTTTTTCCTGAAAGCATGAAACGAACGGGAAAATCTCCATCGATCTCGAAACTGGTCTCCAGAGTTCCGCTAAGCACTCCGCGAGCCGGATAGTAGTCCTGTCCGGCTAGTTCCGCGAAGGCCGAGAATCGGAACGGAGATTCCGGTTTCCAGGTCTTTAGATCGAGCCGGACCGGCTCGCCGAGGTTCAGGCGGATCCACGAGCCGCGGAGTTGCAGGGTTTGAATCTCGACCGAGTCAAAATCGCCGCCGAGCGAGAGATCTGCGGCAAGCTCCTCCGCAGCGAGGCCCGCCTGGAGGCGAGTTTGGGCGGTGTAACTTCTTCCGTCCCATTCCAGCTTCAGCGATTCGATCCGAATCGGCTCCAAGTCCTTCGGGATTCCGGCCATCCCCTCGGGAATCTGAAAATTCTCCAGCGACAGTGCGGCTTCCGAAGGTATCCAGGAATCTTCTTCCCACCTTAGAAGATACGAACCGGTGCCGGATCCCCGTTCGATTTCGCCTTCCCACCGTGGAACGGAGGTTTTGTCGTTCAGTTTCCCTTGAAGAACCAGATTCCATGCGTCGATCTCCGCCTGGAAGGTCCAGGCTTGGTCCACGGGAAATCCGGCGTCGATCCGGAAGGCCGGAAGATCGTCGCGGGCTTCCAGTTCAGCTTTTAATTGTCGCCCCCGAAAAGAGACATCCTTCAAATGATAGGGCGGTTGATCGTCCGGCGGGACCAGCGAAAAATCCTTCCCGATGACCGGAGGAAGCCAACGGTCCGCCAGCATCAATCCTCTTTGAATCTCCTCCAGGACTTCACCGGGTCCGGGCGCGGGTTCCTCGTTTTTTCTTTCATCGGCGGACCGATACCAACGCAGTTCCAATCCCTCGGCTCGGATCGTTCCGGCCTCGGCCGCCGAACCGCGCCACCCGTGCCAGAGCAAAGGCAGTGGCATCGGCGAGCGAAACTCGGAGACCGATACATCCACCGTCGCATTCTCATAGCGGACCCCCCGGAGAACAAACTCGCCGTTTTCTCCCCGCTCGGCCGAATCCACCTCGCACCCCGCCATCCGCAGCAATCCGGGAGCCGCCCAAGGCAGCCAGTAACTACTGGTCGCCAGCGTAGCGAGCAGCGTCAGACAGAAGACTACCGCTCCGCAGAGGAAGATGCGAATGAATCGTTTCACAGGAATAAGGAGGGCACCCTACAAGAACTCCGGGCAAGTGTAATTCCGAATCGTGAAAATATCGTGCCCCGTTCAACAAGAAGGTGCGGGATCAGCGTGCGGCGACCCGATCATTTTCCCAAGTGCCTAAGACCTCGGCGGGCGGTCGAAGAAACGGGCGGAGATTTGGTCGGCGAGACAGTCGGGTGTGGAGGTGATTCTCAGCGTGAACGCATCCGTGGGTTCCTCAAGGATGGCAAGCTGGGAGTCGAGAAGCTCGGGCGGGAAGAAATGGTCGGGGCGGGCTTGCAAGCGCGAGAGGAGGGTTTCGCGGTCGCCTTTCAGATAGACGAAGGCGACTTGCACACCTGCCTCGCGCAGGACGCTGCGGTAACCTTTTTTCAGAGCGGAGCAGGCGAGAATGACGGTTTCGTTGCGGTTGTTGTGGCGTTTGATCTCGTCGCGCAGGCGCTCCAGCCACTGGAAGCGGTCGCCGTCGGTGAGCGGTTCGCCGCGTTGCATCTTTTGGCGGTTGGCGACGGGGTGGAAGTCGTCGGCGTCGATAAAAGTCGAGCCCGTATCTGCGGCGACCCGTTTGCCGATCGTGGACTTGCCGCAACCGGAAGGGCCCATGAGAAC
>CAZBLJ010000164.1:0-6540 GCA_964492605.1 uncultured Puniceicoccaceae bacterium
TTTCCCTGCTCCCGTAGTTCAACGGATAGAACAACGGCCTCCGGAGCCGTAGATCTGGGTTCGAATCCCGGCGGGAGCACCACGGCCTTCCGGCTTGCCCCTACTCCGCCGGCACCATCCGGACGATACGGCCTCCGCCGTTGAAGACCACGTAGGGCAAACCGTCCGGACCCACGATCACGTCACGGATGCGGCCTTCGCCTTTGATCAGAATCTGCTGCTCCGCCACTTCCTCTCCATCGAGCCGGATCAACCGAAGATCCTGGCCGGCGAGCCCTCCGGAAAGCAGGGACCCGGTCCAGCCCGGAAAGGCGTCACCTTCGTAAAACGCAAGACCGCATACCGCGAGGGAGGGCGTCCAGTGGACCACCGGATCCTTCATGCCGGGAGCCGATGTCCGATCCGTGATCGGAGTCCCGTTGTAGTTCATTCCGAAGGTGACCACCGGCCAACCGTAATTCTGACCACGCTCCACCAGATTCAGCTCGTCTCCTCCACGGGGTCCGTGCTCGGTCGACCATAAGCGGCCCGTCCCGGGATCAAGCGCCATCCCCTGCGGATTCCGGTGCCCGTACGACCAAATCGTCGGAAAGGCCTCGGGATCGTCGACGAAAGGATTGTCCTTCGGAATCGAACCATCCGGATGGATCCGATGAATCTTTCCGTTCGGCCTGGAAAGGTCCTGGGAGTGACCCCGGCGTCGGCGATCCCCGATGGCGAAATACAGGTAATCCCCCTCGAAGACCAGTCGGGTCCCGAAGTGGGCGCCGCCGGAAAGATAAAATTCCTCGGGAGCTTCGAAAACGATTTGCTCGTCCACCCATTCATCCCCCTGGATTCGTCCGCGGACGATCGAGGTCATGGATTCCCCCCCGACCGGATCGCTGAAAGACAGATAGACCCATCCGTTTTCCTCATAGCCGGGGTCCAGGGCGACATCGAGCAACCCCCCTTGTCCCCGCGCATACACTTCCGGAATCCCGCGAATCACCTCTCTCCCGTCGGTATCCGGATCGATCCTCAACAAACGACCGTCCCGTTCGGAGACCAGCAGATCCCCGTTCGGAAAGATCTCCACCGCCCAGGGCAGATCGAGATCGTCCGCCACCGTCTCCAGTCGGAATGCATGGTCTTCGATCTGCCGAACCCCCGTATCCATCTTCTCCGGCAGCGGTTCCGGCGACGCCCGGGCATGCTTTTCTTTGATCAAAATCACCAGGGATCGAATCTGCTCGTCCGAAAACGCCTCCCCGAAACCGGGCATTCCGTCGTTTGGCCTCCCCTCCCGGATCACGTCCGCCATCACCTCATCCGAGAAACCGTAGGTCCACTCGTCATCCACCATCGAAGGAGCGGATTCCCCCTCCATGTTTTCTCCGTGGCAGGACAAACAATAGGTCTTGTACAGCTCCCGGACATCGGCCCGGGAATCTCCGGTCAAACCGGCACCGAAAAGAATCATCGAAAACAGAAAACCGACACGCATTGATTACTAAATCCCTGACTTTCTCCCATTTGCAACTCGACGAACCACATCGAATCGTCCGCCAACGGAGCGGAGCCGCTCACTCCCATTCAATCGTGCTCGGAGGCTTGGAACTCACGTCCAGCACGACCCGGTTCACTCCGTCGACCTCGTTGATGATCCGGTTGGAGATCTTGCGGATCAGGTCGTGGGGCATCCGGGCCCAATCGGCCGTCATCGCGTCCGTGCTTTCCACGATGCGCAAGGCGACCACGTAGTCGTAGGTGCGCTCGTCCCCCATGACACCCACGGTCCGCACCGGGAGGAAGACACAGAAACTCTGCCAGACTTTGTAGTAGAAGTCCGATGCGTACATCTCCTCCGTCAAAATCGCGTCGGCCCGTCGCAGGGTTTCAAGGTATTCCGGCCTGAGTTCTCCCAGAACGCGAACCCCCAGACCCGGCCCCGGAAACGGCTGTCGCCACAAAACCTCTTTCGGCAATCCCAGCTCTCTCCCCAGCAGCCGCACCTCGTCTTTGAACAACTGGCGCAACGGCTCCAACAGCTTGAGCCGCATCTTCTCGGGCAGTCCCCCCACATTGTGGTGGCTCTTGATCAAGGCCGCCGGATTACCGTCGATGGAGACGCTTTCGATCACATCGGGATACAGGGTTCCCTGCGCAAGGAAGGTGACATCCCCGATTTTCTTGATCGCCATCTCGAAGACCTCGACGAAGGCGTTCCCGATCTTCTTCCGTTTTTCTTCGGGATCCTCGATTCCCCGGAGGCGCTCCAGAAAATACTCCCCCTGATCTTCCACCCGCAGGTCCATATCGAAATTCTCCCGGAAGAGTAGCTCGACCTGCTCTCGCTCGTGAAGGCGAAGCAGTCCGTTGTCCACGAACACGCAGGTCAACTGTTTCCCGATCGCCTTGTGGATCAGAGCCGCCGCCACCGAGGAATCCACTCCGCCGCTCAGGCCGAGCACCACGTGTTCGTCGCCAACGGTTTTGCGAATATCGTCCACGGCGCGATCAATGAAATTGGCCATCGACCAATCCCCCGTGCAACCGCAGACCTTGAAGAGGAAATTGCGCAAAATCTCGATTCCGCATTCCGTGTGCGACACCTCGGGGTGAAACTGCAACCCGAAAATCCCTTTCTCGCTGTGTTCGATCCCGGCGAATTCCGAGTTTTCCGTCTCTGCAACCGCCTTGAATCCTTCCGGCAAGCTCACCAAACGGTCCCCGTGGGAATTCCAAACCCGAATCTCGCTCGGCAATGATGCCAGGAGTCGACTGTTGCCGACCACTCGAAGGGTGCCGTGTCCGTATTCCCTCCGGTCGCTCCGGGCCACTTCGCCACCGAGCAAATGGGCGATCAGCTGCACCCCGTAACAAATGCCCAGAACCGGTACCCCAAGATCGAAGATTCGCTTATCCGGCATCGGAGAACTCTCCTTGAGTACGCTCGCCGGCCCCCCCGATAAAATCAGCCCCTCAATGCCCTCCTCTCTCAGCGTTTCGGCCGATACGGTGCAAGGAAAAATCTTCGAGTAAACGTTGCACTCGCGGATGCGGCGAGCGATCACCTGGGTGTATTGTGAACCGAAATCGAGGACGGCGACCTTCTGAGACTTCATTGGGGGAGTTCAACCGCCCGAAAGGGCTCAGGCAAGCCCGATTACATTTCCATAGCGGTCGACCCCGGTACCCCGCTTTGCTCGCGGTCGGCAGAACCCCCAGGAACCACCGATCCTCACGCCCCGCACATCTCAGCGGCGACTTCCCCGGCAAAATAGGTCAGGATCAGGTCCGCACCGGCGCGGCGGATCGCCAGCAGAGACTCGTCCCGCACCGGACGATAGTCCAGCCACCCGTTGGCCGAAGCCGCGTGGATCATCGCATACTCGCCCGAGACCTGATACGCCGCCACCGGTATCTCACACCGCTCCCGCACACGCCGGATGATGTCGAGATACGGCCCGGCCGGCTTTACCATGACGATGTCCGCGCCTTCGTGGATGTCCAGATCGACTTCCACCATCGCCTCCCGGGCGTTGGAGGGGCCGAGTTGATAGCTGCTCTTATCCAGGTAGGGGGTGCCCTCGGCGGGTCGACTGCCCACCGCATCGCGGAAGGGGCCGTAAAAGGCGGAGGCGAATTTTGCCGAATAAGCGAGGATCAAGGTGTTCTCGAAACCTTCGTCGTCCAGCCGTTCCCGAATCGCTCCCACACGGCCGTCCATCATGTCGGACGGTGCCACCCAATCGACCCCCGCCCGCGCATACACCGCAGCCATTTCGGCGAGAATTTCCACCGTGGGATCATTCAGAATCTCGCCGGTTTTCGGATCGAGGACGCCGTCGTGACCGTGGGAGGTATACGGATCGAGAGCCAAATCGGCGATCAGGTTCACCGCAATCCCGCTCTCCTTGATCCGGCGCACGGCACGGGGCACCAGGCCCTCCGCATCAACCGCAGCCTCGCGGCCCGTCGGCGTTTTCTTCGCCGGATCGATCCCGGGGAAAAGGGCGATGCCCCGAACGCCAAGATCCGTCAGGCGGGCCGCTTCCTCCTCCAGGTCCTTGAGACCGAGCCGAAAAACACCCGGCATGGAATCCACCGGCACTTTCGCCGTTTCCTCGTCGACGACGAACAAGGGTTGAATCAACTGCGACGCCCGGAGCTGCGTCTCCTGCAACATCTTCCGCGTCGCGTTATTCGCGCGGAGACGGCGGGGCCGACGAGGGAGGTAAAGAGTCTCGTGGGACATTTCCATGAGGAGAATCTCAGCCGAAAAGACGGTCCGGATCAACCTTTCCGCTTACCGTTCGCGGAATGCGCTCGACCACCCGCACTTCGCCGGGCACCTCTCCCGGATCCAGACACTGTTTGAGTTCGCTTTTCCAGTCCGCCTGCCGTCCGGAAACCAAATAGAGAATCAGTCGGGTTCCCCATTCCGCATCCGGAACCGCTCCGAGCCAGAAATCCTCGACACCCGGTAATCGTGAAATCACCCGCTCGACCCGTTCCATGGAGATCGTCTCACCTCCGCTCTCCACGAACCGACCCTTGCGCCCGATCGGACGGAATCCGCCTTCTTCGCCCCATTCTCCGAGATCCCCCGTCCGCCACCACCCTTTCTCCGTAACGACCGGCCCCCGGCCCCAGTATCCGGAAAACAACTGGAGGGAACGAACCCATATCTCTCCGTCGTCTGCAACGGCAACCGCATTGATGCCGATGGGATGCATAACCGGAGGACCTTCCCGCCAGAAGTCCTCCAGGCTCTGCAAACCGATCATCCCGGCGGTCTCCGTCATCCCGTAAACCAGCATCAGGCGAATTTCTTCCCGCCGTGCACGGTCCAGCAAGGCTTCGCCGAAGGGTGCCGCGCCGGCGAAAACCAAATCCGTAGCCTTCAAGGCAGCCAAACGGTCCTTGTCCCGCAGAGCCCGGTGGAGTGTTGTCGGGACCACCGACCGGCACAGCAACCGGCACGGATCCCGCCTCTCGACGGCCAAAAACAGTCGTCCCCCCGATACCAAAGCCCGCAGCACCGGCATCCATCCGCTAACGTGATGTAAGGGCAAATCCAATACGGCAGAGAGAGGCCTTTCCCGAATTCGCTTCCATATCTGGACGGCGGCGAAATGCAGGCTCTCCCATGTGTGAACGGCAAACTTCGCCTCACCCGTGCTCCCGCCGGTTCGGATCACCACGCTCCCGGGTTCCAGAGGGATCGCCGAAAGCCTCTCGACTTCGGACCAGGTCCAGGACCCCCACTTGCGCGAAGCCAGCAACACCGGCTCACCGGTCAGGAGAGACGCCAGAGCCTCCCCCACCTGCCAGGGATCGATCCCGTCGAACACCACCGGGCGAACCGCCATCGGACCCTCCGCCGACCGGCACCGAGCCTTTGCCGCTTCCAGTCCGCAGCGGAAATTCCTCTCCGCTTCGTCGTCGGCGAAGAGCCGATTCTCTTCAAGATGAGCACGCAAGTGCATGATTCCAGATTCCTTCATAAAACGAGGCCGTTAAACGCCCGCTGTAACGGGAAGCCGGAGCCCAACCGTCCGATTCCGCATCCTCGAAAAACCCGCGGGTCCCCAGTCCGTGCACGGTGTCGCCGGACCCCAGGCCCTCCGCCAGATGCAGCAGCTTCCCGAAACCGATCCCCGTCTCGAATACCGAGGAGAGAACCACCCGATCCCGCACCGGAGAAGACAACTCCAGGAGCGCCTGCGGATCCCCGAAGAGCATCGGCTTCACGACGAACGGACCGGGCCAGCCCGCATCCGTCAACCGACGAAGATCCTCCCGGGTCGACACCGACTCGTCCAGGGCGATCCTCCCGGCATCCGGTCCGAACTCCTGCAACAGCGCACCTTCGCAACCGACCGCAACGGGCTGTTCGATATATTCGATTCGCGGATTCTCAGTCATCCACTTCATCCACCGTCGTAGATCCTCCATGGAAAGAGACTGGTTGGCATCCAACCGAATCCGGCATCCCTCCGGACTTTCCGCAAGGATCCGTTCGACTCGCCCCTGCTCCACTCTCGCCGAGGACGCACCGACTTTCACTTTCAGGACCGAAAAACCCGTCACCGCCTGCGACAAATCTTCATCGGAGGCAAGCAGCCCGGCCGAATCGACCGAGACGTCGCACTCCTGCACCTGTTCCAGACTCCAGCGGGCAAAGTCGGCCGCCCCCCCCGAACCCGGGTCTCCATCGTTTCCGCGAGTCAACCAGCGCGAAATCTTCTCCTCCATCTCTTCTTCGGATGCACCCGGAAAGCCCGGTATCCCGCACATCTCCGCATATGTCCACCCGCGCCCGCCAAGGCCTCTGCGAAGAATCCATCCCGTCCGATCCGCCCACGACCGCGTCGCCGAGCGGAACGGAATCCGGAATCGACGCTTGTAGCGAATGGCCTGACGACTCCCGTCAACGCTTTCCTGTAAAACCGATTCGATCCCCTTTTCAATATGCGGACTTGCGGAATCTGCAACCGGGCAGGGGCATTTCATCTGGCTCGCAGTGGGTCGAATTCCCAAAAGGAACTCCGG
>CAZBLJ010000165.1:0-6501 GCA_964492605.1 uncultured Puniceicoccaceae bacterium
CGGCCTGCCGTTGCTCCTGCTCGGTCTGGAGTTCCTCGAGTGCGGTTTCCGCACGTTTGCGTTCGTGCTGCACCCAGAGCGAAAACCCCAGGAAGCCAAGGGCGATGATCGCCAACAGGACGACGGAACTTTGTTGGAGGAGCTTAAACTGGCGGTTCCGTTTTTCCCTGCGCCTGCGCTCCGCTTGAATCTCATCCAGCAGGTCGGCCTGTTCCCCATCCTCCGGATCGAGTTGTGAAGCCGCCAGCTCGAGGTCGCCCTCTTGAAAAGCCAGCCGGGCGTTGGCCAGACGCGACCGCCGGAAATTTGCCGCTGCGGTCCGATTGCCCGGCCAGAGGCGTAGCGCCTGTTTGAAACTGGACTGGGCTTCCGCGAAAGGCTCGTACCCCCTTTCCGACGTTCCGCGGGCCAAAAACTCCTCCCCGATCGAATTCAGGGCAATGCTTTCGGCGTGCTCGCGGTATTCACGGATGGCGGCCTGCATCGTCTTCACATCGGGATACCGGTCTTCCGGTTCCGTTGCCATGGCGCGAAGAGCGATGTCCATGCACTCTCCCCGGACTTCCACTTCCCGGATCTCATTGTCGGCGGCGCTGAGGATGGAATCGTTCGCCTTTTCTCCCGGATGAGGCGGATATCCGGTGAGAATCTGAAACAGCGTCGCACCCAGGAGATAAATGTCGCTGCGGAAACCAATCTCGGGTCCGATGCCCAGGGCCATTTCCGGGGCCATATAGGCCGGAGTTCCGGCCCCGGAGGCCCCGCCAAGGCCCAGTGGAAAGGTTTCGTCCGGGTTCCGCCTGACCGCCAGGCCCCAGTCGATCAAATACACCTCTCCAAATCGCCCGAGGGTCACGTTTTCCGGCTTGATATCGCGGTGGATCACCCCGTTTTCATGGGCAAAGGCGACGCCGTCGGCCATCCGAAGGAAGATCTCCAGATTCTCGTCGAGAGACTTACGTGCGATGACCTCGTCCCAACGACGGCCTTCGACCTTCTTCATGACCAGAAACGGGGAGCCGGACCGGTTGGCCACCATGTCATGGACCGGCGGAATCGCAGGGTGTCCGAGGGCTCCCGTCAGGAGCGCCTCCTGGAAAAACGCTTTTCTCCGGGATTCGTCTCCGGGGTCGGCCAGACATTTCAAAGCCACGGACCTCTCGAGGGATCGCTGCCTTCCCTCGAAAACGAGCCCCATGCCTCCGGCCCCGAGCAAGGCCCCCGGCACGAACCCCTCGGGAAAATCATTCTGGACCGGCTCGCCTCCGGTCGGGCGCTTCTTCCCCGCACCGGGACTCCGGTCCATCCGCAAAGTGGTCCTGGCGGATGGATCGTCCCGCAAGGCCGGCTCCCATTCCTCCAGTCGTCCGGCTCTCGATTCGGCCCCCTCATCCCGTCCCCGGGAAGACGGGTTTTCGGGTTCGTCGCTCATGACACCTTAGCAGTTCCCCGCTTCAACCGGGAACGCCCGGTCCGCTCAGGGATTTCCCGGACCCCTCTCCGGCTTTTCTCCGGCAGAGGGATTCCCGAACATGGTCTTGTGGGAGTGTTGGCTGGAAAGATCGAATGCAAAGGTGGGGACCCATTTATTATCGAGTACGCGAAGCTCCAGCGCCAGCTCCTCATTCCCGATTCGGATACGGTCCCCGTCTTTGAGCCGGGCCGAGGCCACCGACACTCCATTGACCTGGATTCCATTGGTGCTGCCCAGGTCTTCGATCCTCCACCCCTCTTCATCTTTGAAAAGGCGGGCGTGGCGACGGGACACTTTCTCATCGTCGAGACGAATGGCGTTTTCCAAAGACCGACCGATGTAGAGTTCGTCCTCGTTCAACGGAAAGATCAGGTCGGGCCGCCCTTTCCGGTACGTACAAAGGCGAGGATTTTCGCTTTCTTCGATACTCATAATTCACGTTTTCCAACCGGTTCATCCCGGAGAGGTCAATCTGCCAGAATCTCTTCGATCCTGGCCAGGACCTCTTCCGAAAGACGGGGAACGACATCCACCGCCTGCAAATTGTCCCGGACTTGTTCCGGTCGCGTCGCACCCGTCAGACAAGTCGAAACCCGTCTGTTCTTGATGATCCAGGCGAGGGCGAGTTGGGCCTGGCTGCAATCCAGCTCCCCGGCTAATCCGGCGAGCTTCCTGCTCTTCGCGATCATCCCTTCGTTGAGCTGCCTGCGGAGCCATTCTACATCGGTGTCGAACCGCGTGCTCTCGGGGACGCCATCGTTATACTTCCCGCTCAGGATACCACCGGCCAAGGGAGAGTAGACGGTGGTCCCGATTCCATATTGATCGATCACGGGAGCAAGCTTCACGTCGATCTTCTCCCGGCCCACCATGTTGTAACTGCACTGCTCCACCATCGGGCCAATCAAGCCGTAGCGATCCGCCAAACGCCATAGTTCCATCAGGTGCCCGGTCGAAAACTCACTCGTTCCCCAATACAGAATCTTGCCCTGCTGGATCAACTCGTTCATCGCACGCAAGGTTTCCAGCAGCGGAGTATCCGGGTCCGGGCGGTGGCAGAGATACAGGTCGAGATAGTCTACCCCGAGCCGCATCAAGGTCTGTTCGCAGCAATCACGCACATGCTTCCGGCTTAGCCCTTTCTGCGACGGCATGGGACCGCTTCCCGCATTGGGATTGACTTTGCCCGAAAGGATCAGGGTATCACGCGACCAGCCCTTTACCTTTAAGACGCGCCCCATCGCCAACTCCGCCGCACCGTTGCCATAAGCTTCCGCGCCGTCGAAAAAATTTACTCCACCCTCGTAGGCTGCCGTCATGCAAGCCTCGGTCGTCTCGTCGTCCACACGCTGTCCAAAGGTCATCCAGGACCCAAGGGAAATGACGCTGATCTTCAGTCCCGTATTGCCGATATTTTTGTATTCCATAAAAAATTTCCCGGTTGCTCGAAGCCATTCCTCGAACCGTTTGAAAATCAGATTGCCAAGCACAGATCCAAAGTCAATCAATCTTGTCTTATGGAAAACATATTATTGCTCGGCCCCGGGCCGTCCAACACATCCGACCGCGTTCTCTCGGCTCTCGGCGAGCCTACCATCGGCCACCTGGACCCACTTTTCCTCGACCTGGCCGACCGTTTGCAGAACAAGCTCGCTCGGCTCATGGGTGCCGAAGACGGCATGACGATGTTCGTCTCCGGAACCGGGTCGGCCGGAATGGAGGCCGCCGTGCTCAATGTCATCGAACCGGGTGACCGGGTGTTCGTTTGTGTCAACGGCGTGTTTGGCGGGCGCATGGCCGAAGTGGCGCGCCGCGCCGGTGCCGAAGTCGAGACCCTGGAGTTTCCCTGGGGGGAACCGATCGATCCGCAAAAAGTCGAAACGGCCCTCAAAGGGAAAAACTTCAAACTCGTAGGGGCCGTGCATGCGGAGACCTCGACCGGGGCGGTTTCGCCGGTGCGGGATTTAGCGCCACTGGCTCATGAGACCGGAGCGCTTTTTCTCGTCGATTGCGTGACCAGCCTCGGCGGAATGCCCTTCGAGCGGGATGCATGGGGCATCGATCTGGCTTACAGCGGCACGCAGAAGTGCCTTTCCTGCCCTCCCGGCCTTGCTCCGATCACCTTCTCGGAACGGGCTCTGGAGACGATTCGCAACCGCAAGACCCCCTGCCAAAGCTGGTATCTCGACCTCGCCCTGCTGCTGAGTTACTACACCGGACAAAAGCGGGTTTACCACCACACGGCCCCCATCAATATGATCTACGGGCTGAATGCCGCCGTCGATGCCATTCTGGAAGAGGGTCTTGAAAACGTCCACGCCCGCCACCGCGCCGCCCACGAGACGCTGGCAGCACGGCTGGGCGCTCTGGGAATCGACTTTTTCGTCGCGCCCGGCAGCCGTCTACCCATGCTCAACGCCGTCACCGTCCCGGAAGGGGTGGACGAAGCCGCGGTTCGGACCCGTCTCCGCGAGGAGTTCAAGATTGAGATCGGTGCGGGGCTGGGTCCCATGGCCGGTAAAATCTGGCGTATCGGTCTCATGGGCACCAACGCCCGACCCGAAAGCGTCGAGCGCCTCGCCGATGCGATGGAGGCCTGCCTTTCGGCCCCGGTCTCCTGATTGAACCCCCCCTCTGCAATCATCACCCGAATTTCCCGGAGACGACCGGGACCAAAGACGATGAAGGAGAGCGACGCTGATCCGTTCTGGCTGGGGAAGCGCCACCGCGCACTGCATTTCACGATCTACCCGATCGACTATGCGAAGGTGGATGTCGGGCGACTGATCGCACAACTGCGGGAGTGGCGCGTCACCCTTTTCACCTTTTTCGCCGGCGGCTACACGACGGCCTATCCTTCCGCGCTCTCCTGGCAGCCTCCGAGCGAACACCTGCCACCGGGGCGGGATTTGGCTGGCGAGGTGCTGCAAGCCGCCCATGATGCGGATATCATAGCCATCCCCGTCATCGACCTCGGGGACATGCGCCTGGAGGTGGCTCGCCAACATCCGGATTGGGCCATGTGGGAGGCCGACGGCTCCATCCGGCTCAAGTCGAAGGAGTACGCGGTATCCTCCCCATGCGGAGCTTACCGGGGCGAGAACGCCCGTGAACTGGTCCGCGAGTTGAAGGAACGCTACGGCCATCTCTTCAAAGGCATCAAATGGGGCGGGGCCAGCTACGGTTTCGGCGGTGGCGTCGATCACAATCCCGAGGCCAGGCGGCGTTGGAAGGAGTTCTCCGGACGCGATTTGCCAGCCGATACCTCCGACCTCGAATACCGCACCTGGCGCGAGTCCATTATGGCCGGTCTGGTGCACAACCTTACCCGGATCGCCCATGATGAGGGGGGCGTGCCCACCATCGGCAATTCCATCTGGACGCTCGGAGGCGGGCAGCACTTTTCGAAACTCGCCGCCGGCCAGACCTTCAGCCAGGTGGAAGTGCAAACCCGGACCTTCCTCATCCAGAACGACGACAGCGAAGGCGGGTGGGAGCGCTTCTCCAATCCCATCGAAACCACCCGCTACATTTCCGGGCTCACGCGGAACCCTCCCCTTGTCGTAGCCTCCTACTTTCTGGCATGGCCCTGGCGCCGCATCGCCGTGCCGCCCTCCGAGCAACTCACCTACCTTGCGCAGGTCGCCGCAAACGGGGGCTCGCCCATGGTCAATATGACTGCCGGCTTTCCCGAACAGCACGAAGACCAGCGCGGATTCCCCGCGATCCGGGAGCTTTTCAACCGGCTAGCGGATAACGAAGACTGCTTCGAGGACGAGCGATCCGCCGCGAAACTGGCATTGGTCTACGACCACGTCTCCGCCTGCCAGGCACGCCGCCGGGGCGACTTGCACCGCTACTTCCTGAACGAGATGCACGGCATCCAGGACGCCCTCGATTGCCTCCATTTGCCCTATGATCTGATCGATTCGGAGCATCTCGCCGAGGTGCCCGACGGACGCTACGCCGCTTTGTGCATCCCGGCGGCCCCCGCCATCAGCCAGCAGGCCGTTCTGGAACTCCAACGCCTCCGCAACCGGGGCACCGGCCTGGTTTTGGTCGGAGAAACCGCCACCGGTTTGCTGGCGAAGGCGGTCGGCCTTCGATTCCAGCAGGAGCCCCACCCGTTCACCGTCCATGACGAACCGGGCCCCTGCCAGGCTTACCTTCGCGTACCCGAGACGACACACCCGCTGCTCGATGGGTTCGACCTTCCCTGGCTGGCGGCGGCCGGCCACTGGTATCGAGCGGAAGAATTACCGGATACCGCATCGGTATTGCTCACCCGAGCCCAGCCCATACGGCTCTTTCCGGAGGGCGTCGCCTATCCGTCAGAACCGGATCCTGCGGAACCTCTCGGCGTCGTGCTCGATGATCCCGGAGAAGCGGGACCGGTAGTATGCCTCGCCTTCGATGCCGGTCGCTGTGCCGCCCGGACCGGGCATCCCGACAACCGGCAGCTCGTCGCGAACGCCCTCTCCACCGCCGCCCGGGCACACACCGGCCTCCGCTGCACCGGACATCCCGAGCTGCGCCTCAGCCTTCGACAGTCCAAACCGGGCACCGTTGTTCATCTGATCAACGCAGGCGGCGGGAGTCGCTACCGCACGGAACTCCCCGTCCTCCGCGATATACATCTGGAGATCGATCTACCCGCCCGACCCCGTTCCGTCGACCTTAGCCCATCGACCGCAACACCTGCCTGGCAGTGGGAAAGCGGCATCCTCTCGGTCCATGTCCCCGAGGTGGCCGACTACAGCTTGTTGCGCATCAGCCCATGAAATCCTCGGAATCGGCTATGGGACGAGTGAACCAAGCGGTTCCGGCATTCGGAAAGAGTCCAGGGGCCTTTCATCTGGTTCGCAATGGGTCGAATTCCCAAAAGGAACTCCGCCTTCAGGCGGAGAGTAAGCCCGAAGTGGGGCAAAATCCCTGAACAAACTCCTGTTTTCGGCCAGATGAAATGCCCCTGGGAAAGAGTTCCCCAGGGGCCTTTAGGGAATTGACGTCCTTACGAAGAACGGACA
>CAZBLJ010000166.1:0-6437 GCA_964492605.1 uncultured Puniceicoccaceae bacterium
ATACTCGGCCTCGGTCGCTTTCTGGAAGTAAGTCAGGCTGGGAGAAAGCCGGGTTTCCGATTGTTTGACTTCGACCAGCATCCACGGGTGGTTTTCGCGCAGAATGAGAAAGTCGACTTCCCTCTTTTGCTTGTCGCGGATGTATCGCAACTCGAAGATCCCCTCGCCCGTATCCGTCCAAAACTCGACCGCTTTCAGCAAATGGCAGGCAATCAGAGTCTCGGCCCGACTGCCACGATCATTCAAACCACCCCAGTCGCGCAAATACCACTTGGGATGTCGCCGACCTGACGCGGTCCGGTCAGTATCGCCATTTGTCGATATTCCGAGAGATGCCTCGCCAGCATCGATGCGTAAATTCGGGGCTGCTCCGCCATATTGTCCAATTTGCAAGCGATTGCATTTTAGTCCAGACCAAAATGCAGAGGTCTTCAGATTAAACCGAGGAGAAACTTTCGTTCCCCCGGCCCCGGCAAAACCGTCCTGCGAAAAGCCTTCGGCCAGAGCGGAGACGGCCGCGTGTGCCCCCCACAAAAAACAATTCTACTCCTCCACCGTGTCGATCAGTTCGCTGGCGGTTTGGGTGGTCTGGATCATCTGATGGCCCAGGCGGTTGCGCAAGATGAAGTAGAAAATCATGGCGGGGATGCCGATGACCAGGCCGGTGGCGGTGGTGATCAGGGCTTCACCGATGTCGGCGGCCAGGAGTTCCGGACGACCCATGCCCCCCTCCCCGATGGTCTGGAAGGCGCTGATCATGCCGCTGACCGTTCCGAGCAGGCCGATCATGGGGGCTACCGCCGCGACTACGTTCAGGTAGTTGACCCACTGGGAGACGCTGTTCTCTTCCGCTTCCAGATTTTCGACCAACAAATTCTCGGCCTGGTCTTTATTCAGGTTCGGCTTGTCGCTGCGAAGTTTTTGAAGCGCCGGGGCGAGGGATCGCCCGAGAACCGTATTGCTGGCGGTCAAGCCCTGGGAGGCGGTCTCGACGTCGTGGGAGGCCAGGGCCTCGCGGGTCTGCCCGAGCAGGGCGTCGGGAATGAACTTGGTCCGGCGGGTTTCCAGGTAGCAATAGATGATCAGAAAAAACATGACCAGCGAACAGGCGGCCAGCGGGAACATGGCCCAGCCACCCTGCTGGATCATCCCGAAAAGGCTGGTGTCGGTGGCCGGGGCGGCTGCTTCTTCCTGGGCGAGGAGGACCGCCGGGAAGAGGAGGAAGGTCGAAAGGGAGAAGGTTTGGATCGGTTTCATGTTGATTCGGTTGAGTCGTTGGAAGGATGGAGGTTCGGTTTAGAGAGGGATGAGGCGGGAGGGGTCGACGAAGTTTCCGCTTCCGACACTTTCCTCGAGGTTTTCGAGGAGTCGTTCGTCGCCGGTGGTTGCTTCGAAGAGGGGAACCGGATTGCCTTCGGCATCCTTGATGACGAGGTCCTCCAGCTCCTCGCGGGCGGTGCCGAGGGCGCGAAGTGATTGCCAGTCGAGGTTTCTTTCGTCCATTTCCGTGAGAAGCTGGTCCCGGTGCCGGTCGTTCCCCATGATATGGGTGGAGGCGACGGCAAGCGAGTAACAGTGCGCCAGGTAGGGAACCGGAATCTGTCCCGAAAAGACGATCGGGCGGAGCGCGGTGCGCAGGGATTCCTCGTACTCGGCGTTTTCGAACTGAATGGCCGCCCGGATGAAAAAGCCGAGGGCCGATTCCGGAAACCGCTCCTGCCCGTCGATCCATTCGGCGGCCTGCACCTCGGCCTTTTCTTCAAGGCGGAGCATATAGCGGCCCAGAAGCTCGGCGGATTGCAGTTTTTCGCGGCCTTCGTCTTCGTTGATAAACGGATCGAGGGCCTCCACGTAGGCAATGGCGGCAGCGGGACGGTCGATGGCCAGAGCGGCCATAGGCACGTTTGCGAAAAAGGACCGCTCTTCCTCTCCCAACAGGGGGAATACCGGATATCGAGACACAAGCAGGGCCTCGAGGTAGGGAAGCGCCTCCGGGAGGTTTCCGGCCTCGACCAGGTCCCTGGTTGAGGCCAGGATGCCGCCTCCCGGAAAATAGATTTCCGAGATGTCCTCGGTGGGGAACGAGAGAACGATCTCGCCGCCCGCCTGGATGGTTCGAAGAGAGAGCTTCTCACCGTCGAAGCCGACCAGGGTTCCGCTGAATTGGTTGCCGCCGCGCGCGGAAAGGGTCAGTGCTTTTCGGAGTTCGTCCTGCTCCGCTTCGGGGATCTCCCCGCCCACCGGATCGGGGAGGATACTGACTTGCGGAACGCGTTCGGGAGGTTGCGGGTTCTCCTCGGCGGCTTGGAGGAGACCGGTTGCAAGGAAACAGGAAAAAGAGAGAAGACGATTCATCACGAGGCTTCCTGGGGTTGGGGTTCGGGAGCGTTCCGTTCGGGTTCCTTCTCCGGGAACGGGCCGTGGTTTTCCAGCAAGGCGTCGCGGAGATCGGTCGCCTTGACGCCGAAAGGGGTCGTGAGGAGCCGTTCGTCGGCGAGCATTTCCTCGAGGGAGCGATAGGCTGCGGCGGGGTCGCCGATTTCTTCGAAAAGCCGCGCGCTGCGAAAGTAGGCTTCGGCGACGAGGTCCGGGTAGGCCCGATACAGGGTGTAGATCCGCTGCCAATAGGGAATGGCCCGCTTCAGGTCACCCTTCGCCTCGTTGAGTTCGGCCAGACCGGCCAGAGACCGGGCATGGGGTATCCCCCGGGCCTGTTTCAGCTTGAGAACTTCCTCGAAGGTGTTTTCCGCATCCTCGTAGTCCCCCAATTCTGTCAGCAGGCGGCCTCGCAGGATTCGCACCCGGACCGCAAGGGGATGGAGGGGCATTTGATCCTCGAACTTCCGGAGCAGGTCTTCGGCTTCCTCCAGCTCCCCCTCCTGGAACAGGAGTTGGGCCAATCCGAACCAGGCCTCCGCCCGCGCGGGATGATCCGGATACTTCTCGAGGATAAAGTCGAAATAATCCTCGGCGTAATCGAAACCCATCTCCGAGAAAATCAGGCCGACCTGACCGATGACTTCCGGGTCCAATTGTTCCAGCGGCACTTCCTCGTCGATCTCCAACAGGATCGTTTGCGCCATCTCCTCGTCTCCCCGGGCTTTTTCCCGGAGAGCCTGGAAATATTTCAGTCGGCTGAACCAGGTTTTCCGATCCTCCTCGAGCGCTGTCTCGATCTGTTGATCGATCCAGTCGTTGAAGCTGTCCGCCCGGATGACGGGGTGGTTGAGGTCGCTGGCCTCCTCGCTTTTCAGGAGGTCGCGCCGGATGGTCTCGAGGGAGGCGAGGAGCGGTTGGATCTCTGTGGCGGCCGGATCGTTTCCGGAGGTGTCGATGGCTTCGTCGAACTGGGCGAGCGCTTCTTCGGGGCGACCGGATTGGAGGAGCGCCCAGCCCAGCCAGTAAAGGGCCTCTCCCACCCGCGGCTTGCTCTCCAGATCCTCGCGATCGATGTATTCCCGAAAGTGGTCGATCATGAGGTCGTAGCGCTCGAGAGCCTTGAAGATCTTGCCCCGCTGAAAAATGGCGTACGGAAACAGGCCTCCGGCTTCCGGGGTTACTTCGGCAAAAACGTTGGAAGCCCGGATCAGTTCCCCCAGGCCCATCAGGATGTCTCCGCGCAGGACCACGGCTTCGGCGGCCCGTTGATGCATGGGGAATTCCTCGAGGTAGTCTTCGATGAGGGTGCGGGCCTCTTCGTAGTCGCGGTTGCCGTAGGTGGCGGTGGCGATCCGGTAGCGGATTTCCGGATAGAGGCGGTGTCCCCCGCTTCGTTCGGCCAGCGGTCGGAGTTCGGCCAGAGCATCGTCGTAGTTTCCCTCGAAATGGTGGGTCAGTGCGTGCCAAAGGGCGGCCTGCGTCCCCAACAGGTGTTCGGGGTGGGTGGCCATGAACTGTTCGAAGTCGCTGCGCGCCTCCTCGTATTGCTCGAGCATGGCGAGGTTGAAACCTTTCGTGAAGCGCCATCGGGCGGCGAGGGAGTGATCCGGGTAGAGGTCGAGCAGTTGGGAGTACACGTCGACCGCGTCGCGGAATTTCCGCTGTTCCTGGTAGGCCTGCGCCACGAGGTAGAGGGTCTCCGGGGCGAGTTCGCTGTCGGGGAACGTCTCGCCGAAGAGGTCGGCGACCCGAAAGGTTTCTTCCCAGTCTTCCAGAGCGTAGTTGGCGAGAACCCACTGGTAATGGGCCTGCTCCCGAAGGTCGGGCGGGAAGGACTCGTCCAGGGCGAGCGTTTCGGACAGCACGAGGGATTCCCACGGGCGCTCGGACCGGAGGAAGGCCTGCCCGTAGCGGAGGATGAAGCCGGGGGTGTAGTCGTCCATCTCCTCGAGAGCCTGTAGTTGCACCCGCAGTCGGCCCGCGAGTTGGCGGTAGTACTCGTTCCAGGCCGAAGCCATGGGGGAACGCGCGTTGCGGGTCCGGTAATCGATGATCCGTTCGGTTCGGAGGAGTTGTTGCTCCTGAAGCTCGAGCAGGGTTTCGTAGGGAGGGACGAGGCGGTAGCAGCGGAGCGCGTCGCCGGGCTTTCCCTCCGAGAGCAGATGGTCGCCCGTCTGCAAGGCGGCGAACGCGAGCACGGCGAGTTCGGGCATCGTCCGAATGCGCCACCGGGTGTCGCGGATCAAGACGAAGGCATCCCCGAAGCGTTTCTCGTCGACGAGGACTTGCAGCGCACGGAGGCGGGCCTGGGTGCGGAGGGTCCGGGAGAAATCGGACTCGTATAAGCGGTTGGTCAGCTCGAGGGCTTCTTCGGTCTCGCCGGTCCGGAATAGAAGGTCGGCCTGCTGGAGGGCTGCGAGGGACGCCTCGGGAGAGCGGGGGTAGGAGGAGGTGAATTCGGAGAGCCGTTGGGAGGCCTCCTCGGGTTGGTCGTTCAGTTGATGCGCCTGGGAGAGGGTATACAGGACGAAAGCGTGCACATCTCCCGTATCCGGAAATTTTTCCAGGAAACCGGCAAAGTTCTCGATGGCCGAGTCATAGTTGCCGACGGCGAATTCGGCATAGCCCCGAGCTGGCAGGAGGATGCGCTGCACTCCGGGTTCCTTAAGCTCGGGTTCGCGTCCGAAGGTCGTGTCGAGAACTTCGAACAGGCGGAGGGACTCTTCATAATCGCCCCTCTGGAAAGCGGCGGTCGCACGGGCCAGCACCTCCTGCATACGCATCGGTTCCCCGGTAGGCTGTCCCGGGGCGGTCTCCGCCAGCAGAAGGAACAGTGCGCCCGCGACCACCGTCCATAACCCCGGTATGCGCCTCAACCCTCGGAAGGCCGGTCTGTTGGAAATCTTGTTCACGCCTCAGGTACAAACTGTTCCGTAAGTGGGGCCGGAAAAAGCAAAAGAATGTGACGAATCCGTTGCGGGATTGCCGACAGGCGGATTTTTCAGGATCTTTTCGGGATGTGCGGGCGCTATTCGTTTTCTTTGAACCGCGAGGAGGCGGTTCTTGAAAGGAGACCGGTTTCGTCCCGGGTGAACCGCGTGAGCGAAAACGATTCGGAGTTGCTCAAGGCGGTTAAAGAGGAAACCATACCGGAACAGCAAGAACTGTTTGGGGACTGAGGCCGCGCGATTGACGACGAGGCGGAATCCTGTTGGCTCGAGAAACATGAAAGGAATCGGGGTAATCCTCTGGGGGTTGTTGGGAGCAAGTGTCGTGCTCAGTGCGCAAGAGACTGCCGCCGACCGGGAATTGATGTCGATTCTCGAAATGCAGGCCGCGTTGATGGATGCCTCGGAAGAGGGGGCGGGGGAGGAAACCTTGCTTCTCCGCTCGCAGAGGATCGCCGAGAGGTATGAAGGGTTTCTGAGGCGGAATCCGGATAACCTCGAAGGATGGATTCTTTGCGGCAGGTTCTTGCGGTCCGTTGGAGCCGATGCGCGCGCGTTGGCCGCCTTCCGGAAAGCGCGGTCCCTGGCCCCCGACCTCGCGGTGGTGCACGAGCTAATGGGTCTGACCCTGGCCGATCTCGGGGAAATCGAGGCGGCGATGGCCCTGCTGCTCCGGGCGGTGGAACTCGACCCGGAGGAGCCGGTCTATCGGGAGGATCTGGGGCGTTTGTTGAGGCGGCACGGCGCACGCCTGGAAAAGGAGGGTGCTCTGGAGGAGGGGCGTTCGCCGGTGCTGGCAGTGGAGGCCTTTGAGGAGGCTTTCCGGCTTTCTCCGAATTTTCAGAAGGGTTGGCAGTGGGCGGAATCCTTCGCCGATGTTCCCGAACCGGATTGGCCGGGCGCCGCCGAAGCGTGGCGGGAAACCATGGTCCTGGCCGACAGTCTTGCCGAGCGGGAGGCGGTCCGGTTACAGCTGGCGAGGGCTCTGGTGGAAGCCGGAGAAGTGGAGGAGGCCCGGGACCATCTCGACCCGGTCGAAACCCCGTCGCTCCAAAACAGCAGGAAGCAGTTGCTGAAAAGAATCGAAGAGTGAGGCGAGCCCCTTGGCCG
>CAZBLJ010000167.1:0-6429 GCA_964492605.1 uncultured Puniceicoccaceae bacterium
GGTCAGGGTCGCCCCCAGACTCGCGAGCACCCCGAGGACCACGAGCACGTTTACGATGATGGAGGTTACGGCTACGATCCCGCCGAGACCATACCACAAGATGATGAAGACGATGACCAACCCCGCGCCGATCTGAGCCGCCAGCACGCTTTTTTCGCGGGCGTCCGCCGCCAGGGACGGCCCCACCTCGCTCATTTCATCGACCGTCAGCTCATACTCCAGCGGGTTGTTCAGCACGTTGGCGAGTTCAATGGCTTCGCGCTGGGAGAAACGGCCGGAGATCCGGGCGCCGCCGCGGATGACCTCCTGAACCGAGGGAGCGCTTCTCAGCTCGCCATCCAGCACGATGGCCAACTGCCCGACGGTGTTCGTCCGGGCATTCTCCTCGACGATCTTTTCGGTGATCGCGGCAAAGCGGTCGCTTCCCTCCGAGGTGAAATCCATATTCACCTCGAACCCGCCGGATTGCCCGATGCTCGCCCGTGCCTGCGAAACGATCGCACCGGTCGCTTCGGCGACCCGTTTCACGAAGTAGCCATCCTCGACCATCTCCCCCTCGTCGTCCTCGCGCTCGATGAAGAGCGCTTCGTAACCGAGAGGCGCGCGCACTCCGTCGCCGGGGCGGACTTCGCGGTTCACCAACCGGAATTCCAGCCGCGCCGGTTTCTTGAGCGACTCGACCCCCTCCGGATCCTCCCGCAAGTTCATGCCGGGAAGCTGGATTTCCACACTGTCGTCTCCGACCGGGCGGATCGTTGGCTCCGAGACACCGAGGCCGTTCACGCGGCGCTCCATCACTTCCACGACCTGGTTCAGCTGCTCTTCCCGCTGAAACTGCCCCATGTCCTCGACGGCTTCATCGGCCAGCCTGAGGGTGAAGGCCACTCCTCCTTGAAGGTCCAGCCCCAGGCGGAGGTTACTCTTCGAGCGATTCAGAAGTTCGCGCAGGAGGGTTTCGTTGCGGCGCTCCAAATTCTTGATATCGAGCAACTGGATCTCCGGGAAATAGCGCGTCAAATCGATCTGCCGCTCGTTCGCGACCTCCCGCAGTCCAATGTAAACGGATGGGTAGAGTTCCGCCTCGACGCCCGCCTGTGCTTCCCCGACCAGGGCGGAGAAAGCGGGAAGTTCTTCCTCGACCGCTTCTTCCGACGATTGTTGGACGACGTAGTCCTCAAACGGTCGGTCCTCGAACGGAACGAGATTCAGCAAAGCCCATGCAAGGATGGCAATCGAAAGACTTGCCTTCCAGAGAATACCCCCGGACATCTTTATGACTCTCCTTCGCGGCTTCCCGTCAGGAAGCGTCTTCGATCTTGTTCGCCACGAAGGGACGTCCCACCTCGATCTTCACGTTTTCGGCGATCTTCACGACCAACCGGTCGTCCTTCACGTTGGTGATCTCACCGTAAATCCCGCCGGAGGTGAGGATCTTATCTCCCGTCTGGAGCGCTTTGATCATGGCTTCCTGCTGCTTTTGCCGCTTCCGCTGGGGAGCGATGATCAAAAACCACATCCCTGCAAAAAGCAGGATAAAGAAAAGGATCGGGGTAAGGCCTCCGCCGGGAGGAGGCTGACCTTGGGCCAGAGAGAGGAGATGTTGCATATTCTGTGCAGGATTGATGGTTCTCGAAAATTTGCGAAACGAAAAAGAAAAGAGTGCGAATCCCGCCAAGGCAAGAAAGAATCGCAAAATGACAATTTCGATTTTTCTTTGAAAGAAAACCCATTGACAAGGACGGTGCGGACGGCTTTGCTCTCCCGCTTTTCCGCACATGAAAACGACTTTAGCAAAACCCGCCGACATCGAGCGCAGCTGGTATCTGGTAGACGCATCCGGCGAAACCCTGGGCCGCCTCGCCGTCAAGATCGCCAATGTCCTGCGAGGCCGTCACAAGCCTTCCTATACGCCGCACGTCGACACCGGCGACTATGTCGTCGTCATCAATGCCGAAAAGGTGAAGCTGACCGGCCGCAAGGAGGAGCAGAAGCAATACATGTTCTACACCGGCTATATGGGGAACGAGTATTACCGCAATGTGGCCGACTTCCGGGCGAAGCGTCCCGAATTCATCGTAGAGAATGCGGTCAAGGGCATGCTCCCGAAGAACAAACTGGCCCGCGAGATGATCAAGAAGCTCAAGGTCTACGCCGGGGAGGAACACCCGCACGAGGCCCAGCAACCCGCACCCTTTTCCTTCTAAAGAACCGAGATTATCCTTCCCATGAGTGAAACGAACACCGTTTTTCTGGCCACCGGCCGCCGCAAACGCGCATCCGCCCGCATCCGACTGACTCCCGGCAAGGGAGAAATCTCCGTGAACGGAAAGTCCATGGAAGAGTTTTTCCCGACGGAACAGGCGCAACGCGCCGTCCTCTCGCCTCTCCAGACAGCCGCCAAGGAGAACGACTTCGACGTGCTGGCGCGGGTGACCGGCGGCGGCATCACCGGACAGGCGGGTGCCGTCTCCCTCGGCATCGCGCGCGCCCTCCAGAAATACGACGGAGAACTCAGGACCGACCTGAAGCAAAAGGGCCTGTTGCGCCGGGATCCCCGCGAGAAGGAACGCAAGAAGACCGGTCAGCCCGGCGCCCGCAAGAAGTTCCAGTTCTCCAAGCGCTGATCGGGAGGGAGGAACGTTGGTGGCCGCCTGGACCGCTCACCTCGTCCCCGAACGGTCCGCTTACATCCGTTTTTCCCTTCGTTGCGGCTGGTTCGCGCTCTGCTGTGCGCTGCTCGTCGGATGCGGGCCGAGTCACCCGGTCTTCGAAGAAACCGACGAACCGGATTACCTCCAAGGGAAACGACTTCTCCGCCAGGGGGAAGACGAGCAGGCTCTCCTCTCGTTTCTGAAGGTGATCGACTCCCGGACGGACTCCCCGGAATCCCATCTCGAGGCCGGTCTCCTCTACCTCGATGAAATGAATCAGCCGGTTCTGGCGATTTACCACTTCATGAAGTTCCTGGAACTCCGCCCCGAGGCGCGGCAGGCGCCGGAGGTCGAGGGGCTGATCGACACGGCGAAAAAGGAGTTCGCCCGCACCCTTCCGGGGCAACCTTTCGAGAACCGCGAGCGGCAGACCGATTTGCTCCAGGTCGTCGAACGGCTCCGGGCCGAAAACAATCGGCTCAAAGCGGACCTGACCCGCCTGGAGCGGACCAACCGGGAACTACGGAGACGATTGGGCGAAGGGCGCGAGTCCGGCACGGGCAACCCCGCCGGGACCGCATCCGATTCCGGCGGCGGGCAGGAGGCGGTCTACGTCGTCCGCCCCGGGGATACGCTCACTTCCATTGCCAGGAGCCTTTACGGGAACTCCGCTCGCTGGGAGGATATCTTCGCCGCCAACCGCGACCTGCTCCGGAGCCCCAACGATCTCCGGGTCGGCCAGGAACTTCAAATTCCGGCGGAATGAAGATCCGCCTCTGCAATCTCGAAAACTTCCGCAACATCCAGGCGGAGAGCCTCTCCTTTGCGAGCAATCGCGTTTTCCTCTACGGCCTCAACGCCCAGGGGAAGTCCAACCTCCTCGAAGCCCTCGGCCTCCTTCACGCCGTTCGCTCCTTCCGCACCGCCGATCTCCGTCCGCTGGTCAAACAAGGGCAATCCCGCGCCCGGATCTACTACGAGGTCGATAACGGGGCCGGTCGGACCGAGCGGATCCTCCTCGAATGCAAGAAATCCGGTGGACGCGACGTCAGCGTCAACGACGAGAAGTGCTCCTCCCTGGGCGATTTTCTCGCCCGCTTTCCCTGCATGGTCCTCGCTGCGGACGATATCGCGGTGGTCCGGGGCTCCCCCGCCCTGCGTCGGCGATTGCTCGACCTCCATTTCTCCTCGTCCCGGCCGGGATACTACGACGCGCTGCGCCGCTATTACCGGGGCCTCGCCGCGCGCAACCGGCTCCTGAAAAAGGACGCACCGGCCGAACAGGTCCGGGCCCACGACTTCCCCCTTTCGGAAGCGGCAGCCCAGGTGTCCGCCCATCGCCGGGAGGGCACGGATGATCTGGCCCCCCGCTTCGTGGAAGCTTTTTCCCGGATCTCGGGAGGGCTGGACGAACCCGGCCTGGGCCTCCGTTCCTCTTCCGAAGCCACCTGCGCGGCAGATCACCGGGCGCTGTGGGAGAAAGGCAAGGACCGCGACCGCTTCCTCGGCTCGACCCAATCCGGCCCCCACCGGGACGACTGGCTTTTCCAGACGCAGTCCGGAGACGCCCGCGATTTCGCCTCCGACGGTCAGCAGCGGAACCTGGCCGTCGCCCTTAAGCTGGCCCTCTTCCAGGACCTGCGGGAACGGTCCGGGGAAGACCCGGTGCTGCTGGCCGACGATGTTCTCGGGGAACTGGATTCGCGCCGAAAGGCCGCTTTCTGGCGCTATCTGCCCGAAAGTTGCCAGATCGTCGCCACCGGCACCGAATTCTCCCCCGACCGTCATCCGGGCGACTGGGAAGTGTTCGAGGTCCGGGACGGAACTTTCCGCAAAAAGCAAAAACCGTAAGTGCATCCGACCATGAAAGAAATCACGCTCCTTCGACACGCGAAATCCTCCTGGGAACATGAAATCCTCGACGATTTCGACCGACCGCTCAACGAACGCGGACTGCGCGAGGCGAAGATCATCGCGCAGGCCCTCGCCCGGCGGATCGAGCGCCCGGATCGGATCATAACCAGTCCCGCCGTCCGCGCCTATCAAACGGCACAATTTTGCCGGGAAGCCTGGGAGATCGCCTGGTCCGAATTCTCCATCCGCGCCCCGATCTACGAGGCTTCGGAGAGCACTCTGCTTCGTCTGGCCGTTGAAGCCGCCGAAAAGAACGACCGGTTTCTTTTCGTCGGACACAACCCGGGGTTCAGCCTTCTGTTCGACCTGCTGACCGGAAAAGGATTCGAACTCAAGACCGCCAATGCGGTGGTGATCCGGTTCGAAGACGATGAGATCGGTCCCGGCAAGGGCACCCTCGTCCACCACCTGACTCCGAAGAAAGACAGCTAGCGAAAGCCCGGATCATGCCAAGGCCTTCGCGGCACTCCAGCCCGATGCAGCATATCCGAATGACCCGGAGTCGACACCGCAGCCAGCCCGAGCGGTTAGCTTCCCGCACAAGTCCGATCGACCGACCCTGACCGGAGAAGAGGATTTGTCCGCCAGTCGAATTCCGTTCTCGTCAAAACCCGATTCTTCGAAATACGATCGCCTTTATGGAAACCCTGACCGTCGACCTCGGTGAACGCTCCTACCCCATCAAAATCGGACGGGAGCAGTTCGAGAGCCTGATCAACGCCATACACATCCCCCAGCACATCCGGAACGGTCGAAGCTGCGCCATTGCGGTGGATTCCGGGGTCGAGGAGCTGCACGGATCGTTGATCGACGAGGTCTTTCCCGATACTCCCCGGTGGACCCTTCCGTCGGGCGAGCCGTCGAAATCCCTCGGCCGCGCGGAAGACCTCCTCCAGTTCCTGGCAACCCACCGTCTCGACCGCCGGGGCTTTCTAATCGCAATCGGCGGCGGGGTGCTGGGCGATTTGGGCGGATTCTGCGCCGCTACCTATCTCCGCGGTATCGAATACTTCCAGATTCCCACTACCCTTCTCGCCATGGTCGACAGCTCGGTCGGCGGCAAGACGGGCGTGAATCTGCCTGCCGGCAAGAACCTCGTCGGTGCCTTTCTCCAGCCCGAAGGGGTAGCGGCCTGGCTGCCGTTTCTGGAGAGCTTGCCCGTGCGGGAATTCTCCGCCGGCATGGCCGAAGTCATCAAATACGGTCTCCTCGCCGATGAAAGTCTCTTCCACCTTCTCGAAAAAAGCGGTCCCCTGGACGCGTCGTCACCCGTGCTCGAATCCATTGTCGCCCGGTGCTGCCGGATCAAGGCCGACATCGTCGCGGGGGACGAAAAGGAACAGGCCGCCGACGGCGGTCGCGCCCTGTTGAACCTCGGCCACACCTTCGGGCACGCGATCGAGGCGGTCTCGGGCTACGGCGAATACCTTCACGGCGAGGCCGTGGCCATAGGCATGCTGATGGCGGCAAGATTTTCCGCCCTGAACGGCTTCGTCGACGATGATTCGGTGTCGAGGATCCAGCACTTGATCGCCCTGAACGGTCTCCCCGACCGGTTGCGGGCGCCGCTTCCCGTAGAGAAACTACTCTCGACGATGAGCCGGGACAAGAAAGTGCGGAACGGCCACCTCCGCCTCGTCGTGCTCGACGAGATCGGGGCCGCCCGAACCCACGAAATTGCCGAATCCTATCAGCTGGAAGAGCTGTGGAAGGAATTCGGAGCCGAGTGATTCAGAGAAATGAACGGGAACATTTCCGACTTTGAAGTCGGTTGAATCAAAACGGACCTCCGGCTTCAGCCGGAGGCTGCCCGGGGAAACGCTTTGACGGCTAAAGCCGCCATTCCGGACCTCCGGCTTCAGCC
>CAZBLJ010000168.1:0-6364 GCA_964492605.1 uncultured Puniceicoccaceae bacterium
AAGGGAGGGAATTCAAAGCGGCGGGATGAAGTGGTCCAGGACGCGGGCGCTGCTGATCACACCGGGCAGGCCCGCACCCGGATGGGTTCCCGCTCCGACAAAGTAGAGATTCCCCACGTCCTCGCTCTTGTTGTGGGGCCGGAACCATGCGCTTTGCGTCAGAGTCGGCTCGAACTGGAAGGCGGTCCCCGTGTAAGCGTCGAGTTCCGTCTCGAAATCCTTCGGCGTGAAAATGATCTGCGACTTCAAATGCTTTCGCAGGTCCGGAACCAGGTGCTCCTTCTCCATTGAGGCGAAAATGCGGTCGGCGTACTCCTCTTTGATCGCATCCCAGTCCTGGCCGCCGCGGAGATTGGGAACCGGACTCAACACGTAGAAACACTCGCATCCCGGCGGAGCGAGGGACGGATCCGTCCGGGTGGGGGCGTGCAGATACAGAGAAAAGTCCTCCGCCACGATCTTCTTGTCGAAGATGTCCTTGAGCAGCCCTTCATAACGCGGACCGAGAATGATCGAATGATGCGGAAGGTGTTCGTAGGTGCGATCCGTCCCGAAATAGACGACAAACAGCGACATGGCGTACTTCATCTTCTCCAGTCGGCGGTCCGTCCATTTGCGGCGGTGTTGCGGCTTGACCAGCTTCCGATAGGTGTTGGCGACATCTCCGTTGGAAATGACGATCTCCGCCGGAAACAGGCGTCCGTCTGCCAGCCGGACCCCGCCGACCTTGCCGTTTTCGACCACGATCTCTTCGGCCCGTGCGTTCAGTTCGAGATGGCCTCCGATGTCCTCGAACAACTTCACCAGGCCGTTCACGAGAGCACCCGTCCCGCCCATCGCGAAATGCACTCCCCAGGTCTTCTCCAGGTAGTGGATCATCGAGTAGATGGAACTTGAGCGGAGGGGGTTTCCTCCGATCAGCAATGGCTCGAAGGAGAAAACCTGCCGGAGCTTCGGATGTTTGATAAAAGACGAAACCCGGCGAAATACGGATTGCTCGGCCCGCAAACGGATCAAGTCCGGGGCCACCTTCACCATTTCGATAAACCGGTCGAACGAATGGTCCGCCAGGTCCGTGAACGCCCGGTCGAACACCCGCTCGCTGTATTCCTTGAACCTGCGATACCCCTCCACATCTTCGGGTCGAAATTTTGCGATCTCCGCTTCCAGCTTATCCTGATCTCCCCGGTAATCGAAAACGTCGCCGTCGTGAAAATAGATTCGATAGAACGGGTCGCAGGGAACAATATTCACGTAGTCCTCGATCTTTCGACCGGCGGCCTCCGCGAGGTCCTCCAGGATAAAGGGAACCGTGATGATCGTCGGCCCGGCATCGTACGTGAAACCCCGATCCTCGTACACGTAAGCTCGCCCCCCGGGCTTGTCGCGCATTTCGAGAAGGGTCACCTCATATCCCTTGGCCCGCGTTCGAATCGCGGCAGCCAAACCGCCGAAACCGCTTCCGATCACCACCGCTTTCCCCGCCGACGCTTCATTCACCATGCACTCCTACTATGAATGGGAGAGCGAAATTGCAACCACCCCGCTCACTCTCCCGGATCACGGCGATAACGATCCGAAAAAAACCGAACGAAATCACGGTGCGGGAGTCTTCTAAACAGGCGATTTTGCCGGTTCCCGACGGGTCTCCGCGAGGCACTCTTACGGATTGCCTCCCCTGGATTTCCCCATCACACTCACCACCTCTACTTATGATATTTCGGTTTCTTTTCCTGCTTCCCTTTCTCGCGGCGTCATTATCCGCTTCCTCCCTGTTCGTCGTCAGCCGGGTGATCATCCCGGACGGTGCCGAAGAGCTGGAGAGAAGTTTCCGGACGGCGCTCGCCGCCGAACTGGCCGGGCGCGGGTTCTCCGCGACCGTCGAAGGGGACATGATCGCGGAACGAAAGGGTCCCTACAACCGGCGTCTTTCCGCCGCGCTCAATGAAGCCCGCCAAACCGGGCGGTCCTACGCGATGGTGGCCACCCTTCGCAATTTCAACGAAGAGGTCCGGGAGTTCGACGGCTACGGGACCAAAAGCTCGAACCGGATCTTTCGTTGCGACTTCACCTATCGCCTCCTTCGCGCCTCGGACGGAGAATCCCTCAAGGGCGGCACCGGCACGGTCAGCAAGACGCTGCGTTCCGATGAAAGCTCGTCGGTCGCCATTGGCAATTCGACCGGCGATCTGGTTTCTATGGCCGCTTCCCGCATCGCCGAAGAGCTGAACCGGACCCTGAATCCGGAGGAACTTCCGGAAGTTTCCGCAGCGGAACCCGTCCCGTTTTCTTTGATTCCGAGAGGGATGGGCATGACGGTCCCCGAGGTCGTCGAGCGGGACTCCGGGCAACTGTACGTCACCGGCGAGCGGCAAGACGTCACGCTCGATGCCGTCACGGTCCTCCTGGACGGCGTCGTCGTCGGTTCGGCACCCGCCGAATTGGAGGCCACGCCCGGACTCCACGAGCTGACTCTTCAACGCGAGGGCTTCGAGGACTGGAACCGCACCGTGAACATCCGCCCCGACATGGAACTGGTCGTGCGGATGAAAGCCGAGGACGAGGCGATCCGGCGCTTCCGGGAACAAAGCGCCTTTCTGGAAGGACTGGCGACGAATCGGATGCTGACCGACGCCGAGGCGGAAAAGATTCGCGGCATCGCAAAAATGTTCGAACAGAGCGGATATCGGTGGGACATCCGGTCCGACGCGAAGAGTGACATCCGCGTCGACACGGACGAGGCCATCACCATCGAACAGAACAACCGGACTTTAATGGGTGACAACCCGGAGAACTAGAACCTCGACCGACTCATGAACAAGATCCTCTTCCTTTTCCTTCTCACAGCCCTTTCGGTTTCCGCCCAGGCGGACAAGTCCACCCTTGCGGTAGGCCCCGTTGAAATCAACTCCGGGGTGGAGACCGCCGCTTTGCGGGACGGCAGCATCGCCGAGCTGAATCGACTGGTCGAGTCTCTCGATTCGGAATTGATCAACGCGTTCCAGCAGACCCGCCGCTTCGACATTTTCGCCAGAAGCGACCTTTCGGCCATCCTCGCCGAACAAGGGCTGGCGCAATCCGGAAACCTCGATCCTTCCGACCCCGATACCGCCAAGGCCTTTCAATTGGGCGGCGTCCAATATCTCGTGGTGACCACCGTCACCGATTTCCAGGACTATGAAGAAACCGCCCGCTTCGAGGCCATCGGCAAAACCGCAACCAAACGCATCCTGCGAATCGGTGCCGTTGCGAAAGTTTATGACACGACCACCGGGAAACTGCTCGAGTCGGCCCGGGTGGAGACGACCGAAGAGGACGTCTCCGACGATCCTTCCTACCAGACCAGCCGGACCGGCGAGCTGTCCGACAATCTGATCGCCGTTCTCGGCCAGGCTACGGCCAACCGGGTGGCCGTCCGGGTCGTGGATGTTCTCTACCCGGCCCGGATTGTGGGAAAGACTTCGCAGATCGTCGCCTTTAATCGCGGAGACGGCTTCGACATCGAGCCCGGCGATGTCTGGGCGGTTTTTGCCGAGGGAGAAGAGATGATCGATCCCGATACGGGAGAATCGCTCGGTTCGATGGAGGCGGAAGTCGGCAAGGTCGAAGTCGTCGAGGTGCTTCCAAGAATCAGCAAGGCGCGGATCATCGAGGACTTCGGGATCGAAAAGTCCCAGATCGTCCGTCGGGCCGCCGACTAAGCCCCGCGTGTAGGTCCCGTCCGCTTGCGCACCAGGCAATCCCGCCATGCTCCCGGACGCAGCAGGCAGAAGCCGCAGCCGACCTCACCGCACACCAGCGGACACCCTCGGGCTGTTCCGGGTGTCGCTTCTGGGCCTGAGTCTCCTCTTCGCGGGCGGGTGCAGCACCTACAACGATGAGGTCGCCGCGGCGCGGCAAAATTGGAGCGCAGGCTTGTGGGAGCGCTCCGCGGCGATCGGAACGAAGCTATCCGGGAAGGAGGAGGGACACCGCAACGAGGTTCTCCTCGGATTGGAGGAAGGCACCCTTCTCCGGGCGGTCGACCGGATCGACGAGAGCAACGACGTTTTCGAATCGACCTGGAACCGGATCGAAGAGATGGACCGGGAGGCGGAAGTCCGCATCTCCCAGGCCGGTCTGGCCCTGCTGGTCAACCCGGGGCTCACGATCTATCGGGCCCGCACGTACGACCGGATCATGCTGCATACCTATGCCGCATTGAATTCTCTGATTCTCCAGGATCCCGCATCCGCCAGAGTTTCCCTGAATCGCGCCTACAACGCGCAACAAAGGGCCGTCGAGGAAAACTCCAAACGGATCGAGAAGCTCCAGAATGAGATTGAGAAGGAACACGAAGAGGACGACGACTCCACGGTCGATTTGGAGAGAATCGCCGATGACCCAACCACCCGGTCGAAGATTGATTCCCTCTACCAGCCGGTCCGCAATATGGAGCCCTATGCGCCTTACGTGAATCCGTTTTCGGTTTACCTGGACGCGCTGTATTTCCTGAACCTTCCCGCAGACGCTTCGGATCTCGAACGAGGACTCAAGAGCATGGAGCGAGTCAGCTCGCTCAATCCGCAGTCCGACTGGCTGCGCCGGGAGTACCGGATCGCCCGGGATATCGTCGCCGGGAAAGGACAGCCGGATTCCGTGATCGTTCTGTTTGAAACCGGTTTATCTCCCGCCCGGAAAGCGGAAACCCTGGAATTGCCGCTGTTCCTGTTCGGAAGCGGTAGCGTGCCCTATTTCGCCGCGGCCTTCCCCGTGTTGCGCTTCCAGGAACCCTTCCCCCGGTATCTGGAGGTGGAAGCCGGGGACGCGACCGCCACGACCGGAGTCATCGCCGACATGGACCGCGTGATCGCCCAGGAGTTTCGCGACCACGAATCCCTCGTGGTCACCCAGGCTCTGCTGGCGGGAGCGACCAAGGCAGCCGCCTTCTACATCGCACGGAGCCAGGCCAAAGACAACAGCACGCTCCAGGCCATCATCGATATCACCGGTATCTTCTATCAGGCCGCGACCAACCAACCGGACTTGCGGACCTGGTTCACCTTGCCGAAACAAATCCAGGGGGTCCGGCTTCCCAGACCGGAGGACGGTATTCTGACGCTTTCCTTCCCTTCTTCCAATCAAAGGGTTGAAGTTCCCCTGGAATCCGCCAAGATTTCCGTCGTTCTGGTCCGAGTGACAACGACGCCGATCAACCCAGTCATCCAACAATTCGTCCTCCAATGAAACAACTCCCCCTCCTGCTTCTTCCGATCCTGGTGGTGCTCGCCGGCTGCAATTCGCCCGTAAATACCATCGAGCCCGAAAATCCGAACGCGACGCCATCGATCGTCGACAGCCGTGTCGATGTGTTCGACAACAGCCTGAACCGCCGCCTGAACCTGGTCTCCGTCAATGAAGCCCAGGCCGGGGATTTACTCCAGATCCAGGCCACTTTCCGAAACCTCCAGGTGAAGCCGCGTCCTTTTGCCTACCGGTTCCAATGGATTCGCCAGAACGGCATGGTCGTCACCAGCCCCGAGCCGGTCTGGCAGACCTCTACCACGGAAGGCGGGCAGACGGTCACCGTCAGCGGGGTGGCCCCGAAGCCCGATGTCGTCGATTTCCGCCTCAGCCTCCGAGAAATCCGCTAAGCCCTTTTTCCCGTCCTCACTCACCTACGAATCATGAAAACAACCAGCTTCCTTCTTCCTCTCCTTATCCTTCTCGCCGGTTGCGGCGGCGGGGCCAAATACGTGGATTCGAGCGGGCCGAATACCATCGTCACGGTGAACCGGATCGACATCCAGGACTGGAACCGCGCCGCCGACCAGATGGTACAAAATCTGCTCGCCTCGGGCGCTCTCGACCGGGCACCCACCCAACCCGCCGTTCTCGCGATCAGTCGCATCGTCAACAACACCTCGCAACAGGTCGACACCAACTTGTTGACGAAACGGATCCGGGTAGCCCTCAACCAAAGCGGAAAAGCCGTTACCACGACGACGGTCGGCCTGGGTGGAACAGCCGAAGACCCCCTGGCGAAAGATCAGGCCGCCTACGATGCGTTCCAACGCGGCGAAGATCCCGACCGCGCCTCCGTTCAGCCCGACTACTCGCTATCCGGTCGCTTGATCGAGACCAAGGCGACCGCCGGGAAAACCGCCCAGATGACCTACTCCTTCCAGCTGTCTCTGACCCAGATCGGCACCGGACTGGCCGTCTGGGAAGATCAGGTCGACATCACCAAGCAGGGAAAGCGTAACTCGGTCGGTTGGTAAAGGAATCGACGTTTCACCGCCGACCAAGCCATAGGGCACCGCCCCCCAAGGGCCTTTCATCTGGCAGAAAACAGAAGTTTGTTCAGGAATTTTGCCCCACTTCG
>CAZBLJ010000169.1:0-6284 GCA_964492605.1 uncultured Puniceicoccaceae bacterium
CTGCTGCGGCTATGATTACATCGTAACCGGACTCATCAAAGGAGATCGTCTTGAAATCACCCTCGAATATTCTAATTCCAGCCTGCTTCTCCTTTGAGATGCGTTCCTTCGCCCGCTCCAGCATAGGGCGACTCAAGTCACAGAGATCACAAGCGAATGGCTCAGGATAATCGCGAATTAAACGGATCATATTATTACCCGCCCCGAAGCTAAAGTCTCTCCCGGTCTCTGCGGTTGAACTTAAGTCAGTTGGGCGAATCCGTATGCGAAGCATCCAAATTCCAAAAGCGATGAGCACCCCTGAGGAGAGCCACACAAGCCATTCATGGTATCGGCTGAAATACTCCAGCCAAGCCGTGGCTCCATAAACAACTGCCAGTATGAAAATCAGATCCGCAACCAATATGCCCAGGGTCATATGAACGACACTTCTGTAGCCGCGCTTCACCGCGCAGCCTGCGACGAGCAAGTCACTAGGGCCAGGTATCACCGCAAGCGAAACTAGAAGCAATACGAGGCCTAAACTTCCGGCGATGGTCATCGCGCTCTAAGGCGCCTTAGTGAGTGTCCGCGAGATAATGACCTATCTCACTATCTCCATCGGCAAGGTCTCACGCATATCCTTCTGGGCCAGGTACTGGGATTGGGTGAAGGATCCGTCGTTCTGCCCGACCGGCGCCTACAGGAACTCGTTGGGTTCATGCGGGCAAATCTTCACCAGCGGATTCGGAGACAAGATCTGGCGGCACGCCTTTGGAATCGCTGTGAATCGATGGGTGTCGCGGAACCTCCTTGAGCCGGGTGTGCTGGCGTAGTCGCATGACTTCAGTCGTGCGATCCGTTTCGGTCGGGGTTGCGCTGGCGTTTTGCCGTTTCGGGCAGGACGACTAAAGTCATCCAGCTACGGTAAGACGGTCTGCTTGCGTAGTCGCATGACTGGCATTGGGAAAAATTTGTCAGACTAAAATAATTTGACACAAAGAAGCTACGGACCGTGAGACCCGGCAAATCTTGACCCCAGGTGTCTTCTGCCTAAGGATTCCTGAATGAATCGTCCCCCCTCCTCCCGCACCTTTTTTCACTTTAGATTTTGCTTTGCCGTCTGCCTGCTGCCTGTTGTGCTTGCAGCCCGACCCTTATCAGATTTGCCGATCATCGAGGGCTATTCTGTTCGAGGTGAAATGTCCTTGGAGGAAGGGAAGCCGACGGGGGGGGCCGCGAAGAGGATTCTCTTCGAAACCGGTCCCGATGGTGCTCCACTCGCTGTCGGCGAGACGAAGTTTGAGACTGGTATCTACCTGCCGGACGCCAAGGTAGGCTGGACCTATGACCTCGGTGGGGAATTTTTGTCACTCTTCTTTGTCCTCGGCAATCCATCCGACACGAAGGACCGGGCGACCCTGCGAGTTGTTGGCGATGACCGCCTGCTCTACCAGTCTGATGTTCTCGAGCCGGGCGAGACCCTACCGGTGCTGATTGATCTGCGCGGGATCGATGAATTGCGCTTGACCACGGAACGCAGACTGGGGCGCAACGGGCACCTTGTTCTCGGCAACGCCCGTCTCACAACCCGGAACACAGGACCCGCCAGCATGAACGCCCCGAGTGAAGGCAGGGCGGGCAACGACTGGCCGGAGGTGCGCATCCGGATCGAGCCGGAGCAGGGAGCCGCACCTCTCGAAGTGACCTTTGATTCGACCGCCAGCACCGATGCCGACGGCGAAATCATGCGCTACACCTGGTTCTTTGGCGATGGCACAAGGGACACCCTGAGTTTCAACCCGACGCATACGTATGACATGCCGGGGATCTACGAAGTTGCGGTCGTCGCCGAGGATGATTCCGGAGGCCAGGGCGTGGGGCGCACTACTGTGTTTGTCGAAGCGGCCGCAAACCAGCGACCGGTCGCCCGCACTCGGATCGAGCCGCGTCTGTCCGAACCGGGTGGCGAAATCACCTTCGATGCCAGCGCTTCCTTTGACAATGACGGACGAATCGTCAAATCGACCTGGACGTTTCCCGATGGCACAAGCATTGATGGGGAGAAGACATCCCACACCTTTCCGGCAACAGGCATCTATAGTGTCCGGCTTGACTTGGAGGACGAGGACGGTGGCATCACTACGGTTACCGAGCGGGTGCGAGTGGATGATGGTTCCAACGCGACGGTCTTCCCATTGCGCGAGGGTTCGCGGATTCTGTTCATAGGCAACAGTCTGCTCGGAGGGATCGGAGACGCCCTCGAATATTTCGCCTCGGTCTCCGAACAGCCCTTTACCTATGAATCCGGTGGTGCCGGAAAAGGCGGTGGCAATGTTGAGCAATTTGCGACCCAGCCCGAGTTGAGCGTGAAAGCCATCATCGATGAAGGCTGGGATATCGTAGTAATCCAGCCATGGGGACGTCCCTACGAGAACAATCACGAGGAAGTTTTCCAGCCCTACGCCCGCACGTTGGTCGAATGGATTCGGGAGAGCGGAGCCTATCCTGTCTTTCTCGAACCCCATGTCAGCTACTGGAACCTGGACGAGCAGCAAAAACTCGGACCCGTCCGCATCGGACAATTTGCCGAGAAGATCGGGGCGGGCTACATTCCTGCCGGGCAGGCTTGGCTGGAAGTATTCAACGATTACCCGGCCCCGCGCGGCGGCAGGCTCAATCGGATCTACGATGGCCCGACCAAAGATGTGGTGGATATGCTCTACAGCGACCACGTGCACCAGAATAATTACGGTGCCTATCTCAACGCACTCGTCATTTGGCACTATCTGACCGGGCAATCGCCGCTCGATATCGACCTCCCCGACGATACGAATGATTTTGAAGACCGAAGCATGAAGCGCAAATACAAAGACATCGATAAAATGCGCTACCTGCACGAAGCTGCCGCGCGAATCAGCCGACCCGCGGAGCCTTTGGAGGCGAATCGGTGAGACTACCCGTAGCAGAAATCAGACCTATGCACAAAACATCGCGACGAACCCACTTTGCACCCTGTTAACTAATACGATGACCTCCGGTAACTGCTCGGTTTCTTTCCGGCTTGTGGCATTCTTGATGGCCATTCCGGTGATCTCAATCGCCCAGACCGGCAGTGCTGTCCTGGAGGTCATGCCGGAGACAAACAACGTCCAGCGTTCGAACTTCCGAAATAATTCCTTTCTCCTCAAGAACACGGGCAGCAAAAACATAATCGCCTTTGAACTCGATGTTACCGAGGCACTCTTCCCTGACGCCGTGTTCGACCCCGAAGGAAAGGCTGGCGACAGTGTAGCAAAACCATTGGCGATTAATCGCAACGATCAAACCGGCGTTGTCCACCACCGGGGTCCCAAAGCCCCTCATTATCAAGGTGTCGGAGGTGATCGCGGCTACGAGAAACTCGTGATCACCTTCGATCCGGGAAACGAAAATGGCTTCAACCCCGGCGAATCACTCGGCTTCGCCATCGACATGGACCCGAATTCCATTGCTGGCACCAGCAAGCGTCCGCTTGATAAAGGCAGCTCGCCGCGCTGGGACGTTGGCGGTGTCTCCGGAGCGGAATTGATCGGCTCGACTTTCGAAGTGACCTTTGCGGACGGATCCAAAGCCACAGGTGTTCTCTTTGCCAAAGGCACGCAAGCAGGCTCCCACGGCTTGGCGACAGAGCAACCTTCCGAGACCAAAGTGGAGCTTGTTGCCAACGGCAAACGCGCAGGCAAGACTGGAACCTATTCGACCGGTGGCCCGCAGATATGGGTCCAAGGCGACAAGGGTCTGCACGTTCGGGTCGTCTTGGCCAAGGGCTTCATTCAACCGGTAAGTCCCTACGATGAAAAACTGGAAGACCATCTCCACACCTTAAGTCGCGAGCCCTTTCCGGCGAACAATGCCGTCGAGTTTCAATTCGCCGACCTCACCCTTACCGGCGAGCCAATCGACATTTCCTCAGAGTTCGAATTTGATTCTATCGATGCCTACGACTTTCAGGCCGACCCCGACAAGCCCTTCAGTATCGACGAAGACAAGGTCCCGTTGGCCATCATCGCTGCTGTGATCGACCCCGACAACAACAACCTTCCCTACGGTCTCGTCACCGCACCAATCTACCTGACATACGAGCAATGATCTCGGCAGGATATTTAAATCTGGCGTCCCCTGCATCCTGCGCTGGCCCGGCCACATCCCGGCCGGTATCCGCTGCAACGCCGTCTTCGGCCTGGTGGATCTCTCACCCAGGCTGTATTTTACCGATCCGGCACTGCCCGCATGGCTACTCGGGACCGAGTCGCCCGAAGAAATCGGGCGCGACCCCCTCTACGGCGGACTTTTCGAAAATCTCGTTGTTGCGGAAACAGAGAAAGCCCTGCGCACACAGCACCACTTCGACGAGTTATTGCTCGCCAGCAACATCTTCGCCGGTTATCTGTTCGAATTCATCGGATGGGGGCAGCCCGTAGTACAGCGTTTTCACTCCGGGCTTCAGGTAGTCCTCGAAGCTGTAAGTGTCTCCGCCAGCCTCGACGGTGACTTGATAGGTTCCGTGAAAAAGGCGCAGCTCGGCAGTTCCAGAAGCTGTGGTTGTTACCCTTTCGTCGCTCTTCCACTCACCGAAAACGGTATCCTGCCATACGGCCAGGGCTGGCTTGGGCCTCCAATCGCGGTAAAAGAGCGTTCCCTGGCCTTTCCAGTGAACGCGGTCCCAAAAGCCCCAAAGGGTGAAGCCGGTTGCCTCCGGGAAGGCAAAGGTCGTGCGTAGCAGAGCCTCGAAAAATAAGGCTTTGTTCTCGTCTGTGCTGAGACCCTCGACGCGATCCCAACCGCCTCCAAACATATCAAACTCGGTAACGGCCACTTTCAACCCAAGGTCCGAGAAAAGCGTGAAGCGTTCCCAGGTTTCCTCTGCGGTCAGCGTTCCTCCACCGTTCCAGAAATGGCCCTGCGCACCGACTGCATCGACAGGAGCACCATTTTCGACGAGATATTGCGCCTGACGAAGCACCTGGCGATGATAGCCGGACGGGCGCAGCACGTTGAAGTCGTTGATAAACAACCTCGCGTCCGGGGCGGCCTCCCGGGCCGTGCGGAACCATTCCAACTGGATGGGGGCCTCCGCCGCGGGAGCATCCGGGTTGAGAAACTTTGCCAATTTCCGCTCATGCATCTGTTCGTTCAACACGTCCCACTCGGCTACGCGACCTTTGAAGGCGGTACCGATTCGGTAAATATGGTCCAGGGACCGCTGTTTGACGTAGTCGCGAGCTTGAGGATTCCCGCTTTTGATGGCGTTTTGCACTTCCGTGGGAACGACTGGTCTGTATTTTGTCGGGGCCCAGATCATTGCATGGCCACGAAAATGGAAGGGACGGCTTTCGACCCATTCCAGCGCTGGTGCCAATCGCTTGCGGCGCTCAAGATCTTCGAATTTTGACCATTTCAAGGCGTTCCCGAAGACGATCCCATTGAAAAGCTCCTCCGCTTTCGCGCGATAGGACTCCGAGTGATCCCGCCCGAACATCACCATAACATTCATCGCTGTGCCGAAGATGAAATCATGGCTCAGCAGTTCAAAGTGCAGTTTCGCGCCTTCGAGAGGTCGGCCCTTCTCATCGTAAACCCGCACTTCAACCAGGCTGGTGCGGTTCGCCTCGATTTGTTGGTCGAGAAACGCTCGGTATTCGTCAGTCAGCCATGGGTTTTCCTGCGCCAAGCCTATCGAAATTCCACTCAGCCAGGCAAAAAGGATCACCAGTAGTTTCAAATTTTTCATTTCTTGATTTCTTGCATATCGACGGGACAGCGTAAAGTACAAACCGGGTTCAAGCGAGCAGAAAGTGCCCATGCATAAGGCCATGTCACCGTAAATCCTTTGCGGAACACCGGGCTTTCCGTCGAAGAAGTCGCCGAACGCTGCGGCTTCCAGAACCCCTTCCATCTTTCCCGCAAGGTGCGGGAAGCGGTTGGCAAGCCCCCCAGCCTACTGCGCCAAGGGTCGGGAATGGACTCAGGGCAATTCGCACGAGAGACCATGGAACCGAGAGCAACAACGGATGATAATCTGGAGCCAACGACCAACCCAGTATTCCCATCATCGCGGTGGACGACTGTATCGGTCGATTGCTGGACACGCTCCAAGCCTCACCTTACGCCGACAACACCGTTGTCGCGCTCTGGGCCGATCACGGATGGTGCCATTCGGGTCAAACGTAGAATAAAAATGTTTTCTGTTCTCGATTTTGAAACGTTCAAAGTCATTTTTGGACACCCATAGAATGAACCTCCTCCCAGAGGCTATTCCGAGG
>CAZBLJ010000170.1:0-6280 GCA_964492605.1 uncultured Puniceicoccaceae bacterium
GTCGGAGCATCCCCCGGAGTCTCGCGTTTAAATTTCCCGGCGGAATCCCGACGACGGCACGAGGAACCCCCCACCCTCAAGCTCAGCGCAGATCTCCTCCCGGAACCGCGGTTTGAGATGGCCCAACCAGACCTCGCCGGGCGGAACCTTCAACCCGCCCAGGATCCGGTTGACCATTTCCGGGGTCAAGTGGCCGAACCTTTCAGCTTTCTCGGCTTCGCGACTGGGGAAAGAGCATTCCGTCAACAGGACTTCGAGGGGGCCCAATCGGTCGAGCGCGGAAATCAAGCCGTCCGAAAGGCCCGTATCGCCGGTAAACGCAAAGACCTTCCCACTTTCGAATCTCAGCGCATATCCGCAACTCGGCACCTCGTGATCGGTTTCGAAGGGGACGATCCCGAATCCCGCGGGGTCCCGCAGCTCCCGCCCCCCATGCACCTCTTTCAAGCGAAGGAAGCCGTTGCCACTCTCCGGGATCTTCTCAAAGTCCGGCCAGATTTGACCGTTGAAGACATTCGCTCTCAACACAGCAATAACTTCCGGAAAAGCGAATACCTCCACCGCCTCTCCCGGAGAGGATTCGAAGAGGCTCTCCACCAGAAGGGGAAGCCCGCTCAGGTGGTCCAGGTGGGCGTGCGTCAGATAGACACGCCTGATCGAACGGATCCGCTCGATGCCAAGTTGCTCCAATCCGCTTCCCGCATCCAGAAGGACCTCATCACCTACCCGGATCGAGGTCGTGGGCTCGCCCAGACCAAGACCCCCGCCATTGCCGAGGATTTCGATTTCCACACGGCCAATGTGCCGAAGTTTTCCGCCCGGGGAAAGCCGAAACCTTCCCATGTGCCGCGACGTCAGGGGCCTTTCATCTGGCAGAAAACAGAAGTTTGTTCAGGGATTTTGCCCCACTTCGGGCTTACTCTCCGGCTGAAGCCGGAGTTCCTTTTGGGAATTCGACCCACTGCGAGCCAGATGAAAGGCCCCTGGCCTCGACGTTCCCGCATTCTCTATTTTCTTGCCAACGTCGCCCCGGGATCAGATGATTTGTACATGGCAAGCAGCGAGTTTGAGATCCTACTGAACATGGGTGTTCTCTCTGAAGAGGAGGGCATTTCGAACGAGACGAGGAAAATTCTGGCGGAGAAAGATTTTACCGAAGTTCTCACTCTCTCGGAGGAAACGCTTCTCATCAAACAGGGGAGTCGACCCGACGCCCTGTTTTTCACCATCGACGGCAAGTTTCACGCGATCAGTCACGCGAACCCCGACGCCCCCAACCGCCTTCTGGGGCGTATCGAACCCGGACAGTTCATCGGCGAACTTTGTCTGGTCGATCCCAAGGGCAGAGCCAGCGCCACCGTGAAAGCCTTACCGGGGTCCATGGTTCTCAAGATGAAACCGAACGCCTTCGAAGAACTCTGCAAGGCACATCCCCGAGCCGCCAACGAATTTCTCCTGGCCGTTGCCCGGCAGCTTGCCAAACGGCTGCGGGAGGCGAACGAACGGGTCCTCTGAACGAGCAGCCGGGCAAACGACCCTTCCGACCGTAGATGGACGCGGCAGTCTTTTTAAAAAAGAAAGCGGCGGCCTCACGGGTGGACCCAGGCTGACCAAAGGGCTTTTCCAACGAAACCACCTTGAGACCATCCGTGAAAAAAGAAAGCAAGGCCTGGAGTAGCGAGAGTCTCACGAAATTTCTTAAAAGGAAGCGATCTCTCCTCTTTTTCCTGATCACGTGCGGGCTGACGGGCATCGCCCTCCTGCCGCAATTCGAACGAACGGACATCACCCGCAGTCTCGAACAATCGGCATTGAGTCTTCGTTTCCACTTGAGAGGCTATGAAAACCCCGAAGAGGACAACGCCAGGATCGTCATCGTAGGAATAGACGACCTCACCCTTACGAAGCCCGCAGAGGCGGAGCTGGAGGAATACCCCACCCTGATGAAGATGCAGCGCCCGTGGCCGTGGGATCGATCCGTTCATGCACACGTCACCCAGCGCCTTTTGGATGCCGGAGCCAGAGTGGTCGCATTGGACTTTCTCTTTCCGACACCCAATCCCGGCGATTGGGAACTATACGATACCATAGAAGCCAATCCCGGGAAGATTGTTCTGGCTTTCGATTACACCACCAACGCCTCGGAGAATGAGGAAGGTTGGATCAGGAAGCGGCTTCCTTACGAGGACCTGTTGCCGCTCGAGGGAGAAGAGGAGATGCTTGGGTTCGTGGACATCCGGCGCGATCAGGACAACGTTCTGCGCCAGGCCTTGTTACAAACCAACACACTTGCCGAGAGAGCGCATTGGGGCAGCGACCCCGAAGCCAACAGAAGAGCACGCTCAATGGCTCCGAAGATCGAGAAGCAACTGTCTTTGGGTGCTCGGGCGGCCTACCTTTTCGACCCGTCCGTTCGAGACAGGATTCCTCCTGTTTTCGAGCTACCATCCGTAAACTATGGCGGCAAAAGCGGGTTTTTTCAGACATTCAACTATCTCGACATTATCTATGACGACCGCCTGGAACTTTTCAAAGACGCCTTCAAAGATGCCATTGTTTTCGTCGGACCCTACAGCGAGACCCTCTTCAAGGATGTGGTCCGGACGCCTTTCGGCGAAATGTTCGGGGTCGAATACCACGCCCATGTCGCAAGATCATTGCTGAACGATTCTTTTCTTTTCGAGATCAGGCGCTCGCACTTCGCTCTCCTCGTAATCGCATTGGCCGCTGCCCTGCTGATCGGCACGCTCAAATTCAAGTCGGGCCTCTGGAAATCGGGCTGGGTGGCACTTCTGGTGGCCGGCTATCTCGTTCTCTCCCAAGTCGCCTTCAACCAACTACACCTGATCCTGCCTGTCGTCCCGGTGCTCTGGGTGTTGCTCGGTTGCGGATGGATCTTCATCGCCTACGACTTTGCGCTCTCCCAATACGAACGCTGGAAGCTCAAAAGTTACCTGAGCCGTTATGTTTCTCCCGAGGTCGCTGATGCCTTATCCGACGAATCTTCCCAATTGGAAACCCTTCTAAAGGGGACCAACCGTTCCATCGCCGTCCTCTTTTCCGATATTCGCGGGTTCACAACCTTAAGCGAACGCTACACGCCGGTGGCCCTGGTCGCCCACCTGAACGACTATTTCGAGAGTATGGTGGATAGCATCCATCAACACGATGGCGTGCTGAACAAATATATCGGAGATGCCATCCTCGCGGTTTGGGGCGGGCTGGTCAGTGCGGGTTCGGAGAAAGACTGCGTCCACGCGGTCAGCTCGGCCCTCGACATGGAACGACGGATGCTCGGCCTGAACCGCAAGTGGGCCGACGACCCCGACAAGCTCCCGCTGAAAATCGGCATCGGCATCAGCTACGGAGATGCCTTCGTCGGAAACCTGGGGCACTCGAACCGCATGGAGTTCGCCGTCATGGGCGACGTGGTCAATCTCGGTTCGCGGCTCGAAGGGGCTACCAAACAATACGGATGCGGCATCCTCGTCTCCGAAGAGGTTTATCAAATGTGCCGAAGCGAGATCCGCTTTCGCGAGATCGATCTGATCCGGGTCAAAGGAAAGACCAAGGGCGTCCGCATCTATGAACCCATTGACTTTGTGACCGAACCCGAGCCAGCCTGGATGGATCCCTGGGCCGATGCTCTCGAGAATTATCGCAAGCGTGACTTCCGTTCGGCCGAAGCGCAGTTCGCCCATCTCGGCACGACCTACCCGAAACTGGCGAAAAGCGCCGCTCTTTACGAGGAGCGCTGCGCAACGCTGGCCGCGACACCGCCCCCTGAAGACTGGGATTTCGTCTATGTCATGCAGACGAAATAATCCGGAGCAGATTTATGGCTTGGAAGCTTCCGAATTTTATTTATCCTTCCCGATTAAATTCACTTATCCCCCGTCCCCCTCCCCTCAGCAAAACACAGAAATCCGCCCATGAAATCCACCGTCATTTTCTCAGCCCTCCTGCTCCCCGTCCTCACCGCATTTCCTGCGGACACCCCCCAAGGCCTTCGAGAATCCAGGATCGTCGAGGTGGTGAATGAAGTCGAAGTCCTTACGGGCGAAGACCTGGAACCGCATCCGGCGGTCGAAGGAGAGCTTTTCCAGGCTCCGGACTTTCTGGAAACGGGTCGGAGATCCAGAGCGAGGCTCGCTGCGGCAGACGGGACCATCACCCGTGTCGGCTCGAACACACTCTTCTCTTTCGACGAGACCAGCCGGACGATCAACCTCAGAAAAGGCTCCCTGCTTTTCCATTCACCCGAGGGCAAAGGAGGCGGCGAAGTTGTCACCGCCTCGGCGACTGCCTCCGTTATCGGCACCACCATCATCGTCGAGGCAACGGCTGACGGCGGCTTCAAAATATTTGTTCTTGAAGGCGAGGCCAGAGTTACCTTCGCGGACAACACAACCGTTCTTCTGGGTCCCGGGCAAATGACCTTCGTCCAACCGAATTCACCGGAGATCCCTACCGACGAATCGGGCAAGGGCCCCGTCCTGTACTTCGATCTCGAAGCCTTCACGAATCGATCAGTTCTGGTGAACGGTTTCGACACGCCCCTGGCCAGCCTTCCCCTCATCCGGAGAGCGACGGCCGAGCAGAAGCGGAAAATCGAGGAGGGGGTTCTCCGGGAGACCGGCACCCTCATCCTCCTCGCCGAGGGAGACGATCCCATCGAGCTGGATCTGGAGGCTCTGAACGAGCTTTTCGGGCCGCAGGATGAGCCTTTCGAAGACCCCGACCTGGATGATTTCGAGGATGATTCGGATTCGGTTCGGATTACGAACCCGATCGAAATTACCACCGATTACTTCGCACCCTGACGGGTGCCTGCGTAACGGTTCCTTATCAAACGGCTTCGGTGAAGCCGGGGGGCCTGTTCGAGATTTCCGGCATCTCTCCGATCCCGCCGTAAACCGGTTGAAATCCCGCCTCCGATCCGCTTTGCTTCCACCTTTCTATGGAGGAGGCCAAACATACGCAGCGTTCGATCGTCCGTCTCGCCTTCGACGGCAAGGTTCACAAGACCTTTCTCGGCGAGGAGGCAAAGGAACGGTTCGAGAACGAATGCAGAGTCCTGCGGCATCTGGAGGAGCAGGGCTGCGGTTTTGTTCCGAAAATCATCGAAGCCGATCCCGACAAGCTCTACCTGGTCACCACGAATTGCGGAACCAAGGTGGAGCAAATCTCGAAAGAGAAGAAAAAAGCCGTTTTCGAAGAATTGGAAAGCTACGGCGTCCGACACGACGATGCCGAGGCCCGGAACCTGACGTACCGACGTTCGGACGGACGGTTCTGCGTGATCGATTTCGAGTTTGCCGAGATTCTCGACGAAGAAGGAAACGCCCCTCCCCCGAAAGATCTGAACGCCGTCCGCGGAGCCGCAAGAACCCAGCGCAAACCCGATCCGGAATTTGATCGGAACAATCCCCATATACGGAGAAGACCTCCCCGGAAGGGCACGCATTGAACGAAGAGAACGAGAAAACCCCGGTCGACCGGGCGGATTCGGTCCGTTGGGGAGGCTGCACCCACCCCGGTCGATTTCGGAAAAGCAACGAAGACGCTTTCATCGCACTGACCGTTTCCGCACAGGAGGTCAGATATCTCGGGAAAACGGGTGACGCTTCCCTGGAAAGGAACGATTTCGTTTTCGCGGTAAGTGACGGGATGGGAGGCGCCAAAGCCGGTGAGTTTGCCAGCCGGATCGCCGTGGATCGCATCACGAGGCTATTTCCCCGGTCCTTTCTCAGTTCCGCCCAGGGGTTTTCCCGGAATTTCCAGGACATCCTCTCCGAGTTGTTCGACCAGATCCACTCCGAGATCACCTGGCTGGGCATCAATTACGAGGAGTGCCGCGGCATGGGAGCCACTCTCAGCCTGTGCTGGGTCACCCCGGAATGGGTCTATTTCGGCCATGTCGGAGACAGCCGGATCTATTACCTTCCCGGCGGAGGGGATTTGCGCCAGGTCACCGAAGACCACACCCATGCGGGCTGGCTCCGACGGCAGGGAAAGATCAACGAACGCCAGGAACGGATGCACCCGACCGGCCATCAATTGCAGCAGGTTCTCGGCGGCGGCGTCCACAAGATCGAACCCCAGATCGGTGCTATCGGTTACGAGCCCGGCGACCGTTTCCTGGTTTGCTCGGATGGACTCGTCGCAGGACACTGGGACCGCGGAATCGAAGAGTTCCTGCGGAAGGCGGATTTCGAGAACACGGCGCTGGCCGACGGCTTCGTGCAAAACGCCGTGCGGATCAGCGGAAAAGACAACA
>CAZBLJ010000171.1:0-6277 GCA_964492605.1 uncultured Puniceicoccaceae bacterium
GGTTCGGAGAGCTTCGTGCGGGAACAACTCGAAGCCGGTCCTCCCGGAAAACGCGCAAGCCGCCCCCATGCGCTCAAAGGGGCCGATTGGCACGGCCTCTCCGTGGGGACCGGACTCCGGAAAGACCTTTTCGGGTAAGCCGGCTTCCGCTGGTTTCACCCAAAAACAACTATTTCCCCCGGAGGAACGCCCGTCGGATCCTCTGCTTGAATATCTAGGCAGCGTAGGTCGGATTTCGGTAAGGGGCCTGGTCTTGCCAATGCCCGGCGGTCGGGGACGACCGCCCTCCCGGAGCACGGCGGTCGGGGATGACTGCCCTCCCGGAGCACGGCGGTCGAGGACGACCGCCCTCCCGGGGGGCGCGAATGGTTCCTTCTGTTGCGGGTGAGTCAAGCAGCCCGATCTGGTCGAAGAAAATCCATTGCACTGAATCTGTGATTCTTTTAGGTTTCGTCCCGTCATGATGGAGTTTGCCGGACAGATTGTGGATGTGGTTGCGGGGCGGGTTTTTCCGGGAAGGTTCCGGGTCGACGACGGGAAGATCAAGGACCTGCACGAGGATCCGGGGGCGGGGAAGGGGCCTTTCTATCTGCCCGGTCTGGTGGATGCGCACATCCATGTGGAGAGTTCGATGCTGGCACCGACCGAATTCGCGCGGGCCGCAGTGATCCACGGCACGGTGGCCACCGTGAGCGATCCCCACGAGATTGCCAACGTATGCGGGATTCCCGGGGTTGACTGGATGATCGCCTCCGGAGCCCGGTCTCCGCTCAAGATTTTCTTCGGCGCCCCTTCCTGCGTGCCCGCGACGCCCTTTGAGACGGCGGGAGCCTCTTTCGGTCCGGAAGAGATCGGCGAGCTGCTCGACCGCGAAGGCATCGCTTATCTTTCGGAAGTGATGAATTTCCCCGCCGTCATCGGCGGAGACCCGCGAATGCGATCCATCGTCCAATGCGCTCTCGACCGGGATCTACCGGTGGACGGGCATGCGCCGGGCGTGGTGGACGAGGCGTTAAAGGCGTACGCGGCTGCCGGGATCCAGACGGATCACGAATGCGTCACTCTGGACGAGGCCCGGCAGCGAGTAGCCCTCGGGATGAAGGTGGCCATCCGCGAGGGATCGGCGGCGCGGAATTTCGACGCGCTTTGGCCGCTGTTGCTCGAAAGCCCCGATGCCTGTTTTCTGTGCAGCGACGACCGGCATCCGGACGATCTGGTCGTCTCGCACATCGACGGCCTCCTCCGCCGGGCCATCGAGAAGGGTGTGAAGCCGATGGATGCGATTCGGGCCGCGACCCGGAACCCGGTTCGCCATTACGGGTTGCCGGTCGGATTGTTGCAGAACGGAGATTCGGCGGATTTCATCCGCGTGGAGGATCTGGACGATTTTCGGGTGAAGGAGACGTGGATCGAGGGTCGCCGGGTGGCCGAAGAGGGGAAAACGCTGATCGAATCGGTTCACATCGATCCCATAAATCGCTTCGCGGCGGATCCCGTGCAGCCCGGCGATCTGCAAATAGAGGCGAAGGAAGGTCGCTCGTTTGCGACCCTCGTGGCGAAAGACGGGCAGTTGGTGACCGATCGCACTTCCGAGGTGCCGACCGTCTCGAACGGACGGGTCGTCTCCGATCCGGAACGGGACCTTTTGAAGATTGCGGTCGTGAACCGTTACGAGCGCGCGGCTCCGAGTGTCGGGCTGATCCGGAACTTCGGACTAGGCAAAGGTGCGATTGCCGGAAGCGTGGCTCACGATTCCCACAACGTGGTGGCCGTCGGGGCGGATGACGAGAGCCTCACCCGTGCGATCAATGCGGTTGTTCGGGAAAAAGGTGCTCTCTCGTTCTGCGGTCCCGAGCAGGAGAAGGTTTATCCGCTTCCGGTTGCCGGGCTGATGGGTGTGGGGGATGCCTGGGAAGCGGCCTCCGCCTTCGAGCAGTTGACCCGTCTGGCCAAGGATGCGGGCTGCGGACTGCGTTCCCCCTACATGACCCTTTCCTTTATGCCACTCCTGGTGATCCCGTCTTTGAAGATCGGAGACAAAGGTCTTTTCGACGTGGGAAGCTTTTCGCTGGTGGATGGCTGGGAGTAGCGGGGCGATCGGTGATGGTCGGTCCCTCCTTGCGTCCTATGGAGACTCGTTTAGTTCCATAGTCTCTCTCGCGTCATCCCTTCAAATTTTTCGCAGTTTCCCGATGACGCCCGCGAAAGCCTCTTCCAACTTTGCGTAGGCCTTCTCCACATCCTTCCGCGGCTCGCGGCGGGAGGCCGGATCGGGGGCGCAGAGTTTTTTCTTCATCGCGGTCGTGTTGCCACCGAGGGCTTCGGCGGCGCGGAGCACCGCACCCGTGGCTACCGAGCCGGAAACCGCCAGACGCTCGACCGGGATGCCGGTGACGTCCGCCAGGGTCTGCGCGATTCCGTCGTTGGCGGAGGCACCTCCGGTCAGGAGGAGTCGTTCGGGTGCGATGCCGATCCAACGGGTCTGGCGCCGAAGGTTGAGGAATTGACCTTCCAGGCAGGCTCTGGCGAGGGCCGGGGTCGAGGGGTTATCGAGAAAATCCGGTGAGCCGAACCGAACCGGTTCGCTGCAATCGACCCGGGGATTGATCTCGTGCCCGAAGAACGGGACCATGCCGTTTCCGTCGTTGCCCGGTGGGGTTTGGTCCAGGGTTTCCGGTTCGAATACGACCCAATCGCCCCCCAGTCGATCACGGATGGCTTCGCGGGCGAGGGAGCCGTTGCGAAAGCAGACCAGGCACATGAAGCCGCCCATCGGATTCCCGAAAACGTGACCAAACCCTTCGGGATCGGTTTTCGGTTTCGGCATCGCGGCGAAGACCGTGTCGCTTGTGCCAAGGCTGACGACCATGGAGCCGGGGGAGGCGGCCCCCATCCCGACGAGGCTGCTCGGATTGTCGCCGGTGAAGGCAACGACAGGGGTGGCGTCCGGTATTCCGAACTTTTTTGAAAAATAAGAAGAGACGGAACCGACAACCGTTCCGGACGGCTTTGCCGGTGGCAGGCGGTCGTGAAGACCGGTGGCGGTGGCTTCCAATAAAACCGGATCCCAGTCGAGCGACTCCAGGTTCAGGAGGTTCATGCCCGCGCCGTCACCGTGATCCACCGGAGCTTCGGCACCGGCCAGAACGGAGGCGAGGAAGGAGCTGACCAGATGGATGCGGGCGGTCTCCGCATACCCCTCCGGGTCGATCCGTTCGAAGCGGCGAATCTGCGGCCCGCTGAATCGTTCGACCGGAGTCGATCCGCTGCGGCGGCAGACTTCCATTCTCCCGCCCGCCGCTTTTGCAATCTCCTCGCACTGTTGCCCGGTGGAGACATCCATCCAGATCGGAGAGGTTTTGCGGGAGAGGGTTGGCTTGAGGGCTTGGGAAAGAGAGTCCGCGTCGCCGAGTCCGGCCAGTGCGGCGGGCCACCGGTCGTTCAGGTAAACGGTTCCATGTTGTTGCCCGGCGCCCGAAATGCCGGCGATGGTGTCGAGGGGGGCACCGTTCGCCCGAAGTTTTTGAAGGCACAGTTCCAAGGCGTCCAGCCACATGAGCGGATCCGCGTGCACCTCTCCGTCCGGTCCGTCCGGGATGAATCCGTGGGGGGCGGAGTAGGCGGGAAGCTCTGCGCCGAAGTTGACGGACTCCTCGGCGAGGACCGAGCCGTCGTCTGCGACCAGAATCGCGGAGACGCTCTGCGTGGAGGCGTCGATGCCCAGCCAGGAGCGCATCAGATGAACTCGTTGATCAGATTCTCGAGCATCTCCTGGCGTCCCGAAGCGAGAACGGGTTCGTCCGCTTCCAGCGCCGCCTTTTCCAGCTCTTCAAAGGAGCATTCGCCGCTCTCGACCTTGGCACCGATCCCTTCGTCGAAGGAGGCGTAGCGTTGCCGGATGAATTCTTCCAACCGGCCGTCCGCGCGGATGGCGGCTGCGATCTTCAGACCCCGGGCAAAGGTATCCATGCCGCCGATGTGGGCGTGGATCAGGTCGATGGGTTCGAAGGACTCGCGGCGTCGCTTGGCATCGAAATTGAGACCTCCGGTCGTGAAACCTCCCATCTCCAGCACCTTCATCATGACCTGGGTCGTTCCATAGATGTCGGTCGGGAATTGGTCCGTGTCCCATCCGAGCAGGAGGTCTCCCCGGTTGGCGTCGATGCTTCCCAGCATGCCGGCGTTCACGGCCACGGACAGCTCGTGCTCCATCGTGTGACCCGCGAGGGTGGCGTGATTCGTCTCCAGGTTGAGGCGGAAACGGTCCATCAGGCCGTATTCGCGGAGGAAGTTCAGGCAGGCGGCGGCGTCCGAATCGTATTGATGGGTGGTGGGCTCGCGTGGCTTCGGTTCGATATAAAAAGGTCCGGTGAAGCCGATCTTGTCCGCGTAATCCACCGCCATATGGAGAAAGGCCGCGAGATGGTCCAACTCCCGTTTCATGTCGGTGTTCAGGAGGGAGCCGTAGCCCTCGCGGCCGCCCCAGAAGGTGTAGCCGAGGCCGTTCAACTCGTTCGTGCATTCGATCGCCTTTTTCACCTGTGCGGCGGCATAGGCATAGACGCGGGCGTCCGGGCTGGTCGCTGCTCCGTGTGCATACCGGGGGTGATTGAAAAGGCAGGCGGTTCCCCACAGTAGTTTCTTTCCGTGCTCGGTTTGTTTCTCCTTCAGTTTCGCAACCACCTTTTCGATGGCTTCGTTGCTGGCGGCCAGGTCGTTCAACTCGGGCGCGATGTCGCGGTCGTGCCAGCAGTAAAAATCGATGTCCATCTTGTCCAGAAACTCGAAGAAGACATCCACCCGCTTGAGGGCGTTCTCCACGGAGTCGCCGCCATCGTCCCAGGGCATTTGCGCGGTGCCGGCACCAAAGGGATCGCCGAGTTCATTCCGCATGACATGCCAATACGGAGCCGCGAAACGCAGATGCTCGCGCATCGTCTTGCCGTCGACTTTCTCGTCGGGATTATAGTGCTTGAAGGCCAGGGGATTTTTGGAGTCAGGACCCTCGTACTGAATCCGCGAAGTGGGGAAGTAGTCGCTCATACTGGAGGAGGGTAGCGAATTTTCGGCTCGCCGGGAACCGCAAAATGCGATTATCTTTTGTCGATTTGCGTCAAGGTTCAGCCATATTGCCGTCGCCGGAGCGTTCCCACGAACCCGTTCGTATCGCGGTGGTCATGTCGGAGGTTTTCATCCGTCGGCTCACGGCCGGGCTTTCGCCGTTCGTGCGGCATAATTTCGATTTCCGAATCCTCTCGATCCATCGCCCGCGCGAGGAATTGAACGAATTCCTGACGGGCTTCGAACCGTCGGGGATGATAACGGAGTGGCTGCCCGACATCACGGATTTTCTGCTGGAACTCGGGTATCCGACGGTCATCGCCGATTCGGATCGGGTATATCCGGGCTGCGTGTCGGTCGATGTGGATGACCGGGAAGTGGGCCGGGAGGCGGCGAGACGTTTTCTGATGGCGGGCTACAGGCAGTTCGCGTGTCTTTCGAACGATCTTCCTTACGCGGGGCAACGCCGGGACGGGTTCGAAGCGGAACTTGCGGCGAACGGGTTGGAGGCTTATCGGTTTCGGGAGCCCGAGCCGCGGGACAGGCGGTATCTGGAAGACGTGCGGGAGCCGGGGATTGATCTGGTATCCTGGCTGGCGGGACTTCCGAAGCCGATCGGTATTTTCGCCGTGCACGATCCCCTGGGTCGGCATCTTTGCGAGGCCTGCTTGTCCGCGGGAATCCGGGTGCCCGACGATGTGGCGGTGATCGGAGCGAATAACGATTCGCTGGTCGCCGAGTTGAGCTTTCCGTCTCTTTCGAGCGTGCAGATACCCTGGCGGAGAATCGGCACGGTTGTGGGGGAAGCCATGGCGGATCTCTTGCGGGGCAAGCGACCGGTAGAACAGCCGATCCTGATTCCTCCCAGCGGGGTGGAAGTCCGGCAATCGAGCGACCGTTTCCGGGTGGAGGATTCCATGCTGCGAAGGGCGTTGGCCTGGCTGGACCGGCATCATCGGGAGCCGGTCGGCGTGGCGGATCTTTGCGGACGTTTGCGGGTATCGAGGCGGTCCCTCGAGCGGCGTTTTCGGGAATACCTGAGGCGGACTCCCTATCAGATGCTTACGGAGATGCGGGTAGCGACGGCGCGTCGGCTCCTGGTGGAGACAAACGAGCCGATGCCTGTCGTTGCGGAACTATCCGGCTTCGGGGATGCGGAGAGGTTGGCGGTGGTGTTTCGACGCGCAACGGGTCGGAGGCCCTCGGATTTTCGAAG
>CAZBLJ010000172.1:0-6251 GCA_964492605.1 uncultured Puniceicoccaceae bacterium
GTCGCCTGTGGATCTCAGCTCAAGCCATCCAATCTCTCCGAAGACTCGATTTCCCGAAATTGTCAAATAAAATAGATCGATTCTGTTTTGACTCAGAAACCTTTCACGTTTCTTCCTTCTCCCCGCAGGGACGTTCCACGAACCCGACCAAGAACAACCCCAAGGTGCCACATCCGGCCAAGACAAACAATCCACATCCAACTCCGACAGTGAAAGAAGACGCAAGAAGCTCCAATGCCTCTTCCTCTTTCTCTTTTGGAAGAGAGTGGAGAGTTCGATGCCAGGAACCTTCCTCGGTCAGAGCGTCCAGAAGCTGAATTTCGGGAAGAGCTGAGTTTCGGCGCTCAAGCTTCTCGTCGAGTTCAGCCCGACTGACTCCGTGCAAGACCAACGTCATGACGGCAATGCCGAGAGCCGAACCAAGCCAGCGGACCATCATCGAAATACCCGAGGCAGCCCCGGACTTTGTCGGTGGCATCTTCCCTTGCGCAAGCGACATCGCTGCATTGTTGGAAAAAATGTAGCCGAGTCCCACGAGGGTGAATCCTATGCCCAAAAACCAATAGGAAGTCTCGCTGCCAACAAATGAGAGGCCTCCGACTCCAAGCGTCAGAATGCACATTCCCGAAAACAGAAACCGCCTCCACCCCATCCACCGCCCCAGCCGACTCGAGAGCAACCCGCCCAGAAAATACGCCGCAGCATAAGGAAGAAACGAAAGACCCGTCTCCCAAGCGCTCAAGCCCCTCACATGGTGCAGGTAGAGACTGAAAAGAAACAGCCATCCAAGGCCAATGAAGTAGGAGAGAAAGGCGCAAAGACTCGCCGGTTTGTATCCCGAGACGGCCAGAACGGAAAAATCGATCAGCGGGTTCTTCTGTCGATTTTCCCAAAACCAGAGAAACGCGAGGCAGATGGCGAAACCTCCGAAAAGTCCCTGCGTAAGGATGGACTCCCACCCCCACTCCCCCGCCTGACTCAACGGCACCACCAGAAAAAGCACCGTCAACGAAAGAAAGACGAGGCCGACGAAATCAAATGACTGCCTGGGTCCTCGTCGCCTGCGAGGGAAGATGGAAATATTATTTACTAAGCAAAGAAGAGTCACCGGAAGATTCGCCCAGAAGACAGCCCGCCAGTCGAACCAGTGGATCAACGCACCTCCGATTAATGGACCCAATCCCATTCCGAGGCCCGCCATTGCCATGATCATGGAAAAGACGCGGGACCGGACCGCCCCCTCAAACTGCTCTCCGGCAATCCCAAGACTACTCGAAACCATAAACGCCCCGGCCACCCCCTGTAGGAGCCGGGCGGCAATCGCCACCCCACTGTTCGGAGCCAGCGCCATCAGAACCGAAGCGGCCGCAAAGAGAAGCAGCCCGATTCCGTTTATCGCCCGTGCCCCGAAGATATCCGTCAGTTTACCCGCCGAAATGAGAAACGTCGCCACTCCGATTCCATATCCCGACATAAACCACTGAAGCGTAGAGAGCGAAGCTCTCAGGTCAGCCCCCATCGGAGCGAGCGCCACCCCGATCGAGAGCATATCCATACCAATGATAAACGGACCGCCACAGATCCCGAGAACCAGAAAACAGTGCCGCGTTCGAGAAGGTGACGAATCGCTCATGAATGACGATCAAAACAGCCGTTCGCGGTCGTGTCGTGCGCAAAAACCCTCCAGACTCATTGGTCCGGGTTCCGATCAAACCCACGCACCCGGCGAACAAGAGTAATCCACGATGCTTTGGGGTCCCCGGGCGTTGAAGAAGCGCCAGTTGCTCATGGCACGCGGCAAGGGAGTCGAACCCCTAACCTCCTGATCCGTAGTCAGGTGCTCTATCCAATTGAGCTAGCCGCGCAGCAAGGGAAACGAAGAGCAAAAAAAATCCGGACCGCTGTGTCAAGCCGCGTATCCGGCAAATCGCAAAAACTCGCTGGAGCCTGTCCCTCTGGTGCACCACCTTCTTCCGCCTCGACCCGGAGAGAAATTCCCGTTTGCCTGCTGGTCTTGAAGAATGCGCAACAGAGCGAAAATCTCACCGAGACCTACGATGGGGTCGCGGTGCCGATTTACCGTCCTTCGCTCGGGCGACGGCTCCTTCTCTGGCCCGCCCTTTTGCTGGTGAAGCTGTGGGCGTCGACTCTCCGGATCCGGTTCGAGCAAGGGGCCGTGGAGCGGACGACCGCGCCAAAGACGCCCGTGCAGATGATTTTCTGGCACAACCACATATTGCTCGCGGTGATCGCGAAGAAACGGTTCCGCCGACCTTTCAAGATCTGCGCCATCGCCAGCACCAGCAAAGACGGTGCCTGGCCCGCCGCCGTGTTCGCCATGGCGGGGGTGACGATCATCCGGGGCTCCAGTCACACCCGCGGAGAGCGGGCCGCCCGCGAGATGCTGGCCGTCCACCGATCAGGACAGGATCTCTGCCTCACCCCCGACGGCTCGCGCGGGCCGATGTACCACCTGCGACCGGGGCCGGTGTTCCTGTCCAAGAAATCCGGCTCTCCCCTCCTCTTGTTCGGCGCCACTTTTCACAAGGCGTGGCGGCTCCAGTCCTGGGACCGTTTCTACCTGCCCAAACCCTTCAGCCGGATCGACCTTCGGGTTCGATTCGTCTCCGCCGAAGAGCTGGCCGCCATCGAGGATATCGGGGAGGCGCGCAAGTTCCTCGAAGACCGCCTGCTCGCCATCACGGATGACCCGAACCCGCCCCCGTTGAAGCGGAAGAAGGGATCAGGATCGTGATTCGATTCCGTCAAGATACGCGGTGCTCATGGGGACATTCGCCCTCCCAGCGTTTACCGCTGCAAGCATCCGTCAACGAACCATCCCCGTGGAGCAACCGCGCACCAGTTTCCTCCCGGCCCGGTCCGATTTCTTAGAGATTGTTTTCTCCCCCTACCCCCGTTTGACTCCCGCACATGGATAAACTCGAGGAGATTTTCAATCTGCAGGAACAACTGAACGATCGCATCGGAGTGAAACTGAAAGATCTGGACGACCCGGCGAAAACCGAATGGGTCCTCAACTATACCCGGGCCATGCAACAGGAACTTGCCGAGTTGATCGATTCGGTTCCCTGGAAATGGTGGGCTAAGTACCAGGAGTTCGACGAACAGAACGCGCGGGTCGAGGTGATCGACTTGTTTCACTTCCTGATTTCCACCGCCCAGGCTCTCGGAATGACGGCCGACGATGTCCACACCGCCTACCTCGCCAAAAACAAGGTGAATCATGCGCGGCAGGAATCCGGATACGCGGAAAAGGACCACGACGATTCCAAACATATCTAGCGGCCTGCCCGCCATGCGAAGCTGGCTGTTCGTCCCTCTGTTTCTGGCGTTGTTTCTGGCCGCGCTCCTGTTCGGCTCGGTGGCGGTTCCGGCAAGGGAGATCTGGCTAGCCCTGACGTTCCAGGCTCCGATCGACCCCGCCCACGGGTTTATCGTCGAACAGATCCGGCTCCCCCGCGCCATCACGGCCGCCCTGGCCGGCTCCGCTCTGGCGCTTGCCGGTCTTCACATGCAGACCGTCTTCCGCAATCCGCTCGCCGATCCTTACATCCTCGGCGTGAATTCGGGGGCCAGTCTGGGTGTCGCTCTCGTCCTTCTCGTCGCGACTCCGCTGGGAGGAGCCTTTTCGGGCGGATCGACGGGCTGGGGATCCCTCACCGTAGCGGGTGCCGCCTCCGTCGGAGCGGGATTCGTCCTCGCCGTCATTCTGATTCTCGCCAAAAGGGTTTCGGTGATGACCCTCCTGATCATCGGCCTGATGATCGCCTACCTGATCAATGCCTTGGTGAGCCTGCTTCTCTTTTTCGCCATGCCCGAGCAACTGCAGAGCTTTCTCTCCTGGTCCTTCGGGCAATTCGGATCGGTGACGTGGAGTGAACTCGGGATCTTCGGTCCCGTTGCGTTCGGTGCCATCCTTCTCGGGGCCCTGCAATTCAAATCCCTCGACGCTCTGCTCCTCGGCGAGGATCAGGCTCGTCTTCTCGGGGAGAACGTGGAGGCGGCGCGTCTCAGAATCCTGGGGACCGTAGCTATTCTGGCCGGCACCGTCACCGCCTTCTGCGGACCCATCGGGTTTCTCGGCGTGGCGGTTCCCCATCTCGCCCGGGGCATTCTCCGCACCCGAAACCATCGGGTCTTGATGGTCCCCACTCTCCTCATGGGGGCCAGCCTGGCCCTGTTCGCCGATCTCATCGCCCGTCTGCCGGGATCGACCGCTACCCTGCCGGTCAATGCCGTCACCGCTTTGGTCGGCGCCCCGGTCATTCTGACGGTTCTGCTGCGCGGACGGAAAGGAACCCTTCCCGCATGAATCCGCCGCTTCTCCAAGCCGAAGAATTGGTATTCGGCTATCGAAGAAACGCCCGCGTTTCGACGATCGTCGGCGGCCCGGTCTCTCTGGAGCTGCCGCCGCAGTCGCTCGTCTGTCTCCTCGGACCCAACGGGATCGGCAAAAGTACGCTCCTGCGCACGTTGGCCGGCCTGCTTCCACCGCTCGGGGGCAGGGTTTTGTTGCGGGGTGAAGCGCTCGCCGGACTCGCCCCCCGCTCCCTCGCGCGACAGCGGGGAATGTTGACGGCACGCGACCCGGTCCCGGCCGGAATGAGCGCCGCCGAACTGGTGGCACTGGGGAGGCATCCCCACTCCGGGTGGACGGCACGCCTGACCTCGAAGGATGAATCAGCCATCGAACGCGCATTCACGGAAACCGGCGCACTTGCTTTTCGGGAGCGTCTCGTGGACGAGCTGAGCGATGGAGAGAGGCAAAGGGTCTCCATCGCGCGCTTACTGGCCCAGGAGTCGCCCCTGCTTCTTCTCGACGAACCGACCGCTTTTCTCGATCTCCCGGCGCGTATCGAGCTTCTCGATACGCTCTCCCGGCTCAGCCGCAGCCGCGACCTGACCATCATTCTATCGACCCACGATCTGGACTCGGCGCTGCGACACGCGGACCGAATTCTCCTCTTCGATAGATCCCACCATCTTCACGAGGGCACCCCCGAAGACCTCGCTCTGGCCGGGATCATCGGCAAGGCCTTCGATTCGGACCGAATCCGCTTCGATTCATCCCAGGCCCGGTTTCGTCGGACCCGACGGGAGGGAACCCCGATCCGCGTCGAGGGAGAAGGCCCTGCCGGACTCTGGACCCGGCGGGCCTTGGAACGGCAGGGATGGCAACCGATCTCCACGACCGGAAAGACCGGCCAACCGGAAGTTTTCCTGATCGAAACCGACGGCGAAATCCGCTGGAAGATCCGCATGCCGGGCAGGGAGACTTGCGAAGCCACCTCCATCGAAGCCTGTCTGCGTGTCCTCCGGGACCCCGATTCCGATTGCAACCCCGGCCCCCTTTCGGCGAAAACCGTTGCCGACCATGACAACTGATAAAACCGGCACCGAACGAGGGTATGTCGTTCTTGCGAGCACCATGCGGAGCGGTTCGACCCTCTTGAAGGCCCTCCTGGCAACGGCACCCGACATCGCCCATCTGCCGGAAAACAATTTCCAGAAAACGCTGCCCTCGGCGAAACGGCGCTCCGAACTGGAAAAGGAATTTCCCGAACCCTTCCTTCTGCTCAAACGGCCCGCCTGGTTTCACGAATCCTCGAGCTATCCGCGGATCCCCGAGGATTCACAAGCGAAACAAATCATTCTGCTCCGCGATGCTTACGACACGGTGCGGTCGGTCGGCCGCATGTTGTGGGGGAAAAAGTTTGATCGGTTTCCCGGCCTGGCGGGCCAACGGCTTCTGGCCAGACGCTACTGGGTGCCGATCACCCGCAACCTGGTCGATCATGCGGAAAGGAACCCGGATCGAGCTGTCGTAGTGCGGTACGAAGACCTTCTGGCTGCACCGGAGGAAGAGACCCTCCGACTGTTCCAGTTCATCGGCTCATCGCAGGCGGAAGGCCTCCGTTCCTACTCGACGCCGGAGACCTTCAAATGGAAATGGGGATCGGACGACGGAAGCCCGAGAATCAGAACCAAAGAGGTGCAACCTCCCCGCCCCCCGTCGGACGAGGACCGCCGCCGAGCCGATACCCTGAACGCCATTCCGGAAATCGCCGAAATCCGGAAACGGGTCGGTTACACGGACGCGTCGTGATTCAAAAAGTTTGAAGAAAACGGACAAGAATGTCCGTTCCCCCCTTTGAAAGTCGGTTCTTTGAAGATGACGGACAAGAATGTCCGTTCCCCCTTTGAAAGTCGGTTATTCGAAGATGACGGAC
>CAZBLJ010000173.1:0-6238 GCA_964492605.1 uncultured Puniceicoccaceae bacterium
GATTCTTTCGGTTTGACTCTAACCGCGAGGGGCCAAGAACCAGAGGGATATGCTCGGAATAAAGGTCGAACAAGTGGTAAAGCGTTTTGGGGATACCGTCGCCCTGAACCGGATCGACCTTTCGATTGAGCCGGGCGAGCTGTTCTTCCTTCTCGGTCCGAGTGGTTGCGGTAAAACTACGCTGCTGCGGACTTTGGCGGGATTTTATTTCCCGAACGAGGGACGCGTGTGGTTCGGGGATCGAGATGTATCGACTCTCGAGCCGCACAAGCGCCGGACGGGGATGATGTTTCAGAGTTACGCGCTCTGGCCCCATATGACCGTGGCGGAGAATGTGGTCTTCGGGCTGAAGGAGCTTAAAGTGCCCAAGCCCGAGAGAGAGGAACGGGTGCGGGAGGCGCTGTCGTCGGTCCGCATGGAGGAATACGCGGACCGCAAGCCGAATCAGCTCTCCGGCGGGCAACAGCAGCGTGTGGCTCTGGCTCGGGCGTTGGTGGTCCGTCCGCAGTGTCTTCTCCTCGACGAGCCACTTTCCAATCTTGATGCAAAACTGCGTAACGAAATGCGGCTGGAAATCCGCCGGATCTGCAAGGAGTTCGAGCTGACGACCGTGTATGTGACGCACGACCAGAAGGAGGCCCTCTCGATCGCCGACCGGATGGCCGTCTTCGAGAAGGGACGGATCTTGCAGGTCGGTGCTCCGAGCGATATCTACCGCCGGCCCGCTGGTCGGACGATCGCCTCCTTCATCGGAGAGGCGAATTTCCTGTTGGGGACGGTGGAGCGTGCGGGGGCGGGAGAAGCCATGGTTCGAACGCCGGTCGGCTCGCTCTCGGGGGTGCTGAGCGGATTTACGGACGACCCGAAAGAGGGACAGAAGGTCGTGGTCTGTATTCGGCCGGAAATGTTGCGAATCGAGGATCTGGCACCCGAGGAGAACGCCATTCCCGGAAAGATCGGTGAATCGGTTTATTTCGGGGAAGTGGCGCATCATGACTTCCTCCCGAGCGGATCTTTAGAAACCCCCTTGCGCGTTTCCGAATTGAATCCGAAGCACCGCGCCGGTGTCCGGGCCGACAACCTCTTTCTTTCCGCCGACACCGAGGATGTCGTCATTTTACCCGATTCCTAGCCTCTTCGATCCGGTTTTCGTATGAAGTATTTCGTCATCCTTCTCCTCATCGCCGGGGTTGTGGGATTGCCGTTCCTGCTGGAGAAGCCGGGTGAGACGATCGGGGACTCCGAGGATACGGTCGTTGTAATTACGCCGCACAACGAAGCCATCCGCTTCGAATTCGAGAATAAATTCCGGGAATGGTACGAGGGGAAAACCGGACGGACGGTGGATGTGGACTGGAGAACCATCGGAGGAACTTCCCAGATCGTACGCTATATTCAGTCCGAATTCGAAAATGCTTTCCGCAATTACTGGATCAACGAGTTGGATCGGGATTGGACTGGAGAGGTCGCCGCCTCTTTTGACGATCCGGACGTCGAACTTCCGCAAGAGGGTGACTTGAACGGCATGACCAGCGCCATGGAAGCGCGAAAGGCGTTTCTCGAGTCCGATGTTTCCGTCGGTATGGACATCTTTTTTGGTGGGGGAAGCTACGAATTCCAACGACAGTCGGGAAAAGGCAATCTGGTGGCTTGGGAAACCGGGGAAGAGTTGGAAGAACGCTTCCCCCCTGACATTTTCCCGCAGAAATTTGCCGGTGAGGTCTTCTGGGATCCGCAAGGTAAGTGGATCGGTGCGGTTCTTTCCAGCTTCGGGATCATCTATAACGTGGACTCGATCAAACGTCTCGGGATCCGGGAACCTCCGACCGCCTGGACGGATTTGGCCAACCCGAGATTCTTTGGAGAGGTGGCGTTGGCCGACCCGACCAAAAGCGGTTCCATGACGAAGGCCTTTGAAATGATCGTGCAGGAGCAGATGCACCGAAGCGTGGATGCCGCGAAGCAGGAGGGGCTCTCCGTGGAAGCGGCGGAGGAGCGGGGACTCGCCGAAGGCTGGATGAACGCCATGAAGTTGATCCAGAAGATCGCTGCGAACTCCCGCTATTTTACGGATTCGGCAACCAAGGTTCCCATGGATGTGGCGGACGGCGACAGCGCGGTAGGGATGTGCATCGACTTTTACGGTCGCTTCCAGGCCCAGGTGGTCGAAATGCGGGGAGGTGGAGACCGCGTTCGTTATGTGACGCCGCAGGGGGCCTCGACCTTGTCCGCCGATCCGATCGGTATCCTCCGCGGGGCTCCGAACCGGGAAGTGGCGGATCTCTTCATGGAGTTCGTCCTTTCCAATCCGGGACAGCAGCTCTGGGGGCAGCGCGTGGGAACGGAGGGCGGACCCATCGAGTACGCGCTCCGGCGCAGCCCCGCCTTCCGGACGATGTACGAGCCCCCGTTCCGGGAGCTTCTTTCCGAGCCGGAGGTGAATCCCTACGAACAGGTTGGGAATTTCGTGTACCGTCCCGACTGGACGGGACGCCTCTTTACGCCACTGCGCTTCATCATCCGGGTGGCCTTCATTGATCCCAAGGATGAATTGTCGCGGGCGTGGGAAGCGATTCTGGCCGCGAGGGAGAGGGGGGATGTCGCTGTCGCCGAGGAGGCCGAACGGATTCTCTCGGATCTGGGTGTGATCGATTTCGAACAGGCCTCCGGGCCGATCAAAAATACCCTCTCGGACGGGGATGCGATCGACGAGGTACGTCTGGCCCGGGAGCTGGCAGACCGGTTCCGGGCCCAATACGAACGTGCCCGCAAGGTGGCGGACGGCGGTTAGGTTTCCCGGTTGTATAACTCCGGGGAGGTCGAATCCGGGGTCGCGAGCAGGCCTCGCTCGATCGCACTGTGCACCGCTTCGTTTCGACTGGAAGCGTCCAATTTCGCGAAAAGGTGGGATACGTGCGTCTTCACGGTGGTCACCTGCATGTCGAGGATCTCGCCGATTTCCTCGTTCGACCGCCCTTCGTAGATCAGTTGGAGGACCTCGAGTTCACGCTCCGAAACATCCACAAAGCGGTCCCGGCGGAAAAACTGTTCATCGGTGTCGCGGACCGTCTTCCGCCCGGCCGCCGCATTTGCCACCGCATCCTGCAAATTTTCGAGCGAATCCGATTTGCGGATCCAGGCCATCGCCCCGGCTCCGAAAGCGCTCCGCACGTTCTCTTCCAGGTAAAACCCGGAATAGATTACCACGGGCGGCGCGGAATCTTCGGCCATCCACTCCAATATGGTGGTGTCTCCGACCTTGAAATCGGCAACCAGGACGTCCACCGGTTTTTCCTGCAATTGGGATTGCAATTCGTCCAGATTGGAAACCGTCCACGCGACGGAGATTTCCTCAGCCGTTTCGAAGAATGCGGCAAGCCCGAATGCGGCGGCAGGATGATCGTCGATGATGCCGGTCACGATGGTGGAAGTATTCTTCATTTGATAATCGTAACGTCGAAGAACCCGGAATCTACACAATTTTTCTCCACCCGAAGGATTCTTCCGGTCGAGGGTCCAGTCGGTTCCGGAGGTGTTCCTAATGTTCCTTTCCCGGGGGTTTCGGGTTTCGAAGAGAAACAACACTCGGAATCGATGACTTGCGATCCCCTCCTTCTTAAGTAGGAGCCATTCCCCCTTGGGTGGATTCGGGGACGGGGGGTAGGATGCGTTTGTTTTCAGGAAAAAACCAACCGCAACCTCCAACGAAAATCCGATATGAGTAAAACCAATACCAAAAGTTCCGATCTCAGTGAAAGCCGAGAGCAGGTCGTCGAAGACTTGCAGAAACTTATCGCCGACGCCCAAAATCTGGCCAAGGAGGCGAAATCAGCTTCGGGCGAGGCGATTGACGAAAAAGTGGCGGCCGCCCGGGATGCGCTCCGCGACGGAATGGGTCGGCTGAAAGAACAGGGCGAGATCGCCCGAGCCAAGTCCATTGAAGCTTCGAAAGGAGTCGACGAAATGGTTCGCGAGAACCCTTGGAAATCGATCGGCATCGCCGCTCTCGGTGGGTTCGTCCTCAGTCTCCTGCTTCGCAAGGATTGATCGTCTCCCTTCCCGGAAGCATCGCCGGTTATGCAGCGGAAACTATTTCAGAACCTGAGCCGGATCGTCGGCCTTCGCTTCGCTATTTTGCGCGAAGAAGTGCGTCTCGAAAAGATGCGCTTCATCCGTGCGGCTTGGGCGATCGCCATCGGTTTCGCCTTTCTCCAAATCCTGTTGGCTTCGATCCTGGCCTTGGGCATGGAGTTGACCGAAGGCAGCGGGACCGTCTGGTTTCTTGTCATTCTCGGAACCGTGTCCCTCCTGGGCTTTCTTGTTTTTCTGATTGCCTCGGCGAAGTTCTTCGCTGCGGGAGAAGCACCTTTCGCGACGACAACGGCTGAATTCAAAAAGGATAAGGAATGTCTCGAATCCGCGCTCAGAAATTGAAAATCCGCAGTCTGGTTCAGGAATCGGATCTGGCACGCGTCGAAGCGGCCATCCGAACGGAACCGCTGGTAACCCGCACCCGGCAGGCTGCGAACGTTGCGCAGTTAGCCAAAACCCTCGCGCACCGCTTCACCCCCGGCGGTCCCCGTCGCCCCTGGTTCGCCATGGCGGTTACCTTTACCCTGTCGCTCACTTTACCGCTGCTGGCGAAACGCTCCGGCAGTCGTTGAAACCGGAAAGATAAAACCCACAACCAAAGGAAAATGAAATGAACACCGATATCTTGAAAGGAAAATGGAAACAGATGTCCGGCAGCGCCAAAAAACAATGGGGAAAGCTGACGGACGACGAATTGCAGCAAATCGACGGCGATAAGGATCGGCTCGTCGGTAAAGTGCAGGAGCATTACGGCGTGACCCGCGATGAAGCGGAGAAGCAAGTCGATGACTGGTTCGACAATCACGAAGCCTGAACCGTCGGTCGGGAAAAAATTTCCGTGCTTGTAGGGGCATCCGGACTACGGATGCCCCTTTTTCAGATCCCCGGTGCGGGTTCCAGCGTGAAAGCCTGTCCGGGGGGCTTCGACGGCATTGCGTGGACATCCCGGAAAACCGTCGGTAACGGTGAAGGGTATGGATAGGGTTCTTTCATGGGCGGATGCGCACCAGTGGTTGCTCTTTTGGATCGGGCTGGGATCGGTCGTCTTTTTCGTGGGTGCCCTGCTGGCGGTACCGTATCTGGTGGGACGCCTGCCGATCGATTATTTTCGCCGGTACGCTGCTTACCGTCGGAAAAGGTGGATCCGGCATCCTGTCCTTCGGCCCGTATTCATCGCGGCCAGGAACGCTTTCGGGGTGGTCCTGCTTCTGGCCGGTATCGCCATGCTGGTCCTCCCCGGCCAAGGGATCCTTACCGTCCTGGCCGGATTGATGTTCCTCGACTTTCCCGGTCGCGACCGACTGGTCCTGCGCATTGTCCGTTTTTCCTCGGTCTGGAAGGGCCTCAACTGGCTGAGGAGGCGGGCGGGAAAGCGCGATTTGGAGCCAATGACGTCGCTGACGCCCGCCCGGTAGCGCCACATGCGAGAGAGAGCGGATGCGCAAAATTTTCCATGGTTGGACGTTTGCACGGTATCGACCGAGGGTGTGCCGATCGAGAGCCTGCGGACTTACTTTTTCGTCTGCGAAGGAGATGTCATGGAACACCCTCAAACTTATCGGCCGCTGCAGGCGGATTGCCAACAAGGTCGGGAGGGTTGTTTAATCTCCGGCGGGACGGGATAGGCTGAATGCTCCGCGAGCCGGGACCGGTCACCCTACTCCTTCACGTAAGCCTTGAGGATCTTTTGATCCTCGACCGGCTTGTTGCCCCGGCCGGTCTGGACATTCCCGATGGCCTCGACGGTTTCGTAGCCACTGGTCACTTTGCCGAAGATGGTGTGGTTGTCGTTCAGGTGACGGGGTGTGCTGGTCGTGATGAAGAACTGGCTGCCGTTCGTTCCGGGGCCGGCATTCGCCATAGCGAGCAATCCCTTCTCGTCGAACCGCACGTCCGGGGAAAATTCATCGGGAAAGGGCCTGCCCCAGATGGATTTTCCTCCCCGACCGGAACCTTGTGGATCGCCCCCTTGAATCATGAACCCGGGAATCACCCGGTGAAAGGTCAGGCCGTCGTAGTAGCCGTTTTCAACATGCGTCACGAAATTCGCCACGGCCAGAGGAGCCACCGACGGCATGAGTTCGATCTCCACATCCCCCTGGGTCGTCTCAAGGACGACGGTCATCGGGGCCTTCTCCTTCCATTC
>CAZBLJ010000174.1:0-6191 GCA_964492605.1 uncultured Puniceicoccaceae bacterium
CGATGGAAGCCGTGGCCAACCAGGGCAAGTCGAAGTAGAGCGAACCCGCGGAGGGCGGTGCTGTTCGGGCATCGATCGGGCCGCTGCCAGGGGCGACACCACCTCAAGCCGCCTTTCGTGGCTTTCTTGGCAGCAAGTCTACAGGGGCTGATTCCTTGTCCTTATCTTTCCAAGGGTTCCTACTCTTTCTTCTTGGCATGCCGCCCGGGGCCCGTTTGTTTCGGGCTTTCGTCCCGATTTTTCTTTTCATCAACCAAACACACAACAGGAACCTATCATGCCCGTTGCCACACCGAAACAATACGCTGCGATGCTTGATGCGGCCCAGAAAGGCAATTACGCCTATCCGGCCGTCAACGTCACTTCGATCACGACCCTTAACGCCGCCCTCAAGGCCTTCGCCGACGCCAAATCGGACGGGATCATCCAGGTCTCGACGGGCGGCGGCCAGTTCGCCTCGGGCCTCGACGTCAAGGACGCCGCCTTCGGCGCGATCGTCCTCGCCGAAGCCTGCCATCGCCTGGCCGACAAGTACGACATCCTCGTGGGTCTTCACACCGACCACTGCCATCCGGAAAAGGTGGACGGATTCCTGAAACCGCTCTTCCAGGCCTCCCGCGACCGCATCGCCGAGGGCAAGGGACCGCTCTTCCAGTCGCACATGTTCGACGGCTCGGTCGTTCCGCTCGAGGAGAACCTGGAGATTTCCAAGAAGCTCCTGGCCGAATGCGCGGAGCTGGACATCATCCTCGAGGTGGAGGCCGGTTGCGTGGGCGGCGAAGAAGACGGCCACGACACCTCGGGCCTGCCGATCGACAAGCTCTACACGACACCGGGCGACATGGTGGAGGTCTACGAGGCCCTCCAGCCGATCGGGCGCTTCATCTTCGCGGCCACCTTCGGCAACGTCCACGGCTCCTACAAGCCGGGAGCGGTAAAGCTCAAGCCGACCATCCTCCGCGACGGCCAGAAGGCGGTGACGGACAAGCACGGGGAAGGCGCTTTCATGGATCTCGTGTTCCACGGGGGCTCCGGATCGGACCTGAGCGACATCCGCGAAACCCTCGAGTACGGAGTGGTGAAGATGAACATCGACACCGACACCCAATACGCCTTCACCCGGCCGATCGTCACGCACGTCTGCCAGAACATCGAAGGGGTGCTGAAGATCGACGGCGAGGTCGGCGACAAGAAGACCTACGACCCGCGCAGCTACCTCAAGAAAGCCGAGGCCAGCATGGCGGCGCGTCTCGTCCAGGCCTGCGAAGATCTGTGCTCGAACGGAAAGTCGATCGCCGGAACCGTGTAGGCCGGAGCCGACTTCCTGTTTCTTCCTTTACCAATCCCCCGTCGGGCTCCCGGCGGGGGATTTTTTTCGGGCAGCCGGCAGATTCGATTCTTTCGAGGTTCGAACCCGGTCTGCCGCAATCAGTCGGAGCTTCAGGTCTTGAAAGGCCCCTGGCTACCCCCCCTTTGCCGGACCCGCATCACTCTCCAGGCGTTTCTCGATCCATCTCCGATGGGGTCCCGAGAGAGGCCTGTTCCCGAGGTCCGCGATCTTCACCCATTCCAACTGCGTTTCCGACGGGGAGAGTTCATCCGGCGCGACCAGCGTGACCCGATGAATCCGTTCGGTGATCGATTCGTTGCCGATGCCCCGCTTGTGCGTCGCAATGGGTTCTTCTTCCGGCATTGCATCCCCGGGAAGGTCCGAGAGTTCGGGCAGTTCCATCAGACCCGCCAGGCGGGGGCGGTTCTGCGGATACCGCACCAGCAAAATCCGGTCGCCGGAAACCACCCAGGCCCGGAGGACGGTTTTCTCGATCTTCCTGGGTTTTCCGATCATCGGAATCCGATCCGCCAGCCCCCTGGCCGCCGCGCCACAGAATGTCACAAGCGGACAGACCGTGCAGAGGGGTGACCGGGGAAGGCAGACCAGCGCCCCAAGCTCCATCACGGCCTCGTTATGCCGGCCCGGGTTCTCGCGATCGAGAAACTCGTCCGCCATCGGTCCGACCGCTTTCACCGCCTCCGCCGATCCTTTCCAGGAGGTGTCATCCCCGGCCAGGCGCGCCAGAACCCGGACGACGTTCCCGTCCACAACGGCCACCGGCAGGCCTTGCGCAAGGCTACCGATCGCGGCAGCCGAGTAGGGACCGATCCCCGGAAGCGACCGCCATCCTTCCACATCCTCCGGAATTCCGGACCGGACGATCCCGCCCGCCAGGCGGTGCAGATTCCGCGCCCGCGAGTAGTAGCCGAGCCCCTGCCAGAGGGAAAGCACCTCCGCCTCGTCCGCCGCCGCCAGTTCCGCGAATCCGGGAAAGCGTTTCAGCCAGCGATCGAAGTAAGGAAGGACCGTCGAGACCCGGGTCTGTTGGAGCATGAACTCCGAGACGACCGTACGGTAGACCGACCTCTCGCGACGCCAGGGCAAATCCCGGGCATTCTCCCGGAACCACGCGGCCAGCGCACGGCGGGCCTCAACCCAGCGAGGCGAGGAGTCGTTCGATTTCGGCACGCTTGCGCTCGTTCTCTTCCAACTGCTGGCGGGCCCCCTCGACGACGTGGTCCGGTGCCTTCTCCGTGAAGGCCGGATTGGCCAGTCGCTTCCGAGCCCCTTCGATCGCTTTATCGAGCTTTGCCAGCTCTTTTCCGAGGCGCTCCTGCTCGGCATCCACGTCGAGCGAGGAGGACAGGTCGAGATGGAACGTTCCGATGGGGGTCACTACCGCCGGAGCGGAATCCGGCGCCTCCCCCACCGTTTCGATGTCGCCGAATCCGCCCAATGACTCGACGACCGAGAAAATCTCCCGCGCCTCTCCGTCGACCGAGAGAGTCGATTCCTCCACCAGGAGTTTGACGTCCTTCCGGCTGCTGAGCTGGTAATCGGCCTTCAGCGACCGGAGGATCGTCACGGTTTCGCGGATCTCGTCCACGCGGGCCACCGCTCCCCGGTCGAGTTGAAAGCCGACCCCCTCCAGCGTGTCCTCGAATTGATCGGCCGTCATCGGGGCGACATCCTGGATGTGCTCTCCCTCCTTTCCGAAACCGAGCAAATGCCACAACTCTTCGGTGATAAACGGACAGAACGGATGCAGGAGCAAGAGGGTCTGCCGCAGAATCAGGTCCTGGATCGCGAGGCAAGTCGGACCCGCCTCCGAGTCCCGAACCTTTCCTTTCGAAACCTCGACGTACCAGTCGCAAAAGTCGTTCCAGAAAAAGGCATAGATGTGCTGCGTGATGCCACTGAAGGAATAATTCTCGTAGGCGTCATCGACCTGTCGGATCGTATCGGAAAGGCGTCCGAGGATCGAGTGGTCCTGGACATCCGCCATCTGCGGATCCATTCGCGCCATAAGATCGGCGAGGGATTCCTTCGACCACACCTTGCCGGACATCTGGCGGAAACGGCAGGCGTTCCAAAGCTTGTTGCAGAAATTCCGGCCCTGGCTCACACGTTGCTCGCTGAAGCGGATATCCTGCCCCTGGGGTGCGATGCTCATGATGCCGAAGCGCAAACCGTCTGCGCCGAACCGTCCGATCAGATCGAGGGGATCGGGGGAGTTACCGAGGGACTTCGACATCTTGCGGCCCTCCGCGTCGCGAATGATTCCGGTAAAGTAGACATCCCGGAAAGGAATCCGGTCGCGAATTTCGTCGACCGTCAGCGATGGCTTTTCCTCTCCCGCGAACTCCAGGCCCGCCATGATCATGCGGGCCACCCAGAAGAAGATAATGTCCGGCCCGGTCACCAGTGCGGAGGTCGGATAGAAGCTGGCATACCCGCGCTTCTTCATTTCCTCCCCGTCCGGCCAGCCCAGCGTTGCCAGCGGCCACAACCATGAGGAAGCCCACGTATCGAGCACGTCCTCGTCCTGTTCCCAGTTCCCGGGATCTTCCGGTCCGTCCACGGAGATATGCCAGTTCGCCGGGTCGCTCCGGTCCGCGCCTTTCCGATACCAGACGGGAATCCGGTGGCCCCACCAGAGCTGGCGGCTGATGCACCAGTCCCGGATGTTTTCGAGCCAGTGCAGGTAGGTCTTTTCCCAGCGTTTCGGAAAGAAGCGGATCAATCCGTCCCGCACGGCCGTCTTCGCCTCTTCGATCCTGGGATAACGAAGGAACCACTGCTCGGACAACCGCGGCTCGATCGGAACATCGGCCCGCTCGGAGAAGCCGACGTTGTTCTCGTACTCTTCCTCCCGGATCAACAGGCCCAGTTCCTCCAGCTTTTTCGCGGCCGCCTTTCGGGCCTCGAAGCGATCCATTCCGACAAAAGGCTCGCCGGCCAACTCGTTCAGGTGGCCGTCCGGGGTGAAAACATCGATGACTTCCAGTCCGTTTCGCCGACCGATCTCGAAGTCGAGAGCGTCGTGGGCGGGAGTGACCTTGAGCACGCCCGTCCCGAACTCGCGGTCGATGGATTCGTCGCCGACGATTGGAATTTCCCGCCGGGGAAAGGGTCGCCAGACCTTTTTGCCGATCCACTTTTTATACCGGTCGTCTTCCGGGTGCACCGCTACTCCCGAATCCCCCATGAGGGTCTCGGGCCGGGTCGTCGCGATCTCCAGAAACTCACCCGGGGCGTCCACGATTTCGTAGCGCATGTAGTAGAGCTTCCCCGTCTGAGGCTTCATGATCACCTCCTCGTCGGAGAGCGCCGTCAAGCTGGCCGGGCACCAGTTGACCATCCGCTTGCCCCGGTAAATCATTCCCCGCTCGTACAACTTCACGAAGGCGGTGATCACCGCCCGGCTGTAATCCTCGTCCAAGGTGTGGACGGTGCGGTCCCAATCGCAGGATGCGCCGAGCTTTTTCAACTGTTGCAGGATGATCCCGCCGTGCTTGTCCCTCCACTCGACCGCCTTCTCGAGAAACTTCTCGCGCCCCAGATCGTGCCGGGTCTTCCCCTCCTCGCGCAGGGCACGCTCGACCTTCGCCTGGGTGGCGATCCCCGCATGGTCCGTTCCGGGCAACCAGAGGGCCGGGCGACCCAGTTGCCGGTGACGGCGGATCAGGATGTCCTGGATCGTATTGTTCAGCACGTGACCCATCGTCAGGACGCCGGTCACATTCGGGGGAGGAATCATGATGGTGAAGGGTTCCGCGCCTTCGCGCGGCTTCCCCGCGAAACAACCATCGTTCTGCCATTCGGCGTAGAGGCGGTCTTCGACGTCCTGCGGATCGTAAGCTTTTGAAATCTCGGCCATGATGAAAAACCTCCGACCCTAGTGCCTCCGCTCCGGGGAGCAACCGGATTTCAGCCGGAATTTCTCCCCGGTCGGGGGCCGTGCTCCTGACCGGCGAAGCTCGGAAGCGGGTCGCACGGGCCGAAGGTCAAGCTCCGCCAACGGTTCAGGGTCCGTCCGATTTTCTGCTTACGAACTTGTGAATGACGCTTGAGATCAATGTTTGGTAGGGAATGCCCTCTTCCCGCGCGATTCTTTGGACCGCGTTCAAATCACGCTCGCTCATCCGAATGTTTACTCTTTTGTCCTTCTTTAGCGTCCGCCGGGCCGCTTCGCGGAAACGGGCCAAGTCGTTTGGGTCCTTTACCACGGACCGCCATTCATCGCGCTCGATTTCTTCGAGCAGTTCCTTCTCTTCGGCTTCAAGATTTAGCGTCTTCATTCAAGTATCTCCTTGTTTCTTTTCGGCTGGGGATGATGGTTTTCAAGAAAAGGGTCTCCCCGTCTGGCACATAGGGCACGATATAGACGTAGGCGTCCATGCGGACGATAAGGATTTTTTGGCGGGGATACTTCTCTCGATTAGGATGTTCCCGGATATCAAGAAGGTCTCCCCGTTCGATATGGTGGACGATGTGTTGAAAGCTCAGACCTCGCTCATCGCTCAGCCACCTCTCCTTTTCCGGGTCCCAATCAAAAAACACAACCTCCACAATGGACAATGTGTGCACTATGGCAACCAGATTAAGGAGATGGGTCAGCTGGGGCGACCCCGCCCGAAACGTCAATAAATATTGAACTGTTCTAAATTTCTTAATATTTGATAACTCCGGCTAAACCGACTTCGCCCTTCGGGCTACGACGGTCACGAGGCGGAGGTCCCCCGGAACGGCGGCTTCAACCGTCGAAGCGAATTCACAGAGATCTCCGCTCCTCCCAAGTGGCAACCGCTCCACTCGAACCCAAATAAAAATACCGTGCCCGGAACATAAAGGGCCC
>CAZBLJ010000175.1:0-2413 GCA_964492605.1 uncultured Puniceicoccaceae bacterium
TTCGGAACCGTCCGGGATGCCGGGGGCCGTCCTTACGTCCGGCACTACGGGAATTATCGTAGAGGTCGACCCCGCTACGCCCTTCGGGCTACGCAGGGCGCGCGTAAGGAGACCCCTTGGGGGATCGGATCGGTCGAGATCCTTCCGAAATCTTCCGGGATACCGGGGCCGTCCTTACGTCCGGCGCTACGGGTTTCGGGGGATTCGGGCCGTCCGAACTGCTATTCCCCGCGGAAGGCTCGAAGCACCATGCCGGGGGTCAGGGTTTCCGGAAGAATGGTGGGGTCCGGTTCGTCCGGGAGATAGACCAGGTTGACCGGAACCGCGGCCTTGCCGAGTTCCATCAATCGACGGGTGATGGCCGGATCCTCGTTGGTCCAGTCGGCCCGCACCAGGGCCACGTCCTCGTCTTCGATGAAGGCTTTGACCTCCTTCGATCCGAAGACGACCCGTTTGTTCACCTGACAGGTCGCGCACCAGCGGGCCGTGAAGTCGACGTAGATGATCCGGTCGTCCTCGCGGAGTTCCCGGATGGTTTCCGGGGACCACTCGATCCATTCGAAGGCGCTCTTGCGGGGAATTCCGTAAGCCACCGAGCCGATTCCGATGAGGAGGGCCAGGCCGACGGCGATGCGGCGGGATTTCCGGGGGCGGTGGGGGGCGGCGAAGCGTCCGTAGATCCAGCTCGCGAGGGCAATGCCGCTGATCGCGAAGAGGGCGTTCAACAGGTTCTCGCCGTCGACCTGGGCGGCGAGAACGTAAACGAGCCAACCCGCAGTGGCGAAGAGCGGAAACGCCATAAACTGTTTCAAGCTTTCCATCCAGGCCCCCGGTTTGGGGAGCTTCTGGAGGAGGGCCGGAAAAGAACTCAGGGTGAGATACGGGGCGGCCAGTCCCAGCGCGATCGCGGTGAAGGTCAGGAAGGACAGGAAAGGCGGCAAGGTAAGGGCGGCGGCCAGAGCGGCGGCGAGAAAAGGTGCGGAGCAGGGGGTCGCCACGACGGTTGCCAGAACCCCGGAGAGGAAGGAACCGAGGGGGCCGCCGCCCTTTTCGGCCTTGCTTCCCGCCGCCGCCAGTCCGAATCCGATTTCAAACAATCCCGCCAGGTTGAGACCGAATAGAAAGAGAAAGGCGATCATCCCGAAAACGAAACCGGGAGACTGGAGCTGGAACCCCCAGCCAAGCTCCGCACCCCCCGCCCGGAAGGCCAGGAGGATGCCGGCCAGAATCCAAAACGAGACGACGACGCCCGCCGTAAAGAGAAGCCCGTGGGAAACGATCTTGCGCCGGTCGTTTCCGGCCTGCTTCACGAAGCCCATGATCTTCAGGCCGAGGACCGGGAAGACGCAGGGCATCAGGTTGAGGATGATCCCGCCGGCAAAGGCGATGGCGAGGACGCCGAGAAGTCCGGTGTCGCCGGGACTTGCCTGACCGCCGGCGATGGTCGCGGGTGGTTCCGTGGATCGTGCCGCTTCCACGGACAAGGCCTTTCGACCATCGAGGGCCGGCCAGCCGTCGGGCCGGAAGAGGACCCCTTGCACGGTGTCCGGAAGGTTCTCCGCGTAAGGCGAGCGTTCCAGGTTTCCGACCAGGGTGCCGTCCGTCACCTGCCAGGTTTGCCCGCCGGCCGGCGCCACGACCGGGTCGACCGCGAAAAAGTAGAGGGAGGCCGGATCTCCGGGATCATCCGACAGCCCGTCGATGCGGAGTTGCAGGCGCGTGTCGGTCGAGCGAAGTTCGGCCGTCACGCCCGCAAGCCGTCCCGGCCAACGGGTTTTCGTGTTCTCGAAGGCGGCCATTTCTTCCTCGTCGGCGACCGAGGCCGTCGCGACAGGGAGTTCCAGGGTCAGCTCCGCGCTTCCCGGGATGCAGATCTCGGCGCACATCAACCAGTCGGCGGCAGCCGCGATGGGAAACGGACGACCGGGTTGCCAGGATTCCGGAATCACGATCTCGGAATAGAGGGTGACCTCCCCCGAGTAGGTGTAGTCGACCAGGTGGGCGTTCCGGTAGATCTCCGGATAAGGCCATGCGAAAGATGCCGCGGTCGCTCCCCCGGGGAGGTCCCAGTTCACGGTAGGAGGCTGCCCGGTATCGCCGGAATTTTCCCAATAGATGTGCCAGCCCTCGTCGATCCGGAAGCGGATTCCCACCGGGACCGTCTGGCCGGGTTCAACCGCTTCGTAGGGGCTCACCAATTGCGCGGCCACCTCTCCATCCCGGACCTCGGGTCCGGCCACGGCAAAAACCTTGCAAGCGGGGGCGAGAAGGAAAAGGGCACTGAAGAAGAGGAGGGTTCGCATGGTGGGAGAGGTAAACGAGAGCGCGGTCCGGGTCAAACCGGTGATAGTAGCTGTAAGACGTGACGTTCGTCACGCCTCTACCGGAGAAGCCGTAGACGTGACGTTCATCA
>CAZBLJ010000175.1:2513-6189 GCA_964492605.1 uncultured Puniceicoccaceae bacterium
TCACGCCTCTACTGGAAAGTGTAGACGTGACGTTCGTCACGCCTCTACCTCCTTAAACCAGCATCAAGGCCGGTGCCTCGATGATTTCCTTGAGAGCCGCCAGATAGCGGGCACCGACGGCTCCGTCCACGACCCGGTGGTCGGCACTGATTCCGATGTTCATCCGGTGTCCCACGACGATCTGTCCGTTCGAGTCCACGACCGGCTTGGTCACCGTTCCCCCGACGGAGAGGATGGCGGCGTTGGGTGGGTTGATGATGCCGAAGAAGGCGTTGATCCCGTACATCCCCAGATTGGTCACCGTAAAAGTGCTTCCGGACATTTCGTCCGGCGTCAGCTTCTTATTCTTGGCTTTGCCGGCCAACTCTTTGGCCTCGGAGGAAATCCGGCGGAGGGACTTGGCGTGGGCGTCGCGGATGACCGGGGTGACGAGACCTTCGTCCACGGCCACCGCAAAGGCCAGGTGCACCGCGCCGTGCCGGACGATCTTGGTTTCCGCAAAGGAGGCATTGACCTCGGGAACCCGCCGGAGCGCTTCGGAGGAAGCTTTCAAGATCAAGTCGTTGACCGAGAACTTCATGCCGCCCGCCTCGGGTGGGAGGTCGGCGAGACCTTCGTTGACACTTTTCCGCAGGGCCATGAGCGGTGCTGCGTCGACCTCGATCTCCAGGTAAAAATGGGGAATCGTGGTTTTGGACTCGAGAAGCCGCTTGGCGATGGTAGAGCGCATTCCCGAGAGCTTTTGCTCGCTCCCTTCCGGGAATCCCGCAGCACCGACCGGGGCCGCCTGGGCGGTCGGGGGCGCCGCGATCTCTTTCACGCCGCCGCCGGCAGTCGATGCGGCCGTTCCGGATTCGGCCGCTTGAACGACATCGGCTTTGACGATGCGTCCGCGCGGGCCGCTGCCTTTCACTTTGGAGAGATCGATCCCCTTGTCTTTGGCCACGACCCGGGCGAGAGGAGAGGCTTTGATGCGATCTCCGTCTTCGGCCGCCTCCGTTTCCTCCGTCTGCTTCTGCGTCGGTTCGGCGGCGGCTTTTTCGTCTTCGCCCGCTTCCTTTTTGCCGTCATCGGCAGAATCTTCTTCGGGGGAGCCGGATGCGCCTCCTCCTTCCACTTCCGGGGGTTCTTCTCCTTTTTCGCCGATCGCGCAGACCGGAGCGCCGATCTCAACCTGGTCTCCCTCCGAGACGTATTGCTTGAGGATCACGCCGTCATCGAAGTTTTCCAGCTCCATCGTGGCCTTGTCGGTTTCGACTTCGGCCAGCTTGTCGCCGTTCTCGACGGTTTCTCCTTCTTTCTTGAGCCATTTGACGAGGGTGCCCGTCGTCATGGTATCGGAGAGCTTGGGCATTTCGATGATTTCAGCCATGGGAGATGTTCGTGGGTTTCAGGTCTATGGGTGAGTTCGGGAGGATTCCGTTCCGTAGGAGGCGGTTACACCGTGGCGGGGGCTTCTTCAAACAGGTTCAGCGCCCCCTTCACGACACGGTCCGGATTGGGAAGTTGTTCCTTTTCGAGGGGATCGGAATAAACGGCCGGTGCGTCGACGGAGGTTACCCGTCGGATCGGGGCATCGAGGTAATCGAACGCCTCGAGCTGGATCATGTGGGACACCTGCGAACTGACTCCGCAGAACGGTTTGTTCTCGTCCACCAGAAGGACGCGGTTGGTTTTTCGGACGGATTCAAGGACCGTATCGATATCAAGGGGACGAATGGAGCGAAGGTCCACGACCTCCGCTTCGATCCCCTTCTTTTCGGAAAGTTCTTCGGCGGCGGCGAGGGCGGTGATGGTGGAGCGACCGTGGGCGACGATGCTCAGATCCTTTCCCTCGCGCTTGATGTCGGCTTTTCCGAGAGGGATGGTGTATTCCTCGTCCGGGACCTCCCACTTCTGCCCGTAAAGAAGGGTGTTTTCCATCACATAGACCGGGTCGTTGTCGCGGATGGCCGTTTTCATCAGGCCCTTGGCGTCGTAGGCCGTGGCCGGACACACGACTTTCAACCCGGGTGTGTAGGCGATGAAGTTTTCCGGTGTGTGGGAGTGGGTCGCGCCGACGTTGGTCCCTCCGTTGGCGGGGCCGCGGATCACGATCGGCACATGGATCAAACCGCCGGACATGTAGCGGACCATCGCAGCGTTGTTCACGATCTGGTCGAAGGCCACGTAAGAAAAACTCCAGAACATCAGCTCCATGACCGGGCGGACACCGAGCATCGACGCACCGATACCCAAGCCAATGAATCCGGCCTCGCTGATCGGAGTGTCCACCACCCGTTTCCCGCCGAAGCGGTCGTAAAGGCCTTCGGTGACCTTGTAAGCTCCATTGTACTGGGCGACCTCCTCGCCCATCACGACGACTTGGTCGTCCCGTTCGAGTTCCTCGATGAGGGCCTGTTTGACGGCCTCGCGGTAAGTAATTTCAGCCATGACGGTAAGTGATTAACTGTGGAAGAACATGCGGCCGCCGCTCTGGCGCTGGTCGGGATGGTCCGTTTCCCAATAAACGTCTTCGGTGATGGACTCCACGGGCGGAAAATCGCTCTCATCCGCGAACTTGGCGGCCTGGTTGGCCTCTTCCTTGGCGGATTTCTCGATCTCCTTGACCTTGTCGTCATCAACGATGCCTTCCTCCGCGAGGGTTTTCCGGAAGACGGTGATGGGGTCCATGGTTTCCTGGTATTTTTGAATCTCCTCCTTGGTCCGATATTTTTCCGAATTGGCGTCGGCCACCGAGTGACCCCGGTAGCGGTAGGTTTTCAGCTCCAGAAGAACCGGCTTGGATTTCTCTTTGGCGAAACGCGCCCACCGCTCGGTCGCTTCGCGGACGACGTAAACGTGATTGGCCACGACGCTCTCCCATGCCATATCGTAGGCTTCCGCCCGCTTGGCGAGGCTATCGGTGAACTTGCTGGAGCGAGCCTGGCTGGTTCCCATCGAATAGCCGTTGTTCTCGATCACGTAGACGACGGGGATGTCCCAGAGGGCGGCGAGGTTCAGGGACTCGTGGAAGACCCCCTGGTTTACGGCGCCATCGCCGAGGAAACAGAGGGCGCACCCGTCGACGTTGTTGTATTTCAAGGCGTAGCCGAGACCCAGGCCGAGGGGAGTTTGCCCGGCGACGATCCCGTGTCCGCCCCAATAATTCTTATCCGGGGCGAAAAAGTGCATCGAGCCGCCCTTGCCCCGCGAGCACCCGGTGATCTTGCCGTAGAGTTCGGCCATGCATTCGTTCATCGACATTCCGCAGGCGAGAGCGTGGCCGTGGTCCCGGTAGGCGGTGATGAAGTGATCGTTCTCCCCGAGCACCGACAGGCTTCCCACGGCGATGGACTCCTGCCCGATATAGAGGTGCAGGAAACCGCCGATGCGTCCCTGCTGATAGGAACGCAGCGACCGCTCTTCAAAGCGTCGTATACGGATCATGTCCGCCAGGAGTTGAATCTTCTCGTCGTCGGAGAGAGACGAGTTGATCTTCGCCTTGGCGGCCTTCGCGACCGGGCCGGAGGTGGAACGGGATGTTTTTTTCGTGGCCATGGAAGCTGGAACCAAATGGGAAAAGACCGGGGCGTTCAACTCTAATAGCACAAGGATGTCGGGTGGTTCTGCCTTGGCCAAAACCTGTTCACCGGGACGGATCTTTCATGGGTCGGCCGGGTTTGCACCTGGTCGT
>CAZBLJ010000176.1:0-6156 GCA_964492605.1 uncultured Puniceicoccaceae bacterium
CCATCCTCTCTTTTCCTGCATACGAATACACAAGAAGTCTTTTTGCGATTCTCTCGTCTTACGGTCATTCGCCATCGATACTTAATGATGGCGGTGATTCATGAATAAGGCTCTTATTCGCCCGGATCCGGCATGAGCTTCAACAGATATTGCGCGTAATCTTCCTCGTAATTCGGTAGCCTTCTCATGCGCTGAACACCATCAATCCTGAGTCTTGTGTCGTAGTCCAATTGAAGATAGGCTTCGACAGCCGGACGCAAAGATACAGATTCCTCCAAACCGATCCACTGGATCATATTCATCGCCTGGAGAGCTGCGAAGGAAGGGTTGCGGATCAAGTCGTCTAAAGCAGTATATCCCGATTGCGCATCGCCACGCTTGATCAACGCCCAGGCGGCAAAGGCCTTTATCTCATCGGCGTCGTCCAGCAACAGTTCCTGCAACCGGGCATCCATGTCCAGGGAAGCGTCGTCCGCGAGCAAGAGCAGACCGATCGTCCCCCAGTAGCGCAGGGCAGGATCATCGCTCAGGGTCAAATCCATAAGCGGACCAAAGTTGTCGGGGTCGGCGGCGGTGGCGAGATCCGCCGCATCGAGCAAAGCCGGCAGGTCGTAGTAGGCGGGATCGCGAACCAGCTCGTAAACGGTGATGCCCGCCTGGGTTGAGAGGCGGTCGCGCATGGTTTCCGGCATCAACCCGGCATCGTTGATCTCCAGTTGCCAATCCCTCAGAGCGTCGCGGAAATCTTGCATACGACCTTGCATAGCCGGATCATCGGCCAGATTGACCATGCAATCAGGATCGTTGAGCGTATCAAAGAGCTGCTCGGGCGTGCCTTTGGGCTGCCAGAAGGCTGCGGACTCCGACGGCAGGATTCCGTCTTCATAAGCCTGCTGCCACTCTTTTACGGCATCATATTGCCTGAAATGATACTCAAAGGGCACCACCCAGGGGGCGTAGGGAGCGTAGTTTCGTAGATAGAGGTAGCGTCCGTCATGAACAGCTCGTGCATTGTCGAGGATGTAGTCCATCCGCTCGCGATAGGCGAAGTGATACGGCCGCTCCGCATCCCGGCCGTCACCGAGAAAAACCCGGCCCTGATAGGCTTCGGGAACCGCTCCCCCCGCCAGCGCAATAAAGGTTTTCGGCAGGTCAATATAGCTGATGATTTCGTCCACGGGTTCGCCGGGAGTCCCCGGGCGTAAATGTTCGAAGGCTTCCGGGATGCGAACAATCAGCGGAGAATGAATGCCGTTTTGAAAAATGAAACGCTTGGTCGGGTAGAGAACTCCTCCGTGATCGGAGACATAGAAAACGAGCGTGTCGTTCGCATGACCGTCCGCGGCCAGGTTATCGAGAATGACGCCGACCTGCCGATCCATCTCGTTGATGTTGTTTTGATAAGAGTCGTGATTGGCGCGCACATCGGCGTTGTTCGGATAATACTCCGGGATGCGCAGAGTGCTGTCCTCCCCGGGATCGTTTCCGCCGAAATTTCGGCTGTTTGTCGCGGACTCGTGTGTGACGTGGAGATTGATAATGCAGAAAAAAGGCTCATCTTCGGGAGCGCGGCGCCAGGGCGCCTGATCGATTTCATCGAATGGACGCACCACGATTGTGGAGTCTTTTGTATCAAAAGGAGCATTTCCCGCCCTGTTGAAATCCGTCTTGTTGCCATTGTGCGTGTGGTAACCTGCGTCGTTGAGGTGCCGCACGTAATTGTTCTCAGCAACCGCATCTGGCACGCCATAGTTGCTACGCATCGGAAGATTTCCGGTTGCGGCAGCATGGAGTCCGCTCAGCCAGGTCGCTCGCTGGGGAGCACAGACAGGGGCATTGGCAAAAGCGCGGCTGTAGCGGAAGCCCTCCGCCGCGAGTTGGTCGAGATTCGGCGTCTGCGCATACGCATTGCCATAGCTCCCCAACCATTCGGCGGAATTATCCTCGGAGACAATCCAGAGAATGTTCGGTCGGGGGGGGGGAGGATCGCCGACGACGACCGTCGTGCCCTGGCCTGCAGCGGTCAGGGCGAGGAGAAAAGGGAGGGCGAAGATGAGAGGGAAGGATTTCATGGGGAAGAGAATGATAAAGGCCCGACCCGGAATGTCCGGGCCTTGTTCAAACTCAGGATGACTTTCGCAGTCGCTCCTGGCGGCGGCGACGCAGCATCACCAGGCCGAGACCGAGCACGGTTACGAGACTCGCAAGACTCGGAAGTTTTCGCCAGTAGAATCTTATGTATTCCTATGTATTGGGATTCAAAAGTAGTCGAGGGGTTCTACCCCACGACAGCGGAAGTCCACCCGCCACCGCAACGCCAACCCCCCACCGAAGGGAATCGGAGGGTAGAACCCTCCGAGTACTTTGTAAACCCTCCGGCTACATTCACACTACCATCCTCTCCTCTCCTCTCCTTCTCCTCTCCTCTCCTGCATACGAATACACAAAAATCTTTTTTAAGATTCTTTCTTCCTGTGATACCTCTACCCCATGAGAATACCCCTGATTGGAAAAGATAATTTCCCCCTGTTCGCCCTTCTTGGCATGACTTTTGTCGGCCATGCGCTGGCCGTGCAGCCGGAACACACCTTCTGCAATCCGCTGAATCTCGAATACACCCAGCAGTCCGCCGATCCCTCGATTATCCAGTATAAGGATGACTATTACATGGTCGCCTCCAAATCGCGCGGGTACTGGTATTCTTCGGATCTTCGCGAATGGACGCTGGTGCCCGTCGATACCACCCAAATGGCGGAGATTGACGCTTTTGCTCCGACGATTTGGGAAGACCGTGGCAGATTGTATTATACGGCCAATGGTGCTGGCCTCTATTACACTGAAACCCCCAAGGATCCTGACTCCTGGCAACCAGCCTCAGGTTCAGGAGACCATCCCGCCTTTGACAGCAAGAATGATCCGATGGTCTTTCGCGATGACGATCCAGAGCAATCCCTGCGCTACTACTATGGTCTCGGCAGTATTAACGCCAAGGGTGACCTGATTCCCGATGGGGATAGTTATCTCTCACCAAACGGCGATCTCGTGCCACACATCCAAATCTGGAGGACTAATCCTTCGGAGCGCGGATGGGAACGGCGTTGGGTGGAGGTCAACGGACAGTATCCGCTCAAGCCCCTGGAGGATCGGGATCGCGAAGAGAACCGCGGCCTGATCGAAGGACCATGGATGACGAAGCGCAACGGCATCTATTACCTGCAAATGGGCGGCCCGGGAACTCAATGGCGCATCTACTCCGACGGGGTGATCATGGGGGAAGAACCTTATGGACCCTTCACCTATGCGCCGAACAACCCCGTCTGCCATAAACCCTCGGGCTTTATTGGCGGTGCCGCCCATGGTTGCACCTACACCGACCCAGAGGGAAACTATTGGCGAACCGCGACGGCCATTATCGGCATTACTTCGAACTATGAGCGACGGCTGGTCAGTTTTCCCACTGGATTCGACGAGGACGACCTGATGTTTACCAACACCTATCTCGGCGACTTCCCGCAGTATCTTCCGGGCACCAACCCCGGCGAGGATCCTGAGAATGCCAACCTGGTGGGGTGGATGCTTCTTTCCTACAAAAAACCCGCCTTGTCATCCACCAATGCCACGCCGGAAGAGCTATCCGTGGTTTTCGACGAGGACATCCAAACCGTCTGGTCTTCCAATAGCTCCGACAGCGGCCAATGGATTTCCGTCGATCTGGAGCAAGAATGCACGATCAACGCGATACAAGCCAACTTTTTCGATCCAATCAAGCCACAGGTCGAGCGTACGGGTACTCGCTATTATCAATACAAAGTCGAAGTTTCCAGCGATGGAACGTCTTGGACAACCCTTATCGACAAGAGCGCCAATACCAAAGAAGGGCCGCATGATTATGTCGCCCTCCCCCAACCCGTGACCGCACGTTATGTCAAACTCACTGCGTTTCACATGGCGGATGACCATGTTTTCTGTATGAGTGACTTCCGCATATTCGGAAACGCCAACGGCGCCGACCCGGAAGTGGTAACGGAGTTTACGGTGAACCGTCACGAGGATGAGCGCGACGTCACCATCAGTTGGACGCCCGTTGGCGATGCGGTTGGATATGTAGTTCGCTGGGGCATCGCACCCGACAAGCTCTACAACAGCTATCAGGTCATGCACGACCAGAACGACATTCAGGTGGTTGACGGGAGCGAACTCACCCTCTGGTATTTAAACCTTGGGACTGACTATTACTTCGCCATCGATACCTTCAACGAGAACGGAATTACCCGGGGCACCCAGGCTGTCCCGACCAATCCGGCGGACCCGGTTGTGCCCATCTCTGATCCATCGCCGATTGCAAGTGCCAGCAGCGGAAGCTGGATTTCTTTCTAAACGCTTCACACGTAGTTGCGGGGTTCTACCCTCCGGGTTCAAAAGTAGTCGCGGGGTTCTACCCCACGACACCGGAAGTCCCACACCCGCAACAGCACCGCCAATCCCCCAACCCGCTGGCAAAACTGCCCTATTTCACGATCACGGTGGCTCCACCCGAGTGCTCGAAAGGCCGGGCGGTGGCGGTCTGGTACCACTCCTGCCACTGGGCAATCATGGACGCCAGTTTCGCGGGTTCATCGTTGGCGAGGTTGTCGGTTTCGGTGCGATCCCGGGCGATATGATACAGGCCGGGGTAGCTGTCCCACCCTCTCGGAGCCGTGGCTTTCCAGCCGTCCTCGATCATCGCGTAGCCCTCCTTCCATTGGAAAAAGAGCGGTTTCCCGCGGTCGATCTCCCCGCCTTCGCCAAACAGGGGCACGAGGCTGACGCCTTCATAGGGTCGCACCGGCTCGCCGTCGCGGGTGTGCGGATAGGCGGCTCCGGTGAGTTCAAGGATGGTGGGCATGATGTCGATGAAGTGGGTCTCGGCATCCGAGATCAGACCCGCCTCGACGCGCCCGGGATTCCAAACGATCAGCGGCGTACAGATGCCCCCGAACCAGGGACTGGCCTTATGCCCGCGAAACGGCGTGTTGCTGACGTTGGACCAATGTTTCTGAATGATCGCATAGCGCGGTTCGGTACCGATTTCGCCGTCATCATTGTGGTAGCCTGCGGGGTCACATCCGTTGTCCGACATGAAAAAAATGACGGTATTTTGCAGTTCCCCCTGATCTTCCAGGTAATCGAGCAGACGTCCCACATTCTGATCGACGGAATCGATCATCGCGGCGTAAACGGCCATGCGCAGATCTTGTTCGTCCTTTTCTTCTTCGGTCAGGGACTCCCAATCTTTATAGTCGGGATTGGAGAGAGGGAACACGGCCGGATCGATCAGCCCCATCGCGACCATCCGGTCGTAGCGGGCCTGGCGAACCGGTTGGTACCCCTCGGAGTAGCGTCCCCGATATTTCGCGATATCCTCCGGCCAGGCCTGGAGCGGGGAATGGGGCGCCGAGTAGGCCAGGTAGAGCAGGAACGGCTGGTCGCCTTCTCCCCGGTCGATCAAGTCGATCGCCCAATCCGTAAAGGTATCGGTGGAGTAGTATTCGCCGCTCGCGTCGATGAAATCGGGAAAATTCTCGGTGTCTTTGTAGATATTCGGGCGGTCGAGAGGGAGGTGGGCATATTCCGGTGAGGCGAAGTGGTTGGCGGCTCCTTCGAGCATCCCGTAATAGTGATCGAAGCCCATCTCGATCAGGTTGGTCTTGCTATGGTGCTTGCCCACGGCCAGGGTGCGGTAGCCCGCCTCCCCGAGGACATGCCCGAGGCTTGCGTAGTTGATCCACTCATTGCCGTGGCTCTCGTGGCTGTCGGTCTGCTGGGCGTAGAGCCCCGTCAGCAGGCAGGAGCGGGAGGGGAAGCACTTGCCGGTATTGTAGAACTGGGTAGCCCGGAACCCTTCATTGGCCAGGCGATCCAGGTTGGGGGTCTCAATCTCCCCGCCAAAGGCTCCGATGTCCGACCAGCCCATGTCGTCCAGGAGAATGACGATGATGTTGGGCTTCTCGGCAGCGCTCAGCCGCATGCCGAAGGATGCAAGCGTCAGCAAAAGGGTAATGAAGGTCAGAGGAATTGCGGATGATTTCATCATAATGGAAACTGATGTTTCAAGGGTGCTGTGGCGATGTTGAATCCCGGAGACACGGGGAGAGAGAAGATACGGAAGATGAAAAA
>CAZBLJ010000177.1:0-6085 GCA_964492605.1 uncultured Puniceicoccaceae bacterium
CAACTGCTCTACCAATTGAGCTAGTCAGGCCCAAAGCAAGTGAGGACACAGAAGGCCGGACGCGTTGACAAGCATAAAACGGAATCGTTCGTAGCGAAGCTCACGGAATTTCCATTTCCATTGGAGGCCCGCGCCCGAACACTTGCCTTTCGGCCCGGATTAAGGCTCTTTGATTTGCATGCAACTTCCGGATTTCATGGATGCGGCTCTCCTGGCCGCAGTCGAACAACTGGCCGGCACGCCGTGCTTTCTCTACGACGAAGGACGGATCCGCAACCAGGCGGAAACCGCCAAACGGTTTCCGGCCCCGTTCGGCCTGTTTCCCCGCTATGCCATGAAGGCCTGTCCCACCCGGGCGATTCTCGGAATCCTGCGCGACGAGGGCTTCGGAATCGACGCCAGCTCGGGCTATGAAGTGGACCGCGCCCTGCGGGCCGGCTTCCCACCCGAACGGATTTCCCTGAGCACCCAGGAGTTCCCGCCAGACTTCGACCGCTGGGTCCGGGAAGGAGTGAAGGTCAATGCCTGCTCGTTGTCACAACTACGCCGCTACGGCGAACGGTTCCCGAACACCCGCATCGGGCTCCGCTTCAATCCCGGCCTGGGCTCCGGCGGCACCGCCAAGACCAACGTCGGAGGACCTTCCTCCAGCTTCGGCATCTGGCACGGAAAGCAGGACGAGGTGCGGGAAATCCTGAACGAATTCTCCCTCACCGCCGAGCGCATCCACACCCACATCGGCTCGGGTAGCGACCCCGCGGTCTGGCAAAAAACCGCCCGCCTCAGCCTCGCGCTGGTGAAGAATTTTCCCGACGTCGAAACCCTGAATCTGGGCGGGGGCTACAAGGTGGCCCGGATGGGCGACGAAACCGGCACCGATATCATCAGGATCGCGCAACCGGTCTCCGAAGCGCTCCGGGAATTTGCGAGCGACACCGGTCGCGAGATCTCCCTCGAAATCGAGCCCGGGACCTACTTGGTCGCCAATGCGGGGTTTCTCGTCTCCCGGGTGCAGGACATCGTCGATACCGGCGCGGAGGGACACCGCTTCCTCAAGCTCGACAGCGGCATGACCGAACTCCTCCGCCCCTCCCTCTACGCCTCCCAGCATCCGATGACCGTTATCCCGAGGGATTCGTCCCGCACGGCCGGCGATTCCTCGTTCGTCGTTGTGGGCCACTGCTGCGAATCCGGCGACCTTCTCTCTCCGCGTCCCGACGACGCGGAAGGTCTGGCCGAACGGACCCTCTGCGAACCCGTCATGGGAGACTGGCTCGTCATCGGCGGCGTCGGTGCCTATTGCGGAGCCATGAGCGCGAAGAACTACAACAGCTTTCCCGAAGCTCCGGAAGTTCTTCGGACCTCAACGGGAGACTTGAAATTGATCCGCCGCAGGCAAACACTCGACCAGCTTCTCGTCAACGAACTGTAAGCATCATGAAAGAAAAAATCCTGGTTACCGGCGGAGCCGGATACATCGGCTCCCATACCGCCGTCGAGCTGATCGAGCAAGGCTACGAGGTCGTTATCATCGACAACCTGGTCAACTCCGAGGAATCCGTCATGGACGGCATCGAAGCCATTACCGGGACCCGTCCGGAACTGGCCATTTTCGACCTCTGCGACGAATCGAAACTACAACTCTTTTTCCAGGCCCACCCCGACATCGCGGCAGTGATCCACTTCGCGGCAGCCAAAGCCGTCGGCGAGTCGGTGGAAAAACCGCTCTACTATTACCGGAACAATCTCCTTTCCCTCGTCAACCTGCTCGAAATCCTCTCCATTTCCCAAGCCAGGGGGATCGTCTTTTCCTCGTCCTGCACGGTTTACGGGCAGCCGGAACAGCTGCCCGTCGACGAAGATGCCCCCGTCCAAAAGGCTTTATCCCCCTACGGAAATACGAAGCAGATCTGCGAGGAGATCCTGCAGGATACGATTCGGAGTGGTGCCGATTTCCGCTCCGTCGCCCTCCGCTACTTCAACCCCATCGGCGCCCACGAATCGGCGAAAATCGGCGAACTCCCGCGCGGCGTGCCGAACAATCTCGTCCCCTTCATCACACAGACCGGAGCCGGCATCCGCGAGAAAATCCGCATCTTCGGCGACGACTACAACACCCCCGACGGCACCTGTATCCGCGACTACATCCACGTGGTGGATCTGGCCAAAGCCCATGTGGTCGCCACCGAACGCATCCTCGCCGGCACCGCCGACGCCAACTACGAATTCTTCAACCTCGGCACGGGCAAGGGCAGTTCCGTCAAGGAGATCGTCGATACCTTCGAGAAAGTCAGCGGCAAGGAACTGCCGAAGGAAATCGCCCCGCGCCGCTCCGGCGACGTGGAAGCCGTCTACGCCGACACCCGCCACGCCAACGAAGTCCTCGGCTGGAAAGCCGAAAAAGGCCTGGAAGAAATGATCGCCAGCGCCTGGGCCTGGGAGAAAAAACTCCGCAACCTGAAAGACTGATCCCCTCCCCGTAGAAGTCGACGTCAGGAGATCTTGCCTTCCACGGACCCGGTTCCCCATGGAATCTTCCGCAGAGCGCCGCGAGCGTTTTTACTCTCACTTTTTTCACCGGGTGGGTCCGGCGGATATCGATCCGCAGATGATCCATGAGCTGGCCCATCGCGCGGCCCTGGAGGATCTCGAAGGCGCAGGTTTCCGGCGAACGGCCGAAAACTGCGGCGATCCGACCTCCGCCCTCTTCCTCGATCCGGACGAATCCGTTTCGGCGGTCGTACGCGCCAGGGAAGCGCTCTGCCCGGCCGGGCTGGTCTTCGCCCCGCTGATTCTCGACCGGTTCGATCCTTCACTGGTTTGGGAAAGCTTGCTCGAAGATGGCGACAAAGCGGATGAGGGCTCTCCTCTGGCCACGATTTCCGGTCCGGCGAAGACCCTCTTCACCGCCGAGCGGACTGTTCTCAACTTCCTGCAATTCCTTTCGGGGATTGCCACGGCCACCCGACGTTTCGTCGATCTCCTGGGAGACTCTCCCACCCGGCTTCTCGACACCCGGAAAACCCTCCCCGGCTACCGGGCCCTTTCCAAATACGCGGTCGCACAAGGCGGAGGGTGGAACCATCGTCTCGGGCTCTATGACCGTATCATGCTCAAGGACAATCACCTCGGTGCGGGAAACCTGGTGTCCGCCGAAGACTTTTCCACAGCCGTGGAACGCGCCCGCTCCCAACGAGCCGATCTTCCGATTCAGATCGAAATCGACCGCCTTGATCAGCTGGACGCGGTCTTGGCGGCCGACCCCGACGCCATCCTGCTCGATAACTTCCGCATCGACGATCTTCGGGAGACGGTCGCACGGGTCGGCGGTCAATGCCTGATCGAGGCGAGCGGCGGCGTCACCGAAGCGAGCCTCCCCGATTTGGCCGTCATCGGGCTCGACTTCATCTCCACCGGTGCCACCGTCCACCAATCCCGCTGGGTGGATATCGGGCTGGATCTGGAATAGCCCCCAGCGCCATGAGCACGACCAAACCCGTTCAGTCCGGCTCTTCCGAAGTTCAGATTCTGCGTGCGCTGTTTTCGCGCGGTGAGGAGTTCACGTCCGGCGAGGAACTGGCGCAAAGCCTGCATTTCTCCCGTGTTGCGATCTGGAAGAAGGTGGAGAAGCTCAGGAAGCAGGGTTACACGATTGAAGCAGTGCGCCGGAAAGGCTATCGGATGAGCCCGAACCCCGGCTCCCCGACCGGCGCGGGCGTCCTTGCCCGAACCGATCCCCGGTCCGGCCTGCGGAGTCTGTATTTCTTCGACGACAACCCGAGCACCAACGATGCCGCTTTCCGGTTGCTGGCGGAAGGCGCGGAGACTCCGTTTGCCTGTGTCACCAGACGCCAGCCGAAAGGCAAGGGAAGACGGGGACGCACATGGAGCGGAGATCTGGAAGGAAACGTCTACGCCACCGTCGCGGCTCGCCCCATGATCTCGCCCCGAACCGCCAGCCTGCTCCCGATTCGGGCCGGGCTGAATCTGTGCCGCCGTCTGCGGGCCGAAACGAATCTCGGCGTCCAATTGAAATGGCCCAACGACCTTCTGGTCCGCAGACGCAAGATCGCGGGAATGCTGGCCGAATCGACCTTTGATACCGAACGGGTCACAGCCCTGGTTTTCGGCGTCGGGCTGAACGTGAATGTGAAACACCACGACCTCGGCGGAGATCTGCGTGCATCCGCTAGCAGCCTGGCCATCGAGAGCGGCGGGGAGTTCTCCCTGGAAGCTCTGACCGCCGCCGTCCTGGAGGAAGTACTTCTGGCGATCCGGGAGATCGATGGCGGCATCGACGAGGATCGCCTCGCAGATGACTGGAAAGACTTTGCGGCTTTTCAGGGCGAGACCGTCTCCGTGAACGGGGGCGACGGGAAGTCCGCCACGGGGATCCTGTCGGGGATCGACCGTTCCGGTTCGTTGCTGCTGCGGACGACGGAGGGCGGCCTCCGTTCCTTCCGTGCAGGCGATGTAAGCTTGCGATCGGCGGAATGACGAATGGGTTCCGGACCGTCATCAACAATTTCCATAAGGAACTCCGCTCTTCAGGCGGAGAGAAGTCCCAAGTGGGAGAATATTCCTACACAGTAAACCATTTTCAGCCAGATGAAAAGTCCCTGCAGCGACCCCCCTTTGTCACACCGGATAGTCTTGACCCTCGCGCTCTGTCCGTTGACTTTGAATTTGGAATGCTACTGTTCCAGAAAACCATCATTCGAAAAGGTAATAAGGTATGACAACCATCACCGATATTCGCGCCCGGGAGATTATTGATTCCCGGGGAAATCCGACCGTCGAGGTCGACGTAGAACTCGAAGCGGGCGTGATAGGTCGCGCCGCCGTCCCGTCCGGTGCCAGCACCGGTGAAAACGAGGCTCTGGAACTCCGCGACGGAGCGCTCACCGCCAAAGATTTTCCGAAAGGATTCGGACCCAAGAAGCGCTATGGCGGCAAGGGCGTAACAAAGGCGGTGGATAACGTTCACGAACTGATCGCTCCCGAGCTGTTCGGACTCGACGCCTGCGACCAGGTAAGCATCGACAAAACCATGCTCGACCTGGACGGCACTCCGACCAAGAGCAAACTCGGCGCCAACGCCATTCTCGGGGTTTCCCTGGCGACGGCCAAGGCGGCTGCCGAAGCTCTCGGCCTGCCGCTCTACAAGTACATCGGCGGCCCGAACGCCAAGGTGCTCCCCGTTCCCATGATGAACATCATGAACGGAGGCTCCCACTCGGACGCCCCCATCGACATCCAGGAGTTCATGATCATGCCGAAGGGGGCCGACACCTTCCGTGAAGCATTGCGGATGGGTTGCGAGATTTTCCACGAACTGAAGAAAGTCCTGAAAGCCCAGGGCCTGAGCACCGGCATCGGGGACGAAGGAGGTTTCGCACCGAAGCTCGCCTCCAACGAAGCGGCGCTCGAAGCCATCGCTTCCGCCGTCAAGGGTGCCGGCTACAAGCTCGGCAAGGATATCTTCATCGCCCTGGACGTGGCCTCCTCCGAGTTCTATGACGCCAAAAAGAAGAAGTACGTCTTCTCCAAGAGCGACGGATCGAAGAAAAACGCCAAGCAGATGGTCGAGTTTTACCAGGACCTCCAGAAGCGCTACCCCATCCTCTCCATCGAGGACGGCTGCGACGAGAACGACTGGAACGGCTGGAAAGTGCTCACCGACGCCATCGGCGCGACCACCCAACTCGTCGGAGACGACCTGTTCGTCACCAACACGAAGTTCCTCAAAAAGGGCATCGACCTGGGCGTCGCCAACTCGATCCTCGTGAAGGTCAACCAGATCGGCTCGCTGACCGAGACCCTCGACGCCATCGAAATGGCCCGCGAGGCGAAATACACCTCCGTGATCTCGCACCGTTCCGGCGAGACCGAGGACGTGACCATCGCCGACATCGCCGTGGCCACCAACGCCGGCCAGATCAAGACCGGCTCCCTCTGCCGGACCGACCGAGTCGCCAAATACAACCAGCTCCTCCGCATCGAAGAAGAACTGGGCGACAACGCCATCTACGGCGGCAAGCTGTAAGAGCGTAGCCCTTACAGAATCTTTCCAAGGTGCTTCGCC
>CAZBLJ010000178.1:0-6061 GCA_964492605.1 uncultured Puniceicoccaceae bacterium
GATTCCATCCACCGGCGGCCCTTCTTCAGCCGCCCTCTCAGGCTTCGCCGTCCCAGACCAGCTCTCCGATCCGCCGCACCGGGCCGGTCATGCGGACGGCGTAGTCGCCGCCGATCAGAAGTTCCAGATTCCCGCCGGGCATCCGCACCTCGACCTCCTCGTCGACCAGGCCGAGCCGCTTCGCCACGGACGCCGCCGCACTGGAGCTGCTCCCGGAAGCGAGCGTGTATCCCGCGCCCCGTTCCCAGATCTCGATCCGGACGGTCCGACGGTCCAGGACTTGAAGAAACTGCACGTTCGTTCGGTTGGGGAAAAGAGGATGCGTTTCCAGGAGCGGACCGAGCCGCCGGGTCTCCTCCTCCGAAACCTCGCTTCGTAGAACCACGCAGTGCGGGTTTCCGATTGTAGCGGCCGAATACTCGACCTCCTCGCCACCGACGGTGAGGACTTCCCGGAGAACTTCGCGTTCCTCTCCCACGACCGGAATATCACGGCTCCTGAAAGAGACGCGTCCCATTTCGACTTCGATCCGGTCCCGGGCGTCGTGCACTTGAGCCGTCACGACTCCACCGGGGGTCTCGACGGTAAACGCCCGGTCCGACACCTCTCCCCGATCATGGAGGAAGCGGCAGAAAATCCTCAGACCGTTCCCGCTTTTCTCCGCTTCGCTGCCGTCGGGATTGTAAATCCGCAGACCGAAATCCGCTTTCCCGGACGGTAACGGACCGAGCAAGATTCCGTCCGAACCCAGCCCGAAATTTCGGTGGCAGATCCGCACGATGTCCTCCGGAGGCGGCAGTTCGGCCTCGGCCGGGTCCAAAACGAAATAATCGTTCCCCAGCGCGTGATACTTCTGAAATACAAGCCCCACCGGACAGACTCAGATCTTTTCCACGATCTCGTCGACGAGACCGTACTCGATGGCTTCGGTCGCGGTGAGGTAGAAATCCCGATCCGTATCGTTTTCGATGACCGAAAGATCCTTGCCCGAGGCATCGGAGAGAATCCGGTTCAATTCGTCGCGGATCCGTTCCATTTCCTGGGCCTGGATGTTGATGTCGACCGCCGGAGCCATGAAACGCCCGCTGATCAAGGGCTGGTGGATCAGCACGCGACCGTGGGGATAGATCAGCCGACGGCCCTTATCCGCTCCGGAGAGGAGAATGGACCCCATGCTGGCGGCCATACCGGTCACGATCACCGTCACGGGACTGGAGATGAGTTTCATCGTGTCGTAAACGGCCATGCCGGCGGTGATGGAACCGCCGGGCGTGTTGATATAGAACCTGATCTCTTCTCCCGGCGCATCCGCCTCGAGAAAAAGAAGCTTCTCGGTCGCATCGCGCGCGCTCTTGTCGGAGACCTCCCCCCATAGAAAAATCTTACGATCCTTCAAGAACCGCTTCTGGATCATCTCGGCGAGAGGTCCGTCATTGGACTTCTTGCCTTCGTCGGTTTCCTCTTCGTTCTCGTTAACGTGGATTGGTTTGCTCATTTCCGCTTACAAAGTCGACTCGCGGGCCCCTGTCAAAGCCCGAAACACGGTTGCCGGGGTTATCCCCCTTTCTCGATCTTCCGGATCCGGCGCTCATGGCGCCCTCCCTCGAACTCCGCACCGAGCCAGGCGTCCACGATGGCAAGCACTTCCTCGACCGAAGTCTGACGCGCGCCGAAGGACAACATGTTCGCGTCATTATGTCTTTTGGCGAGCGTACCGGTCTCGGTATTCCAGCACAAAGCACAGCGGATCCCCCGAACTTTATTTGCGGTGATCGCCTCGCCGTTGCCGCTGCCACCGAGAACGATCCCGAGATTCGCCTCGCCCCTCGAAACGGCTTCGGCCGCAGGACGGATGAAATCCGGATAATCGACGTCGTCCGTGGAGAAGGTGCCGAAATCAATCACTTCGTGACCCGCCTGCTCCAAATGGCTCTTTATCGCCTCTTTGTGGGTATACCCCGCATGATCCGTGCCGATGGAAATCTTCATGGGAGTAGAAAAAACGGGAACTCTCTCCAAGGCGACGCCAAAACAGGCGAAAGGAAAAATCTTTTGCGGAAGGGCTCGGTTGACGGGAGCCCCGCCGTCCGTTCATCCTGATTCCATGCGTCACCTATGTCTCCTCACGGCCCTGCTTTGCCTTCTTACCGGCTGCCAGACCGGCGAACGCCAGAAACTCACCGGGAAGTGGATGGTCCCGCAGTCCGACGAAACGCCGGAAGCCCATCTGATCCTCCGCTCCGACAACACCTTCCATGTCGACCTCCTGAACAAAGAAGGGATCGAGGTCGAAGGGCGCTACCTCGTTCGCGGGCGCGAGATCACGTTTATCAACGAGAAGGGCACCGATGCCGTCTCTTCCGACAACGCTCCCGGAGTTTACATGTTCGGGGTGAATCGGGACGCCCTCCGCTTCAGCAAGATTTCCGACCCGCTCCAAAGACGATCTCTCCTTCTGTCCCGCCTGTGGCTACGGGAAGCCCCGGACAAGCCTTCGCCCGGCTCCTGAAGCGTTTTCATTCTCCGGGACGATGGCCCAGGGGGGCAAGGTGCCGACCCCGAAGACTGCGTGACGGTTTTTAAACCGGATAAACTTCCCGCCGCGCTTGCAGGGTCCCTCCGGTTCTGCTAGCAAGAATCATACCGTGCCGCACCAAGGATTTCAACAAACCCAAAGACAGAGCCAATCCCTCGTATTGGCTCCGCAGCTTCGTCAGTCGCTGAAGATCCTCCAGGCCCCGGCAATGGAACTTCGTTCCTCCATTCTCGAGGAACTCCAGAGCAATCCCACGCTCGAAGAACTTCCCATGGACGGAGTGAGCCTCGACGAACCGGCTGCGGAAACGGAAACGGAGGAACGGGACGGTGAGATGGACTTCGAGAAGGAGAACTACGAGATGCTCAATCGCCTGGAGGACGACTGGGCGGATCCGATCGGCGGAGACTCCGCAGCCCGCACTCCCAGTTCCGACGAAGAAGAACGGCGCAAGCACTTTTTCGATTCGTTCGTGGGGGAAACGTCTTTGCAGGAGCATCTTCTCTCCCAGGCGGATCTCTCGGAGATGGATCGGATCGACCGGAAATCGCTCGAACTTCTGATCGGCAGTCTCGACCGCGACGGTTTCCTGGACGACAGCCTGGAAAATATCGCCCTGATGGGGGACGTCCCCCTCAACCGGCTTCAACGGGTCAGAGAGCTGATGCTCACCTTCGACCCGGTGGGCATCGGGGCGGTCGACCGGCAGGAATGTCTCCTGGTCCAGCTCCAGTGGCTCGGAAAAGAAAAGAGCCTCGCGGCCCGGATTCTTCGAGAGCAGTATCCCCTCCTCCTCCGGAGACGCGTACCCGAGTTGGCCCGCAAGTTCGGCATCGATTCCGATGCGATCCATCGGGCGCTGGAAGACATCGCCCGTCTCGACCCCTCGCCGGGACGTCGGTTTTCCGAAGACACGAACCGCGTCATCGTTCCGGATGTAAAAGTCTTCAAGGACGAAGAAGGACAATGGCAAGTCATCCTGAACAGCGACTACATTCCCCGCCTGAAGATCAGCCGGGTCTACAAGGAACTCATCGCCCAGGGGAAACTGCCGCGCCAGGAAAAGGATTATCTCCGCGAAAAAATGCGGATGGGCCGCTTCCTGATGAATTCGATCGAACAACGCCAACAGACGGTCGAACGAATCACCCGGCAGCTTCTCGAACTCCAGCACGATTTCTTCGAAGACGGCGTATCCCGGCTGAAACCGCTCACCATGAGCCAGGTGGCGGATATCATCGGCGTCCACGAAACCACGGTGAGCCGGGCGATCGCCAACAAATACATCGATACCCCCCACGGAATCTTCGAACTGAAGTACTTTTTCACCGCCGGTTACCGGACCAGCGACGGTGCCACGGTCTCCAACCGCAGCGTGAAGGAGTCCATCCAGCAGATCGTCGACGCGGAAGATCCCGCCAAGCCGCACAGCGATCAGGCGATCGTGGATATCCTGAAAGAGAAGGGGTTCACCATCGCCCGGAGAACCGTTGCGAAATACCGGGATGAACTGGGGATTCTTCCGACGAATCTCAGGCGCGAGTATCAGTGATGAGCCGGTCGCCGACATCCCTCGGCCTGATAGTCGGTGCCGAATTCGGTCGGATCGATGTCGGTATCGTGGAGAAGGGGAAATGGCTGATCCGCGAAAGCCGCCGGGAAAACGCCGTCGAAGGGCTCGCAACACTCCTTCAGGAAACGTTCAAGCGGGTCGGTTTCCATCCGCTCGAGGCGGACGAGTGGATTTATTCGGGCGGTCCCGGCTCACTGCTTTCCCTCCGGGCGCTCGCCATGATCCTCGAATCCTGGGCTGCCGTCGGAAATGGCCAACCCATCCCCCGTCGGCGCTATTCCGGCATGGTTTGGACGGCCCGGCATCTGTTGAAGGATCCCGCCAACGAGGCGTTTTCCCTGATCAGCCCCTGGCGGACCGGGGCCTGGAACCTGCTGGAGGGGAAAGCGGGGACGTTGCCCGTCGAGGAATCCTTGAGCCTCATCGAGGGCGATCCCTCCAACGGGGGGAGATCCTTCCGCCTCGGATCCCGTGCGGGGAGCACCCCACCCGAAGACTCCGAACCCGTAGACCTCCCTCCCTTCGAAACCATCCTCGAAGAACTCCCCGACCCCACCTTTCTCCGGACCACTCCCAAAGCCGAACCCCTCCAGGCCGGCACCACCGTGTACCGGCGCTGGGAGGCCAAACCCCACTCCGCCCCATGAATCCCGCCCGCCCCTCCCGTTGCTGGGCGGAGATCGACCTGGCCGCCCTCGAGCGGAACCTGTCCCGCATCCGGAACAACCTGCCCGACGGCATCCGCTACGTGGCCGTTGTCAAGGCCGACGCCTACGGTCACGGCATTCACCCGACCGTCGCCCGGTTGATGCACGCCAACGCCGACGCCTTTGCCGTAGCAAACGTCGAGGAGGGAGCCGCCATACAGGAGATTGCCAGCGGATGGCCGATCCTCGTCCTCGGCCCGGTTCTGCCCGAGGAGGAGGATATGCTGGTGCGTATCGGTCTGGTCGCTACCGTTTCCTCCGTCGGGGAGGTACGTCGTTTCGATGCTGCGGCCAAACGCAATCGGCGGACGCTGGGGATCCACCTCAACATCGACACCGGGATGGGTCGCCTCGGAGTGTGGCACGAACGGTCCGAAGAGGTGTTCCGGGCGATCAAAGAAGCACCCCACCTCCGCCTCCAGGGAGTCTACACCCACTACTCCGACGCCATCGCATCCCCCGACTTCACCCGAACGCAACGCCAGAGATTCCTGTCCGCCGTCCGCAAAAGCGGCGCACCCCTCGGTGATATTCTCGTCCATGCGGACAACAGCGCCGGCACGGAAGCCTTTCAGCGGGAGAGTCCTTTCAATGCGGTGCGGGTCGGTCTCCTGCAATTCGGCGTGACCCAATACCCGGACTCGGTCTTCAAATCCGTCTCCATCGAGCCGGTCTTCCGCTTCCTCACCCGAGTCGGACTCGTCAAGGAACTTCCGGCCGGTTCGCCGGTCAGTTACGGACGGACCTTCGTGACCCGGGAGAAAACGAGGATCGCGATTCTCACCGCCGGATACGGCGACGGCCTCCCCACGGCGGCCAGCAACCGGGGCGAGGTACTCGTCCGGGGGATTCGGTGCCCGATTCTGGGACGGGTCACCATGGACCAGACCATCGTGGACGTCGGCAAAGTGCCCGAAGTAAATACCGGGGATGAAGCCGTCCTGATCGGAAGATCCGGCAAGGAGGAGATATCGGTCATCGAATTCAGCGCGTTCACGGAGTCCATCCCCTGGGAGGTATTCTGCAGCATCACCAAACGGGTGCCCCGGTTCTACACCGTGCCCAGAACCTGACCCGGACCCTCATGCTCCGCGCCACCGATTCGGAAAAGAAGGCTCTCGTGGTCATCGCCATCCTGGTAACTCTGGGACTGATCGTGCTCGGCTTCCTGTAAAAAGAGTCCGGGGGCATTTCATCTGGCAGAAAACAGAAGTTTGTTCAGGAATTTTGCCCCACTTCGGGCTT
>CAZBLJ010000179.1:0-5911 GCA_964492605.1 uncultured Puniceicoccaceae bacterium
GGGTTCAGGATGTTTTCGAGAACGTTCACCCCGTCGGGAGTTCGCTGAGTCCAGCCCCCAGGCGCTGCGCCCAAGTCGTCGTTCGTCTCAATAATCCAGGAGGCTTCGCCAATGTTTTTCGCACGACGGTAAACCACTCTAAGCCAGCTGACTCCGGTTTCGCGTACGACTTCAACCCCCACCTCGCCCCGCTGATCCCATCGTGTGGGATCTAGATCCTGAGCATAAGACAAAGCTAACGGGCGGGTGCTGCCATAGGGATCTTCACTGCCATCGGCCACGGTGACTTCGCCCAACCAGGCAACCTCCCAACGGTCGCCTAGCCCGTCGAGGTCGCTCTCGTCCGGGGGATTGTCGGCGACGGGGCGATCAATCGCTCCCGCCGCGGAAAAACCGGGTTCGCGGAGGCGGCCCGTGAAATCGCGGAGAAAAGGACCGTCGAACTGCCAGGCATAAAGTTCTCCGATGGAAGTCTTGGCATCCTCGAGCGTTCCCCGGCAAACGCGGAGAAAATCGACCGTGCATGACAATCCGGGTTTTGACGGGCCGCCTCCCAAGAGAAAGTCACCGTCATTCGCCAACGTGCCTGTCGGCAGCCCGGACACCGTTCCGGCTGAAACCCCATCCAGATAGAACCTGGCCTCCCCAATACCTCGGTCAACCTCAACAACGAGATGGAACCATTGCTTCTGAGGCAAAACCGGGCCGATGGCGGAGAGCGATTCCCCAGCCTCATCGAGAAGATCAAGCACCCCAAAGCCACCGTTGACGGACAGCGAATAGCCGACGCCGGTGGACGAAGTTTTTCCAACCAATAGCCCATCCTCATCATCGTCCAGGCGTCCAAAGAATTCGATGAGAAAACTATCTGTGCCAACATCGACTGTGCGTCGGTCCGAACCCGGGTACGTTGTCTCGCCCACCGTAAAATCGGAATCCAGGGTGGTATTCGGGAGCACGCAATAAGCCTCCTCGGACAAGCGCAGAGCCCCTTGCGTCCAGTCTTCCAGCGGGCCGTTGACGAAATCAGAGGCGTCGATCCCTATCGCACTTAAAGGATAGCGCGGTGTCTCCAGATAAGTGGAGCGATCATTATAGAATCCAAGCATATACCAATGTTCGTCGTCGATCTGACCAGGGTTGGCATGGTTCCGGGTGAAGTGCCACTCACCCACCGGCGCATAGAGCGACCAAGGGACGAAAACCTTTGCCGAGCGACCAATAGCCGCATGCCCGGGCGTGGGTCGAACATCTCCGGCATCCGGAGACTGCAATGTAGGTGCCGAAGCAATCCAGGCCGGAGTCTCAAAAGCCAGAATATCGTAGGCAGCCAGTGCATCAGAGAATTGAGCCAGTGACGGGTAGACCGTGCCATCCTCTTCGAATACACCGATATCTCCGGCAACATCGTCCAACACGTTATTGTGATAGGCCAAGTGCTGCAGTTCGAAGGACGTGCCCTGATCGTAGTGACCATCGTTGGGATCCGCACTGTCCACAGGGTCGGCGTGCCGCCAGAGAAGATCGCTAATATCGCTCCAGACGTTGGCGAGATATTTGTAGCGCCCGGCTCCGGGAGCTTGTTGCCGGGAACCGCTTATGAATTTGTGAAACGTGTTATTAAAAAAAGTATTTTCGAATCCGATAATTCCCTGGAGAGCAGACGTGTTGGCATATTTTGAGCCAACAGTATTATTGGCGCCCAGTCCTATATTGTTGAAGAGATAGTTTTTGAATGATCCGTCCAGGTAGTAGGCGAAACCGAAGCGTGGGGTGGATTCTGAGTTGCCAATCTTCCAGTTCAAAATCCCGCCCGGATTGATGGATACATTATTGAATACGTAAAAAGCACCTCCCTGCCAGGTTTCAATTTGTCCCCAATCGGCGGTTTTGAGAAGCGCATCTTCCACCCGGTTCTGATAAACCAGATGTCGCGATAGCGGTTCTTCACCGATTTCTCCGTCCCGCTTACCGCCGTAAATTGCAATGCCCCAACCCGCGATGCGGTTGAGGAAATTACCGGCAGTCAGCGAGACCCTGGCATCCTGCCGCACCGCATGGCCCCGTGCGCCACGCTTGTTGCGCCAGCCGATATGGTAAAGTTTGTTACGAAGGATCTCGCTGTAACCAATCTGCCCGGAATCGTCGACATTCTTGGTGCTTTCCTGAACGATCACAATCGCTTCATGGTCGCTGTAGCGGAAGCTGTTATCCCGGATCGAAATAGAATCGATGGTTTCACCCCTGCCACAGCGGAGGAAGACACCGCCGCTAATGTGCTCGAAGGTGTTGTTGCGAACCACGATGTCGGTCCCCCCGCCCCCGGCATCATGCGTCCAGGGGTGATCGGGGTGATCTCCCTGCAACAGAATTGCCGCCACCTGGGTTTCGATCCACCAGCCTTCGTGATCCAACTCCCAATACACATTATTGAAGCGGAAAGTCAGACCGGCGATCTCCAAGTGATCGAACCGGTCCCCGGTAATAAGATTCTCGTGCCGGGCGGCTTCGATGCCGACCTGATTTGGGTCGGTATCGCCGGGAAGCCAAACATAGAGGCGACCGCCGTCGCCCGATCGATCAAACCAGAATTCGCCAGGCTCATCCAACATCCATGCGCGATCCTCCAAGTAGTAACGGTGGTTTATGATCAGCGTTTCGCTGATGGAGTCGTTCCAAGGCCCCCCGATGTTCACTCCCTCATAGGTTTTGTAATGAAACTCACTCGTGTTTTCGTCTTCATTGCCCGGACCGTAGTACGTGATCTTACTCGCAAAGGGAGACCCATCGACGATCCCCCAGTTTGTCCAGGCATAGGCACCGATATAATCGCTCTTGTCGGCGCGGGTCAGATTCACTTCGTCAATACCGAGGTGGTAGGTCTTTCCGTCCACATCGACAGTATGCCCACGCAGCCCGTTCACCCACCATGCCGGCTGCTGCCAGCGCCACCATTCCGCCGTCACATCCTGCGGATCGGATTCCTCCCAATCCGGTTCGCGCGCCAAATGGAGACGCTGGACCGTCCCATCTTCATGCACCCACCAAAGGCGACGCGGGAGAAAATCGAGATCGATGTACCAAACCTGATCTGGCTGAACCATTTCGAAATGACCTCCTTGAGTCCAGCCGCCCTCGAGGAGGGTCGAGCCGGAAATCACCGCAGCCCCCTCACCCCAGGAAGGATCGCGGGTGAGGATGATTGGTGCATCGGGCAGGCCTGCATCCTCCCCCACCTCCAGACGACCACGATAATCCACCCCTTGTTTGAAAATGTAAGTGGTCGGACCGCCCGGATACGCCGCCGGGTTATCGCTGGCTTCCGGATCCCAAGGGTGATGTTTCCACGGCTCCTCTTTCGTGCCGGGATTGGTGTCATCGCCATTTGCGTAGTCGATATAACGCGTTGCTCCGACGGAAACGAAAGTGAAGGACTCAGGCATGTACTCCAAATCGCCCGAGGGAAGAACGGTGGCATGGTCCCGCTGCCAGGAATAGCTCTCAGGAAATGCGACTTGGACCACACCCATAAGGGCAATAACGAAAAGAGGGGTCAGTGCTCGCGTAGTCACGCCAAAAAGAGAGAAAAGCATTAGAGTAAGTATTCCAATTTACCAGTAAAAGTCAACGGCATTCTGGCAGGCATCCCGGTCTCACATACAAACAATGTCCTCCTTACTTGGCGCGTCGGTTGCGAGAAGTGTATCAGGTCCCCAGCCAATGAATTGCCGACCGGCTGTCCCATGGGTCCGGCGCTTCCGAGACGGGCCATCTGTCAAGAGTCAAGAACTTGTCGTCTTTTGGTGTCCTTCGATGGTTTTTAATTGCCTTTGAATCGCAGAACGCGATCATCGGCGTAGGAGGTATGAGTCCACTATCCAGAGCCTTGATTTTGATCTCTTTTCTGCTCTTTTCAGCTGGATGTAGAAGCTCCGATACCTTCTTTCCTGAGAATAGTACCTTATTGATTCCCGATGAGGCGGTTAATGTTCCTGATCTGGATTCGTTGGAAAAGTGCCCCTACGGGCACAGAAAACTAAAACGCATTCCGATTCTTTACGGTTTTCCCGTGAATAGCGAAGAGCTTACTCAGCAAATTGAAAACAAGGAAGTGGTTCTTGGAGGATGTTGTGTCGGTTCCGCTGAAGAGGTAATCGAGTGCCTTGAATGTGGTTTTAGTATTCAAGCGGGGCTTACGCCCTCGTCCGCCTGGTGGATACGGATATCCGAGGATCCGGACTCCTTTGAAAAGCAGATTTCCGAGATACTGCGAAATTTGAAGCCACCCAGTGGCGGGCGGGTCAGTTTCAGTCAAATGGTCGATCTTCGTGGCAACTGGAGTGAATCTGTCGTAATCGACTGTAGTCTGCCCGCTGCTGAGTTGATGGACTATATGGAAACCTGGTTGGATGAAAACGGTCTGGGGCCTTGGGAATATTGGGATCCATCTCCACAAAGTAAGTGGGGCTGTCGCATGAATAGCGAAGACTACACATGGTCCGTCTCAATCTGGACTCGTGTTGCTGACGAGGAGACTGCTCTGAGTTTCAATCATGATTTTCAATAGTAGCTGGATTGTCTGAGCGGTAGAGTGAAATCCAGCGATTGTTGGCCTAAGGCTATAGGCGGAGGTTTCGGTAAGAGCAATGGAGGACGAGCTTTGTTTTCGGCATGTTTTCCCGTTGAGGCATCGAGTCAGTTCTTCTTGGATGGTATCGCGAAATTGCGTGCAGTTCATTCGATCATGGGTTCAGGAATGTCTCCGGCGGAAATCTCATTCCCGGTTGGAGCGGGCCTCTCTCTTAGCAAAGGCCGCTTCGACAACGCAACAGATGCCCGCATTCACGAGCACCAGGCCCGCTGTGCCCCAGGCTACCCAACCCAGACATTCATCGGGTGGGGCGGTACTCTTGAGAAGAATGGCGTGACCGGTGAGGCTGAGACCGGAGCCGACGAGGAGGAGTCCGCCGACCGCGAGCAAGAGGTGTTTGGATACGAGATTCATGGGGAAAAGATCGTCTGGAAAAGCGCCGGATCTTCAAACATTCTACGATTGTGATTGCTTCCGTCTTCCGATGGCAGGGTGCGTAGGAAGTTAAATAGGAGAAAGCAAGACGTCTCGCATTTGACCTCAAGCGGACGAAATTTAAGGGTTTGATTGGTGATATGGAGGTTCAACTACCAGGAATTCTCATGCGTACCCTTGTCTCGGGAGAGGAAACTGGCGGGACGGTGGTCATTTTTCAGGAGTTATCGGAGCCTGAAGCGGGGCCGCCTCTCCATGCACATGATGCGCAAACCGAAGTGTTTCATGTCGTGCGGGGTCACTACCGTTTTCGGGTTGATGAAAAGACATTCGAGCTGAAAGAAGGAGATTGCGCGGTAGCTCCCAAAGGATCCGCACACGCGTTTAAAAATATTGGGGTTGAGGCGGGCGAGCTGCGAGTCGAGATGATCCCGGCTCTTGATTCCGAGGGTTTCTTCAAGGAACTGTCGGTGGCGACGAAGGAAGAAGCGCCAACGATCTTTGCGAAACATCGGAACCGTCTCGTGGGTGCGTCAGGACTGTAGATTATCCGTCGCGGTTTCGCTGGTTGGAACTCTTTGATTAAAGTTATTCTGATCTCGTCCCGATCCGTCTGGTGATTGCGGGCAAGCGAAAACGATCCTTCCAATAACGGAGGAACCTACGATGACGATGAGGGCTTTGATCGCTGCGTCAAAGGCTCCGAAGAGGACGCTCAGCCAACCGGTAAGTAGCCGAGAAACGATTCCGGATGCCGAGAAAAAGGTAACAAGGATTCCCGTCGCCGAGCCGGATTGCCTGGGGAAGGCAACGGTTCAATTGGACGGATGGGTGTCCCGGGTGTCCCGGAAATTTTTTCCCCACGGGTTGGAAAACCCGTGCCCC
>CAZBLJ010000180.1:0-5861 GCA_964492605.1 uncultured Puniceicoccaceae bacterium
CTGAACTTTTTCCCGGTTTCCGTGGAAAGGGCTGGCGCGGTCACCGGGAATCCCGCAGGGTGGGAGGATGGAATTCGATCTGGTAAACGATCTGGCCAGGGTCCTCTTTCCCGAAGAGGCGATCCAGCGCCGCGTGAGGGAATTGGCGGGAGAGTTGGAGGACACCTACCGGGGCGAGGAACTTACCGTTATTTCCATCATCAACGGGGCGCTCATTTTTACGGCGGATCTGATTCGCCGAACCCGGCTGCCGTTGCGGCTGGATTGTATCCGCGCCTCCAGTTACGGCAATGAGACCCGGCCGGTGCACGAGCCCAAGATCATCGATTCGGTTCGGCTGGGCGTGGAAGGGCGGCACGTTCTTTTGATCGATGACATTCTGGATACGGGAAATACCCTGAGAACGGTGCGCGACGAGGTTCTCGGGCGCAACCCCGCCTCGGTGCGAAGTTGTGTGCTTCTCGATAAGAAGAGTCGGAGAACGGTGGATTTCGATGCGGATCTGGTGGGATTCGAGATCCCCGATGAATTCGTCGTCGGATACGGGCTGGATTTCGCCGAGCGCTACCGGCACCTGCCTTGTATCGGCATCCTGAAGAAGGAGAATCAATCGCCGTGAGCCGGAAGGGTTGAATTCCGCGGGGAGAAAGGGGTAGAACCTCATCATGTCCGATTACCTCGAAACCGTTCTGGATGTGGTTCGCCGCCGCAATCACACCGAAGCCCTGTTCATTCAAGCGGTGGAAGAGGTGCTTCCCACCCTGGCACCGGTCCTGTCGGAGTTTCCGGAGATCGAGTCGCTGAACCTTCTGGAGAGGCTCTGCGAGCCCGAACGGCAGTTTATTTTTCGGGTGGCCTGGCCGGACGATGATGGAGCGGTTCACGTAAACCGCGGCTTCCGGGTTGGGTTCAGCAGCGCGCTGGGTCCCTACAAAGGGGGGCTCCGGTTTCATCCGACGGTGAATCTGAGCGTGATCAAGTTCCTCGCCTTCGAGCAAATCTTCAAGAACAGCCTTACGGGACTTTCGCTGGGCGGAGGAAAAGGAGGCTCCGATTTCAACCCCCGGGGACGTTCCGACCGTGAGATCATGCGCTTTTGCCAAAGCTTCATGACGGAGCTGGCCCGTCACATCGGGCACCAGACCGACGTGCCGGCGGGCGATATAGGCGTGGGCGGTCGGGAAATCGGCTTCCTGTTCGGGCAATACAAGCGTCTGACGAACCGCTACGAACTTGGGGTTTTGACGGGGAAGGATGCTTCCTGGGGAGGTTCTTTGGCAAGGAAAGAGGCGACGGGATACGGGTGCGTCTATTTTGCCGAGGAGATGTTGGCCGCCCGGGGAGAGAGTCTGGAGGGGAAAACGGCCGTTGTCTCCGGTTCCGGTAACGTGGCTCTTTATGCGATTCAGAAGTTGCAGCAAAAGGGGGCGCTGGTGGTCTCTTGCTCCGACTCGGACGGTTCCCTTCACGCACCGGGCGGCGTGGATTTCGACTGTCTCAAGAGTCTCAAAGAGATCGAAAGGGACCGTCTGAAAAATTTCCCGATCAGTCGCGCGGATACGGAATACCGGCCGGGGCGGTCCGTCTGGGATATCCCCTGTGATCTGGCCTTTCCCTGCGCGACGCAGAACGAGCTGTCGGAAGAAGACGCGGAGAAATTGATTTCCGCCGGATGTAGCGTGGTTTGCGAGGGGGCCAACATGCCGTGCACTCCCGAGGCGATCCGCCGCTTTGGGGAGGAAGGCGTTCTTTTCGGCCCGGCGAAGGCCGCGAATGCCGGTGGAGTGGCTGTTTCGGCCCTCGAGATGCAGCAGAATGCCTCCCTTGAACAATGGACCTTCGCGGAGGTCGATAACCGGTTGAGGACGATTATGAAAGGAATTCACGGAAGGTGTCGGAATTTTGCCGGCCGCTACGGTTCCGCGGACAATTATCAGGCGGGAGCGAACATTGCGGGGTTCGTCCGGGTGGTGCAGGCGATGCGGGCCTTCGGGCTAAGCTGAACCGTTGGTTCTCGGCGCTTGCGTTCCGATCCGTCTGCCGCATGATTTGATATCAGCGTCGGGGCACTTACATGATGGAAACGAATAGTAGTTCGAGTCTGCAAGGCCAGCTTCTCAAGAGGGAACTCAGGGAGCTGGCGCGACCGGATGCGCTTCTGTCCTTTTTTCAAGTCATTGAGAGTTACCAGCATGCATTGCAGGCGATCGAGAATCCGCTCGAGATTGCGGATTTAACCACCGAATACCTGGAAGGGCTGGGTCTGTTCCGGACGATGGGTTTCTTCCTCGGCGACGTCGAATCCGGGAAGTGGGAGGAGGTCCGTTGCAGTCCGCCGGATAGCAAGGCAAGGCTCGAAGTGTTGGTGGACCAGCAGTTTGCGAACGAACGTTTCCGGGGAGCGCTTCGGCAGAGCCGTTTCGTTCCGGTTCCGATTCCGAATTCGGACTTGGGGAAACTGGCGATTTTCCAGCGTCTGCATACCCAGGAGGTGACGCACGGATTCTTCCTGGGTCTTCTGGCGAAGCAGATGGACGAAGAGGTTCAGGCCGAATTGAGCCTCCTGTCGTTTTTTCTCCAGGAATCCGCCAACGTGCTGGAAAATCTTCGTCTCAGGGCGATCATCGAACGGGAGAAAGGTCTTCTGGAAGAGCGGGTGGAAGAGCGAACCATCGAACTCAGCGAAGCGCGTAACGAGGCGGAGGCGTCGAATCGTGCCAAAAGCGAGTTCCTGTCGGTCATGAGCCACGAGTTGCGGACTCCGATGAACGGTATCATCGGATTTTCGAATTTGCTTCGGGACACGGAGTTGTCCCAGGCCCAGATCGAGCATATCGAACGCATCGATTCCTGCGCCGAAGGTCTGCGGGAGATTATCGACGACATTCTCGACTACTCGAAAATCGAATCGGGGCGCCTGCATATTAATTCGGAGCCCGTGTGCCTCCGTGACCTGGTGGAGAGCGTCCTCGAAGTTCATGCCTGGCCGGCCGTGGTCCATCACAACGAGATGATCTGCAAGATCGCCGAGGATGTGCCCCGGTGGGTGCTTTCGGACGGATCGAGGCTGCAACAGATTTTGTCGAATCTGATCGGGAATGCGGTCAAGTTCACCGAGCACGGTCTGGTCGAGGTTCGGATTCAGCGGACCGAGCTTCCGGGAGTCGATGAAAACCCCGATCTGGTGGGGCTGCGCTTTATCGTGTCCGACACGGGAGAAGGGTTTGCTCCGGAACAGAAAGAGGACATGTTCCATCCCTTCATTCAGGGGGACTCGTCCGACCGTCGTCGGCACGGGGGGACCGGAATCGGCCTCGCGATCGTAAACCGGTTGGTCATGTTGATGGGAGGGTCCGTGGAGGCGGATTCGGTTCTCGGGAAGGGCTCGACGTTTTCGTTTTCCATCACGGCCTGTCTGACCCGGCATCTGGAGGAGCCGCCGCAGTTTCCGGATCTCTCGGATGAAAGCGTGGTGATCTGCTCGTATAGCGAGCCGGTCTGCGAGACGCTCGAGGGCTACATCCGCAATTGTGGTGCGGAAACGCATACGGTGAGAACCCGTGAAGAAGCGGCCAGGGTTCTGGCATCCCCGAAAGACCTGTTGGTCTACGATGTCTCCGAGAGGCCGCCCTCCGGAATGAACGCTCTTACGGGCTTGCTGGCGGATCTCGGGACGGACGCACCGCCGGTCATAGCGATCGGCTCCGTCGAAATTTTTTCCGAGGAATTCCGGCAACTCGGAGATTCTCTGGCGGGGTGTTTGGTCAAGCCGATCCGCGAGCGGGAAGTGGCTCGCGTCCTTCGGTCGTTGAAGAATCCGAACGAGGAGCCGGAAGAGCCGATCAGTGCCGGGGCGCCGGACGTCGACCACCAGATGGCGAAGCGGATCCCGCTGGAGATTCTGGTTGTCGATGAGCAGGCAATCAGTCGCAAGGTTCTGGTGATGGGGCTGTCTTCTTTCGGTTATCGTGCGGACGGAGTTGAGGACCTCGTGCTGGCCAAGGATGCCATGCACCGGCGAACCTATGACCTGGTCTTCCTCGGCCTGGACGATTACAGGGATTTTTCGGTCGGGGAGATCGAGGAGTTGAAAAAGTTTCACGCCGAATCTCCGGGGGCGAAGCATTCGCTTCAGGTTTATCTCTCGACGTCGCACCCGGAAGAGGATTTTCAGGAAGCGATCGAGAGCGGTGTGATTGCCGGAGTCATTCGTCGCCCGGATCGGTGGCGGACTCTGAAGAACATTCTCCTTTCGCAACGGAAATAAGCGGCCGTTGAATGCAGGGATGCCGTTGCATTCCCGGGGTGTCGCCGTTTCTTTGACCGTATGTCAGTCCGTGAAGCAGAACCGATTCTCGACCTGGACGGGGTTCGCAGCCAGTTCCCGATCCTGGCGAGGGAGAAGTACGGCAAGCCTCTCGTCTATTTCGACAATGCCGCGTCGACCCAGAAGCCGTTGCGGGTACTCGAACGGCTGAACGAATTCTATTCCACGGGTTATTCGAACATTCACCGGGGTCTGCATTTTCTCAGCGAAGAAGCCACGGCCGCTTACGAATCCGCCAGGGCCGAGGTGTCGGGCTTTCTGGGTGCCGCGGTTGCCGATGAAATCGTGTTCGTTCGAAACGCGACCGAGGGAATCAATCTGGTGGCCTCCAGTTTTCTGGCGGGTGCGGGAAAGACGGGCGGGGAGATCGTCCTCACCGTGATGGAGCATCACGCGAACGTGGTGCCCTGGCAGATCGTCGCGGAGAAACTCGGCATGACGATTCGACCGGTGCCGGTGACTTCCGTCGGCGAGGTGGATCGGGATGCTTACGCGGAAGCCCTGCGGGGAGACGTTCGGATGGTCGCTTTCACCCATGTCTCGAACTCCCTGGGTACGATCAATCCCGCCCGGGAAATGGTGGCGGAGGCCAAGGCTCTCGGTTTACCCGTATTGGTGGATGGTGCCCAGGCGGTCCCTCATTTTGCGGTGGATGTGGGGGAGCTGGATTGTGATTTCTATGTTTTTTCGGGGCACAAATTGTTCGGGCCCACCGGGATCGGTGTCCTGTACGGGCGGAAAGAGTTGCTCAAAGACATGCCTCCGTATCAGGGAGGGGGGGACATGATCGAAAGGGTATCGTTTCAGGGGACGACCTTTGCGGAACCGCCGGCGCGGTTTGAAGCGGGCACACCCCACATTGCGGGAGCGGTGGGTCTCGCGGAGTCCATCCGGTTCGTCCGGGAGATCGGATACGCGGCGATGGACGCCCAGGAGCAGGCGCTTCTGCGTCGGGCTACCGAGTCGGTTTCCGAAATCGACGGATTGCGCATCATCGGAACCGCAGCCGAGAAGGTGGGGGTTCTGTCTTTCGTGATCGATGGGGTTCATCCGCACGATCTGGCGACTTTTCTGGATCGGGACGGGGTGGCCGTCCGTGCCGGGCACCACTGCACCCAGCCGCTTCTTGAATTTTACGGGCTGAACGCCACGACCCGGGCCTCGTTTGCGTTCTACAACACGCTGGAGGAGGTCGATGTGTTTGCGGAGGCGCTTCGGAAGGCGGTTTCCGTTCTCCGGTAGCCCGTCTCGTATCCAGCGGGCGGGTGGATTCGAGCCTTTTCCTGTGTCCAACAATGGGACACTTGGGCGAAAATCATAATCCTAATCATACGCGTATTCGTAATCCCATCATATTCAGTCGATTACGATTACGATTCAAATAACGTATCGGAAGCGACCAGATGAAAGGCCCCTGGGTGCCCCCGAGAATCATGTAAATTTTGGATTGCAATTCCTTTCTTTGCACGAATTCATCCATGCCATGATTCGCCGCGAAGCAGAACCGACCCTCGAGCAATTGAAACGTGGCTTC
>CAZBLJ010000181.1:0-5830 GCA_964492605.1 uncultured Puniceicoccaceae bacterium
CTTGTCAAGCATAATAGAACGGTTCTATTACTATTATTTTCCTCGAAGGTGGTCGCACGTTTATCCGTTGGATTCAGTTTAACGTCGAATTGCCCTGAACGCCTGGAATGCTGCGCCGAAATGTGCGGGATTTAGTAGCTGCTGCAATTTGGCGCGTCGCTCCACGTTCACCGGATCCTGTCCTCCTTCAACGATCCGACGCACCTCTTCCATTGCGTGCTGAAACAGGAAAGCCTCCTGCCTCTCCGGGCCGGATGGAACGAAACGGTTCTTGCGGCATACGTCGGCAATGCGGTCCCAGCATACGTTACAGGTGAGATCCTGCTTGCCCGGGTCCAGCAACAGGTTGTCGGATTGTTGATGTCCACGGTAAGCCCGCGCCGTTCCCTCCGGCAGATGGTGGAGTAGGGCGTCCCACCGGCTACCGTAATCGAATGTCAGAAAAACCCCGGGCCAGGAGCCGGTCAGCATCCGATCCAGCAGTCGCTCCGCTTCCGCGGATAGATCCAGACGATATCCTTCCGGCATTTCCCGGGGAAGCAAGGGCACGATCTCCCGGGCGTCTTCGCTTAGCACCGGAGACGCGAAGCCCTCCGTTATTTGACCGGAGTCCTCAAGGCATACGACGCTCTCGGCCCAGACTCCGTTCTGGAAGCGCAACCGCACGAAGGGCAGCGCATCCAGCCACTCATTGGCGAAAACCACGGTCGGACCGTCGGGTTGCGGCACCGCATCCCCGAAGCGGACGACGGTGACCGAGGCGAACGGATGGTCGCACCCTTCCAGAAGCGAGGTTCCTGGCTCCGCCCCGATCTCAACAAACCGGAAATCTCCAGTTTCCGGCCCGCAGAGAGTCTTCAGGCACTCGACTACCAGCGGAGCGAAGACGGATCGAACCGCAAGATTCGTAACGAAATCAGCCTTCCGGTCCGCTCCTGTGCGGGTTCGATCCGTAGCATAATAGCCATGCTTCGGATCGTAAAGCGCCAGCTCGCAGAACCGGACGAACGGGATGCGCCCTTCAGCCTCGATCCGCTCCACCAGGATCTCATGGAGGTCATTGCTCACGACCGGAACCATTCGGCGGTGAAGCCGCGAGCCCTACCGTCATCCGAACACGGTTGTTTCTCGAGGCACTAGGAGCAACCGCACTTTCCTTCTCCTTCACCACCGCAGCAACCCTCGCCACCGCTGTGAATATGGCCGTGCTCGATCTCCTTCTCGGTGCCTTCCCGGACTTCCGTGACCTTCACATCGAAGTTCAGCGGTTTTCCGGCCAGCGGATGGTTCGCATCCACGGTGACCTCGTCGCCTTCGACCTCGGCGATGTGCACGATCATGGGTCCCTGCGGGGTTCCCGCCTGAAACCGCATCCCCACTTCAACATGATCCACCCCCTCGAAGGCCGACATCGGCACCTTCTGAACCAGAGCCGGGTTCGTTTCGCCATATCCCTCTTTGGGCTCTACGCGAACCGAGACGGAGTCTCCGGCCGATTTTCCGTCCAGCGCCGATTCCAGTCCCGGAACAATGTTCTTGTGTCCGTGAAGGTAGGCGAAGGGTTGTCCCGGTTCCGATTTGTCGATCACCGATCCAGAGTCATCCTTCAGCGAATATTCCATCGATACTACTTTTCCGTCTGCTATTACCATGTGCCCTTTCAATCGTTCATTCGGCACGCGGTCAAAAGTAAATCCACAGCTTTCGGCACCGACGGCGAAACCGGCTGCTCCGGGGGGATGAGAACTCTGCCTGGAACAAATCGTTCAGAGCGAAGGGTTTTCGTCGACCGCCAGCAGACGTCTTTGCGGATTCTTTGCGAAAAAGCTCCCGACCAACAAAACCGCCCCGCAGAAAATACCGAACCAAAGGATCGGTCGATACCCTCCGAGCAAATCGTAGGACAGGCTGAACGCGATCGGTCCGCAGGCACTGGCCAGCACCATCGAAGACATATTGAATCCACTGATCGCACCGAGATGTGCCCGACCGAAATATCGGGCCCACACCGTGCCTACCACCGCCCCGAAGGCCCCCTGCGAGAGCGCAATTCCCAGAACCAACAGGGGCAGGGATCCCTCCCAGGGAAACAGAGCCAGGGCCACCGGGATCAACACGATACCGACGGCAAAAACATTCAGGCCGTATCGCATCAGGGTGCGGTCGATCAGCCATCCGACGAACAGGCTGATTCCCACCGCCATGACCGATGCCGGCAAAAAGGCACCGAGGGCCGCCTCACGGCTGATTTCCAGGTCGGCGGCGACTGACAAAATATGAAACGTGTATCCCGTGATAAAGAAGCCCTGGAACGCCACCGCCGAATTAAAGATCCAGAAACCGTAGGTCCTCAACGCCTCTCCCCGAGTGAACTGCCGGACTACCAGGTTGTCGCGGTTCACCTTTTTTCCCGGAGTGGGCTCCTTCCCGGCATCGAGAGACAAACCACATTCCTCCGGGTTGTCCCGGAATACAAACAGGGCGAAAATCGCAAAACACACTCCGCTCACCGCCGCCAGCAGAAGCCAGGTTTCCCGCCAGCCCCATCCCTGAATCATCCGGTCGAACAGCAGGGGCGATAAAGAGAACAGGAAAGAAGCAAAGATTCCGCTGATGGCCGTCATCCGCCCACGCAGTCGGTCGAACCATTTCGCGATCATGTTGCGGGACGCCAGCGTCATCAGGCCCTGGCCGAAAAATCGAATCAGGAAGAATCCCAGCGTTACGAAAGCCATTTTTAGAACCTGCGAGGTCGTTCCGGTGTCGCTCCCCAATCCCGGTATGAGGCGGTCGACCTGAGAGAGATAAGTCAGCCCCGCACCCAGGCCCAACGCCGACACCACTGCTCCGAGGCGGATTCCTTTATCGTCCAGCCATCTCCCCATCCGCGCCACCAGAAATCCACTGCAAAGAGTGCCGATCATGTAGCAGATACTGACCGAGGTCCTCGGGATGCCGACTGCCTCCATCAACGAGTCGGTAAACACCCCGACCCCGATGGTCTGCCCGGGTACGCTGCACGCGACGCCGATGGTGGCGGCGGCGGCCACGACCCAGCCGTAATGGATCGGAAACTGGTCGGGCCGGAAAGGTTGGTGGGGTCCGGGAAATATCACCGCCATCCGCCGGACCGGTTCGGATGCCGCCTTTCCCCGGTCTCCGGGACCGCCGGTCCAAAAACATTTTCAGTGATGGCGACCCTCACTTATCGTCTTTCTCCAGCAACTCGTCCGCGATGTCGAAGTTCGCAAAAACGTTCTTCACATCCTCCAACTCTTCCAGGAGATCGACCAACCGGAGGATCTGGCGGGCCACATCGGGATCCGACACCGGAACCGGCGTCTGCGGCAGGTATGCCAATTCGGCGGATTCAGTCTTGATTTCCGCCGCCTCCAGAGCCTGCGCGACGTTATCGAATTCGGTCATCTCACAGAGAACTTCGAAGTGATCCCCGTGGTTGATCACATCCTCCGCTCCCGCCTCGACGGCTACCTCCATCAATTCGTCCTCGTTCGTTTCCTCAGGAGAGATCAGGAACTGCCCCTTTCGCTGGAAATTATAGGAGAGCGCCCCCGAGCCCGCCAGATTCCCTCCGTTTTTTCCAAAGGTACTTCGAACCTCCGAAGCACTCCGGTTCTTGTTGTCGGTCGTCACCTCGACGATCAGCCCGACACCACCGGGGCCGTAGCCCTCGTAGGTCAGTTCCTCGATCGTCGCACCTTCCAGTTCTCCGGTTCCCTTCTTGATGGCCCGATCGATGTTGTCGGCCGGCATGTTTGCCGCTTTCGCCTTGGCGATATTCGTCCTCAACCTCGGGTTGAATTCGGGATCCCCCCCTCCGTCGCGCGCGGCAAGGGTCAGCTCTTTGCTGATGACGCTGAAGATCTTGCCGCGCTTTGCGTCGACGGCGGCTTTGTGACGTTTGGTGGTGGCCCATTTGCTGTGTCCGGACATAAGCAAAACCATGCTCGCTCGACTCGAAAGGATCAAGTCAATCCCTCCGGCCTTGCACCGGTGGCCCGAACCATGCAGAAACGGGGACATGGAAGAATCGCAAGCGGTATTCGCTCTCGAAGACGGAAGCGTCTTTCGCGGCAAAGCATTCGGTGCAAAGGCGACGGTGGTCGGCGAAGCGGTATTCAATACGAGCATGACCGGCTATCAGGAAATTCTCACGGATCCCTCGTATTCCGGCCAAATCGTTACCATGACCGCGCCGCAAATCGGCAATTACGGAATCAATCGGGACGACGAGGAATCCGACCATCCCCAGGTGAGCGGTTTCGTGGTGCGTGAGGTAAGTCCCGTTTCCAGTAATTGGCGGTCCACCCAATCGCTTCCCGGTTATCTGGAGGAATATGGAATCCCGGCCGTCAGCGGGGTGGATACGCGCGCCATCACCAAACGGATCCGCGTTTCCGGCGCCATGAAATGCTGTCTCTCCACCGAGGGCATTACCGATGAAGAGGCACTGCGCAGGGCCAGGGAATGGCCGGGACTGGAGGGCTTCGATTTCGTAAAGGAGGTCACCCGGGAATCGCGATCAGACTCCCGGTTTCAGCCGGATGCCTGCAAGAGCTTCACGGTGCCGGGCACCTCTTTGAACAAATCTCTCTCCCGACCGAAGCGCTATCGGATCGCCGCTATCGATTACGGGGCCAAGGATTCCATCCTGAAGCGCCTCTCCGAACACGGTTTCGACGTCACCGTTTTCCCGGCCAGGGTCTCCGCCGCGGAAATCGAGGAGTTCGATCCGGACGGCGTGTTTCTTTCCAATGGACCGGGCGATCCCGCAGCCGTGGATTACGCCCATCGGACCGTCCGGGAACTCATCGAAAAGTTCCCGGTCTTCGGCATCTGCTTCGGCCACCAAGTGGTGACCCACGCAATCGGTGGTAAAACCTTCAAGTTGAAGTTCGGCCATCGCGGGGGGAACCAACCGGTAAAGAACATCGAAACCGGGCGGGTCATCATTACCGCCCAGAATCACGGGTTTGCCTCGGATCCCGATTCGATTTCCGATCGGGCGGTCGTGAGTGAGATCAACCTCAACGACAAAACCGTCGCCGGCCTGAGACTAAAGGACCTCCCCGTCTTTTCGGTACAATACCATCCGGAGGCAGGCCCCGGTCCGAACGACGGATCGGAAAATTTCGATAAATTCTATCACATGGTTGCGGAGTACGCTTCCGGTAAGCGCTGAAGCCAACCTGCTCCCTCACAGCATCGGATTTTCCCGGAGAATTCGGTCTTACTCCGGAAGCGGCCAACCGACCTTCCGCCGACTAACAGGCCGGAGGCACCTTCGACCCCTCGCGACGGAATCTCGCCGCACTTTACGGCTGCACCCTCTTCTCGCAGGGACAGACCTCTACGCCAGGACACACCGCCCTGCCGCCGGATCAATAATCCTGCAGGGAAATCAACCCCCAGAAGAGCGTAACGTTATCGCCGCTAAAGTTGTCACGGGTGGTGACATCGGACGAGCTGACGTTCGCGCTCGTCAACGAAGGTTGCTTGAAGGACCCCGGCTCGGATTTGACGATTCCGAAGAAGTTGTAGCCCTCGTTGGGTTTAAGCATTCTCTCCTTCTGTGCGGTGGTCGGGCCGGTGTTACAACCGGAAAGAAGAACCAGTGAAAGAGCAGTCAGCAACAGGGGAATAATTTTCATCGTCAGCAACTATTTACGGCTCGGAATGATTTGGCAAATCAAATTTCCACTGAATCTGAGGCCCCCCGGGAGGGCATTTCATCTGGCAGAAAACAGGAGTTTGTTCAGGGATTTTGCCTCACTTCGGGCTTACTCTCCGCCTGAACCGACTTCGCCCT
>CAZBLJ010000182.1:0-5828 GCA_964492605.1 uncultured Puniceicoccaceae bacterium
CTTTAGCCGTCAAGGCGTTTCCCGGGAAGTCTCCGGCTGAACCGACTTCGCCCTTGGGGCTACGGCGGTCACGAGCCGGAGTTCCTTTTGGGAATTCGACCCACTGCGAGCCAGATCAAAAGGCCCCTTGCGGAAGGCAGCCTCCACCACCGCAATGAAACGGCGTGATTATACGCGGAAGACCGGGGCAGGAAACAACAACAGAACCTGATCGATGAGGTCATCTATTGCATCGATGCAGAAAGGAACCGGTGGATTTGCTCTTTGTGAAGCCGGGAATTTTCTCCATCCTGAGGTATGGCTGAAAATATTCTCATCACAGGGGTTAGCTCCGGCTTGGGTCGGGGCCTGGCAGAGGCTTATCTCGACCGGGGCGACCATGTCTACGGTTGCAGCCGCAGGGTTCCGGACGATCTCGTCGAGAAGGGGATGCGCCACCAGGTCATCGATCTGACCGACGCAGAGGCGGGGCCGGCCGCCTTGAGGGAGCTGGTGGCCGGCGTGGACCCTTGGAGGAGTGTCTACTTGAATGCCGGTCGCCTGGGCGAGATTCGCGATATGAAAGACACGCCGCTGGAAGATCTCCGGCTGACGATGGAGATCAACGTCTGGTCGAACAAGTGGATCCTGGATGGTCTCTTCGAATCCGCAACGGTCCGGGAGGTGATCGCGATTTCCTCGGGTGCATCGGTTTCGGGGAGCCGTGGATGGAACGGCTACAGCGTCTCGAAGGCCGCCTTGAATATGTTCGTCAAACTTTATGCGGGCGAACGGCCGGAAACCCACTTCACCGCCTTGGCCCCGGGGCTGGTCGACAGCGGCATGCAGGACTACCTGACCTCCCTCCCCCCGGACGACCGGTTTGCTCCGTTGGAAATTCTCCGCGAGGCCAAGGGCACGGACAAGATGCCGGACGGTCGGACCTGTGCCGAAAAGATCATCGCGAGCCTTCCGAAGATCCGGGAGGGCGAGAGCGGAGGGTATGCGGATATCCGGAAGCTGTAGAGAATCGAATAACAGTCGCCGGAGCGAGCGGACGGCGGCTACCGTTTCAGGGCCAGTCGTATCTTTCTTGGCAGAGAAACAAAGTGCCGTTGGCGGACGTCGTAGTCGGAGCGTTCGATTTCCTCCAGGATGCCGCCGTAGACGCGGCCCATGATCCGGGCGGTTTTTCGCCCGCGGGGATCCACGATGTCCGGCAGCCCCTCCTCGGCGGACCGATAGAGTTCGCGGGTAGTGGCGATGAGGTCGCGCAGGTATTCCTTCCACTCCTTCGAGGGGCCGGACCGGATCAATTCCCCCACGGAAAGTTCGCGGGCTCCCAACTCGTCCGCGGGCAGATAGATGCGGTCTTTTTCGTAATCCTCCGCAATGTCGCGGAGGATGTTGGTCAGCTGCATGGCCAGGCCCATCTCAACGGCTTTCTCGTAAGCTTCCGATCTGGCGATCCCGAACACGCGCGACATCATCAGCCCGACCACGGAAGCAACGAGGTAGCAGTATTCCCAGAGGGCGTTCCGGTTTGCGATCCGGACTCTTCCCCGGTCGCGGCAGCAGCCGCGGACCAGTTCATCGAGGAGAACCGCTGGAATCCGGCGTTCCTCGCAGGTTCGCGCGAAGGCTTCGGTGAAAGGAGCGGGATGGGTTCCCTGCAGGAATCGTTTATTCTCTTCGAACAACGCATCCGCAGACGGCGTGACCTGCGGATCCTCGGGTTCGTCGATCAGGTCGTCGACGTAGCGGCAGTAGGCATAAACCGCATAAGCGTGCCCGCGCTGCCGTTTCCGAAGAAAACGGGAGGCGAAGTAAAAGGTTTTGGCGTGAAGGCGGGTGGCTTCCCGGCAGGCTCGGGCCGAGCGTTCGGACACCTGAGGCGCTGGAGTGCCCTGAGTCTTCGGGGAGTCGGGAGAGTCGACGACCAGCGCTGGAATCCGTTCTCTGAGGGTGTCGGGAAGGGCCACGGGAAGGGCTCCGATGCGCGGGCTTTTACTCGGTCGCGATAGCTTCGCCCGCCCGCTCGCCTTCGGCGAATTCGGCTTTCTGGGTGTTGTGGTTGAACCGCATGGAAACGAGGCGGGACACGCCCTTCTCCTGCATGGTCACTCCGAACACGGAATCCGAAGCTGCGATGGTCCGCTTGTTGTGGGTGATGATCAGAAACTGCGAGAACTCGGTGAAACGCTTCAGCATCTCCGCAAAACGCCCGATGTTCGCATCGTCGAGCGGTGCGTCGAGTTCGTCCAGCACGCAGAAAGGACTCGGCTTCACCATATAAATGGCGAAGAGGAGGGCGACCGCCGCCATGGTGCGTTGCCCGCCGCTCAATAGACTGAGGGTGGAGGTGCGCACCCCGGGAGGACGGGCCTTGATCTCGATGCCCGAGTCGAGCACATCCTCGGCCTCGATCAGCTCGAGGTCCGCTTCCCCTCCGTTGGTCAGGTGGTCGTAGGTGTAGGTGAAATTCTTCCGGATCTTTTCGAAGGTGTCCTGGAACAGCGTCTGGGAGGTTTCGTTGATCTCGTCGATGGCCCGGAGAAGCTCTTCCTTTGAGTTCCAAAGATCCTGGCTCTGGGCCTGGAGGAACTCGTAGCGTTCTTTCAGATCCTTGTATTCCTCGATGGCGACCAGATTGACGGCACCGAGGGATTGAATCTTTTCACGGAGCTTTTTCGATTCCTGCTCCACCTCGGACCAGTCGGTCGCCCGGTAGGTCTCCAGATCTTCTTCCGAGGGTTCGCTGCGGTTGTCCACCGGGTCCAGATCGAGGTCTTCGCCGTCCGAAAGGTCATCCAGGGATACCCGGGATTTGAAGTCGCGGTCCGCGTCCCACAAGGCCCGCCGCCAATCGATTCGGCGGACGTCCACCTCGTTCTCGCTGCTCGCCTTCTCGATGATGAATTCGGCCCTGGAGCGTTGGCGGGTCAACTCCACGTCCTTCCGGCTCAGGGACTGTTCCTTCTCCTGAAGGCTTCTCCGCCGGTCGGTCAGCTCCTGCTCCCGTTCGGAGAGAGTTTCTTCCAATGCCTTCATGCGGCCCCGTTGGGATTCCAACTCTTCTTTGGAGGTTTCCAGATCTTCGCCCGCCCGGGCCATGGATTCTTTCTGGCGATCCACTTCGGAGGAGGATTCTTCGATCTCGTTCTTGAGCTGGCCGATTTCCTCGTCTCGGGCGGTGCAGATCAGTTCGATCTCTTTCTTGCGGCGTTCGATTTCCGAAAGGCCCTTTTCCACGAGTTCGAGGGCTTGCTTGCGGCTGGCCTGGTCGAGCCGGGTGTTGGTCCATTCCTCTTTTCGATCGTCGCGCGCCTGGCGGAGTTCCTCGATCATGCCTTCGGAAGAGGCGATGCGGGTCTTGCTTTCCTTGAGCGCCTTTTCGGCCTCCTCCAGGTCGGCCCGCGCGGTGGCCAGCTCCTTTTCGCTTTCCGAGCGGGTGGATTCCAACTCCTGCATCCGTTCCTCCGCCTCGGCGAGGGTCTGCCGGTTCTCTTCCCTGGACGTTGCCAGTGCTTTCGCCTCGGCCTCCAACGTGCTGCGTTCTCCCAGGATCTCGTTGCTTCGCTGGCGCACCTGCTCGAGTTCCTGTTCGAGGTGATCGATCTTTTCCTGGGTGGCCCGGATCGCCTCCCGCTTGGAATCCAGCTCCTTCTCCTGAACGGAAATATCCTGTTGGATCCGCCGGATTTCGGCTTCGCGTCCCAAAAGGCTTTGCTGGCCGTCGTGGGATTTACCGGCAACGACGATCCCGTCCCGCGCAAAGACGGTTCCGTCCCTCGAGACGATCCGGTGGTAGAGGGTGTCGGGATGGTTCTTCCGCCATTGGAAGAAATCGGCGTCCCGGTCGATGAAATAACAATCCGCAAGCAGAACGCCGAGGAGTTCCCCGACCCTTTCGTCTTTGGGGCGGATGATCTCCGTTGCGGGCGTCAACCCTGCGGCAGACGAGGCCGCCGGGGCCGCATTTCCGGAAGTGAGGAGGCTCGTGCGGGGGACGGCCTTGTCCCGCATGGCCTGGAGGAGGGCGGGGAGTTCTTCTTCCTCCGTCCAAAGTACCGCATCCACGCCCGCCCCGAGAAGCGCTTCCGCGGCGCCCGCGTATTCGGGAGCCACTTCGATCCGCGAGGAGAGGAGAGTAAACCGTTCCGCGGGGTAGTCTTCTCCGAGCTTGCCCTTTCGGAGGGCTTTGACTCCCTCCCCGTGACCTTCCATCCGGTCCTGGAGATCCTGCAGAACCTGACGGCGTGCGGTGGTGCGGGCCAGTTGGCGGTCGATCTCCTGAACGTCCGACTGCGCGGCGCGAAATTGTTCTCGAATCGCCGTAAGCTCTTCCCGTTTCCCGTTCAGAAGGTCCTCGGATTCGGAAGCTTCGCGCCGGCGCTGATCGAGCAATTGAAGAGTCTTCTCCTCCTTCTTCTCAAGATTCGCCGCTTCCTCCCGGGCGGAATGAACCGTTTCCCCGTGGGAGGCGTGGCGGACCTCGTAGGACTTCAGGTTCACTTCGAGCGTGGTACAGCGCGAGCGCAGGCGGGTGATTTTGTTCTCCGCCTCGATCAGTCCTTCCCGCAAGGAACGGAATTCCGCCTCCTTTTCGGACAGTGCCCGCGCGGCCTCGTCGAAAGCGGTTCGCTTCTGCTCCGTCTCGTTGTCGAAATCGCCGAGAAGGTCGAGCTGTTCCTGAAGACTTCGGTTCTCCCGTGCGCTTTCCTCGTCCAGCTCCTTCTGCTGGGTGCGAAGGCGCTCAATCTCGGCGTTTAGTCGGGCGATCCGGCTTTCGTGGTCCTTGCGGCGGGTGTTCAGGGCCTGAATCTGGCTTTCCGCGTTTTCGAGGGCGGACCGATGTTCGAAAACCTGCTCCTGCGTCTCGTCGATCTGTTGAAAAATCCTGGCCCGTTTCTCGCGATCTCCGCTCAAGTCGGCCTCCTGATCCTCGATCTCCTTTCGCAGGGCCGTTGTCTCCGACCGGATGGTTTCGGTGGATTTCTCCAACTCCGCGATGGAGACGTCGAGTTCCTTGATCTGGTAGGAATGCAGCGCTATCTCGAGATTGGACTGGCGATGGCTCAGACGTTTGAAGCGAACCGCCTTCGAGGCCTGGCGCTTCAGGGAGCCGATCTGACGGCTCACCTCGTCGATGACGTCTGAAACTCTCGACAAGTTGGCGTCGACGAGGGCGAGCTTGTTGAGGGTTTCTTTTCGCTGGCTCTTGTAGCGGGTGATCCCCGCGGCTTCCTCGAAAATGGTCCGCCGGTCGGAAGCATTGGTCGAAAGGATCTGGTCCACCTGGCCCTGCACCAGAAACGAGTACGCCACCTGGCCGATGCCCGTATCCATGAAGAGACGCTGGAGATCCTTGAGCCGGGAAACCTTCCCGTTGATGCGGTATTGGCTGGAGCCGTCCCGCGAAACCCGTCGCGAGACCTCCACCTCGTGAAAGCTGGCCCCCAGTTCGGCCTCGCAATCGGAAAATACGAGACTCACTTCGCTGAACGGGAGGGCCTTCCGCTTCTCGGACCCGCCGAAAATGATATCCTGCATGGAACCGCCCCGGAGGGATTTCGCACTCTGCTCCCCGAGAACCCAGCGGATCGCATCGGCGATGTTGCTCTTCCCGCAGCCGTTCGGGCCGACGATCGCCGTGACGCCCGGTTGCAAGTCGAGTCGCGTTATATCGGCGAAACTCTTGAATCCGTTCAGGGTTACTTCTCGTAAATACATGCGAAATACGGGCCCGCCCGCCTCACCGGTGCAGGGCGGAAGGAGAAAATGAAGGAATGGGAGACATAGGGTTTTAGGAAAAGCGGGGGTGCCTCCGAGCGGCAACCAAATTCTCC
>CAZBLJ010000183.1:0-5743 GCA_964492605.1 uncultured Puniceicoccaceae bacterium
GTGACTGTCGGCGAGGGACTGGTTTGGAACCAACGGGCACCTTGATTTTCCTTGCCCATGCGCCGGGAGATTTCCGTATATTAGAGGCACGATGCTGCGCATACTCCTTACGACCACCTCCTTTCAGGATACGCCGGGCGGCCACCAGGCGCTTCTGGAGTCGGCGGGATTCGACGTCCACACCGAACGCGGGCCCCTTCCCGAGGCGAAAATGATCGAGCTGGCCGGGGAGTTCGACGCTTTTCTCTGCGGGGACGATGCGATCACCGCAGCGGTGATCGACAATGCCCTTCCCCGACTCCGGGTTCTCTCGAAATACGGAATCGGGGTGGACAAGATCGACGTGAAATACGCCACTGAAAAGGGAATCCCGGTCCTCTTCACCCCGGGCGTGAACCATACGACGGTGGCCGAGCACGCCTTCGGACTCATGCTTTGCCTGAGCAAGGACCTGCCGGCGGCCGCCACGGCCGTGAGGGCGGGCGAGTGGAAGCGCAGAACCGGGCACGAGCTGCTGGGGAAAACCGTCGGGATTATGGGCCTGGGCCGGATCGGCAAGGAGGTCGCCGTTCGGGCGAAGGCCTTCGGGATGCCGGTTGTCGCCTACGATCCCTACTGGGACGAGGATTTCGCCTCGGCCAACGGGGTCGGGCGCCTGGAGTCCCCGGAAGAAGTTTTTTCTTCCGCCGATGTGATTTCGCTCCACCTTTTCCTTTCGGAGCAGACCCGCAACCTCGTGAACGCGGAGATGATCTCCCGGATGAAGCCCGGGGCCTTACTGATCAACTGCGCTCGGGGCGAACTGGTCGACGTTTCCGCCGTCGCGGAGGCTTTGAGCAGTGATCGGTTGGGGGGCTATGGAACCGACGTTCTCGACGAGGAGCCGCCTCCGGCGGACCACCCTCTGTTGAAGGCACCGCGATGCGTCATCACCCCGCACATCGGCTCGCGCACCTACGAGTCGGTCGTGCGCCAGGGAACGAAGGCGGTCGAGAATCTGATTCTAGCCCTGGCCGGACGCCGACCGCGCGCCCAGGTTAACGACGCCCCCGTCAAGCCCTCGCCGGAAGCGGACCGGCTGGCGGATCGTTTCAATTGGGTCTCAGAGGCCCCGAAAGCCTGACCCCCCTTTTCGTTCCAATGAGTGACCAGGAAAAATTTTTCGTCGTTCCGGCGGACCGTCATTACGAGCTTGTGACGGCGGCCTTTCGCCACCGCGGCTACAATCAAGAAGAAGCGGACGCGGCTGCGCGGTTTTCCCATCTGGCGTCCGAGCACGGCATTCGAACCCACAACGCCATCAAGGCCCTGCATCTGGACCACCTTTTCGGGAGTGCCGCAGGCGGGTGCGTGCCGAATGCGGAGGTAGAGGTATTGCCGTCCCGCTTTGAAGCGGCGGAGACCTGGAACGGTAATTACAAGCTTGGGCAAGCCGTTGCGTTCTCGGCCCTCGACCGGGCCATCGAGCTGGCGGACCGTTTCGGAGTCGGGATCGTTTCCGTGGACCGCGCTTTCCACTACCTGTGGGGCGGGGGATACGTGATGGATGCGGCCCGCCGGGGATACCTGGCCTACACGAACTGCACGGCGGCGCTGGCGGAGGTCGTGCCTTTCGGAGGAAAAACGCCGACGCTGGGAACCAACCCCCACTCCTGGGGCTTCCCGACGGTGGATGCGGTCGGGTTTCCCGTTTGCGTGGACTGGGCGACCAGCGTGGTGGCGATGGGTCGGGTGCAGCAATTCGCCCGGGAGGGTAAGGAGCTTGCGCCGAATTCCGCAGTGGACGCGGACGGTAATCCGACCACCGATCCCAACAAGGTAAAGGCCCTGTTGCCGTTCGGCGCGCACAAGGGTTACGGCCTCTCCTTGATCAACGAAATCATGGCCGCCTTTACGGGAGGCTCTCTCCCGACCATCCGGTCCAGGTGGAACGAGCCGGGCGAGAAGCATAGTCCGTGTTTTTTCTTCCAGGTGATCCACCCCGAGGCGGTTTCTTCCGGGGATTTTGCCGGAGGCGTCTCCCAGGCCGATAACGTAAAACAGGTCCTCGGCGACATTCTCGGGCATGGAAACGAGGGATGCCTGCTTCCGGGGCAAATCGAAGCGGAGGCCCGCGAGGAATCCCGAAAGGCGGGAGGGCTCCTGTTTTCCGCCGCCGAAGTTGACGCTTTTGACGAAATTGCCCGTGAATGCGGGGAAGAACCTTGGAACCGCTCCGATTTTTCCCTATGGCCTCGTTAAATCGCGTTTTTTTATGAGCACCATCGATATCCGACCCTCCTCCGAGTGCCGCTACGATTGCGTCTCCCTCGGCGAAATCATGCTCCGACTCGATCCCGGTGAAGGCCGGGTTCGCACGGCCCGGTCCTTCAACGCCTGGGAAGGTGGCGGCGAATACAACGTCACCCGGGGTCTCCGCCGTTGCTTCGGCCTGAGAACCGCCGTGGTGACCGCCTTCGCCGACAACGAAGTGGGGCGTCTGGTTGAGGACTTCATCCTGCAAGGCGGGGTGGATACCTCCTGGATCAAGTGGATGGATTATGACGGAATCGGGCGGACCGTGCGGAACGGCCTGAACTTCACCGAACGCGGATTCGGCATTCGCGGAGCGGTGGGAGTTCCCGACCGCGGGAATACGGCCGCTTCGCAACTCAAGGCCGGAGATATCGACTGGGAGAAAATCTTCGGAGAGGCGGGTGCCCGTTGGTTCCACACGGGTGGGATTTATGCCGCGCTGTCCGATTCCACCGCGGAAGTCGTCCTCGAGGCGGTCAAGGCGGCCAAAAAGCACGGCACGATCGTCTCGTACGACCTGAACTACCGGCCTTCGCTTTGGAAATCGATCGGGGGCCTCGAAAAAGCCCGCGAGGTGAACCGGGAAATCGCCCGCTATGTCGATGTGATGATCGGAAACGAAGAGGATTTCACCGCATGTCTCGGATTCGAGGTCGAAGGAGTGGATGAAAATATCTCCAACATCGACGTCGCCGCTTTTGAAAAGATGATCGAGTCGGCGTTGAAGGAGTTTCCCAATTTCAAGGTCACTGCGACGACGCTCCGCGGCGTCAAGACGGCGACCGTCAACGACTGGAGCGCGATCGTTTGGGCCGACGGGAGATTCCACCGCTCCCGCGACTACCCGGCTCTGGAAATCATGGACCGGGTCGGCGGGGGCGACAGCTTCGCCTCGGGCTTGATCTACGGATTCCTCTCCGGTGCCGGACCCGAAAAGGCCGTCGACTACGGGGCCGCCCACGGTGCGCTCGCCATGACCACCCCCGGGGACACCTCCATGGCCACTCTAAAGGAAGTCGAGAAAATCATGGGCGGCGGAGGTGCCCGCGTAGTCCGCTGACCGATCACCCACAACTCCACCAATCCACCAACTCCACAACTCCACCAATCCACAACTCAACCAACCAAGAACCATGTCTGAAGAACTCTCCGAAATCGGCCTCATTGGCCTCGCCGTCATGGGTCAGAATCTGGCCCTTAATATTGCCGACCACGGTCACAAAATCTCGGTCTACAACCGGACCACCTCCAAGATGGACGCCTTCGTGGCCAAACACCCCGACACTCCGGGCGGTTTGGTCGGTCAGGCGGAACTGAAGGACTTCGTCGCTTCGATCCGTCGCCCGCGCAAGATCATCATTCTCGTCAAGGCGGGCGGGGCCACCGATGCGGTCATCGACGAACTCGTTCCGCTCCTCGATGACGACGACATCATCATCGATGGAGGGAATGCGAAATGGACGGATACCATCCGTCGTGAGAAGGACCTCGCCGCAAAGGGCCTCCGGTTCATCGGCAGCGGTGTTTCGGGAGGCGAGGAAGGCGCACGTTTCGGTCCCTCGTTGATGCCGGGCGGCAAGGAAAGCGCCTACAAGGAACTCCAGCCGGTCTGGGAAGCCATTTCCGCCAAGGTCGATCCCGAAACCGGAAAGCCGCTGCTGGGGGCCGAGCCTGGCAAGCCCGTGGAAGGCGGGGTTCCCTGCACGACCTATATCGGACCAAACGGTGCCGGCCACTACGTGAAAATGGTGCACAACGGGATCGAGTACGGCGACATGCAGATGATCTGCGAGGCCTACGATCTCATGAAGAATCTGCTCGGTATGAGCGCGGCGGAGATCGGCGATGTCTTCGAGGAATGGAATCAGGGCGATCTCGACTCCTTCCTCGTGGAGATCACCTCCGATGTGTTGCGGCAGAAGGATCCGGAGAGCGACGCCGCTTTCGTGGACATCGTTCTGGATGCGGCGGGCCAGAAGGGAACCGGAAAATGGACGAGCATCAACGCGCTCGACATGGGAACCCCCGCGCCGACCGTAGCCGAAGCCGTGTTTGCACGTTGTTTGAGCGCCATCAAGGAAGAGCGGGTCGCGGCTTCCTCCATCCTCCCCGGTCCGGGGGTTTGCCAGGTGCCGCCGAAGGAGGAGTTGATTCCGGCCATCCGCGACGCCCTGTACTGCTCGAAGATCTGTTCTTACGCGCAAGGCTTCCAACTCATGCGCCACGCCCAGGAGGAATACGACTGGACGCTTGATTTCGGGAAAATCGCCCAGATCTGGAGAGGCGGTTGCATCATCCGGGCCCGATTCCTGCAAAAGATCACCGAGGCCTACGATCGGGATGCGTCGCTTGCGAATCTGTTGCTGGATCCTTACTTCAAGAACGCGATTGCGGAGGGTCAGTCCAACTGGCGGAAAGTGGTCGCGCTTGCCGCCACCCACGGGGTGTCGGCACCGACGTTCTCCTCCGCCTTGTCCTACTACGACGGATACCGATCGGAAAGACTTCCGCAGAACCTTCTTCAAGCCCAGCGCGACTTCTTCGGCGCCCACACCTACGAACGGGTGGATCAGCCGCGGGGCAAATTCTTTCATGTCGATTGGCCCGAGCCGGATCGTCCCCAGCTGGAGGTTTGATTGATGAGCGCTTCGAATCCGTATTCCGGAACCCCGTTCGACCTGTCCGGGAAAACCGCCGTCGTGATCGGCGGTACGGGCGAACTGTGCGGTGCGATGGCGGAAGGCCTGGCCTCGGCCGGCGCCCATATCGTGTTGGTGGGCCGAAGTGCCGAGAAGGCGAAGGCGCGGATTGCGGAAATCGAGCGGGCCGGGGGGGATGCCGAGTTTCAGGCCTGCGACGTGGCTAGCAGGGATTCCCTCGTGAGTCTGGCCGAAACCGTGTACACCGCCCGCGGCTCCGTCGACGTGCTCGTCAATGGAGCCGGAGTCAATTCGCCGACCCCGTTTCTCGAAATTGAAGAGGAGGAACTCGAACGGATCCTCGACATCAACTTCAAGGCGGTCTTCCGGACTTGCCAGGTCTTCGGGGCGAGAATGGTGGAGGCGGATTCACCGTCCTCGATGATCAACGTCGGATCGATGTCCGGGGTGATCCCCCTGTCCCGGGTCTTTACGTATTCGGCGACCAAAGCGGCGGTCCACAACCTCTCCAAAAATCTCGCCCGCGAGTGGGCGACCCGGGGCGTTCGGGTGAACACCCTCGTCCCCGGATTTTTCCCTGCCGAGCAGAATCGGAAGATCCTTTCGGAGGAGCGCATCGGGCAGATTATGGGGCACACTCCGATGAACCGCTTCGGCGAAGCCCACGAGTTGATCGGTGCCACCCTCCTCCTGGCCTCGCCCGCAGGATCCTTCATGACGGGAACGGAGATTCTGGTGGACGGCGGCTACGCCGCCATGACGATCTAGGACAGCAACCCACAGGCCGA
>CAZBLJ010000184.1:0-5682 GCA_964492605.1 uncultured Puniceicoccaceae bacterium
CTATTCGGGTTGGAGGACCATCTTTTGCGTGAACTCTTTGGCGACGGTTTCTTCGCGGAGGGGGATGTGCAGGTATTCTCCTTTTCGCCAGAGAGGGATTTGGTCGGCGAAGTGTTCGCTGCCGATCCAGCCGTCCTGTCCGCCGAAGAGGACGAACCAGTTGTCGTCCGCGTCCGCCATGGAGGAGATGTGGCGGGATTGGGAACCGTATCGCGAGTCGTGAGGTTCGTCCACGAGGCCGTGGGCGGTTTTATAGACGGTCTCCCGGGATCCGGCGGCCGGGAAGCGGTCGTAGACGAAGAAGCGGCCGAGGCCGGGCAGGGCGGCGAGTAAATGGCCGACGCGAAGGCGGTGGAGGTCCCCCCAGGTCGGGTATTCCTCCCATTGGGTCTGCGCGATCGCCAGGCTCTTCCGATAAAGAGCGTCCCGCGACTCCGGTTGGAGCGATTCGATGTCCTCGGGGAGTTGTGTCCCAAGGTAGCTCCAATCCCGAAAGTAATCCTCTTCGTATTTTTCCGATGGATACGATTCGATCAGCGCGTTGAGCCAAAGCTCGAAGGCGACGGCACCTTCCGAATCGGCGGTGTAGGTGCCGTCCCAGGCCTCTACGGCCTGCAGGAGAGCACCGTTTGCCTGCGGAGCGAGCTGGAGGAGTTCTCTGGACAGGCGGTAGGAGGTCGGCGAGAAGACGTCGCGCTGGAGTTCCTCCAGGTCCGCGACGGTCCAATCGTTTTTCCGGGACAGGAGGGTGTGGAGGCGGTCGATGCGCTCGCCCTCGCCGAAAAGAAAACCGATGGGCGGGTTCGTGCGGACGGGCGTGTTGTTGGCCGAGGCGAGGAAGCCGGACGCCGGATTGAGGATTTTGGGAAGGTCGTCCGCATCGAGCAGATTTTCCCAGACCGGTGGGGATTCCGAAGGGGAGAGGAGGATGTCTTCGAGGATGTCGTTCTCGCGGTCGGGAAGGGTCAGGGCGAGGACCATGCCGATGTTTCCGGCGCGGTCGACCGCGATCATGTTTTGTCCGGAGACGGCATAGCCGCCGAAGGAGTCGAGGAATTCGCGGACGCTTCGGGCGCGATTGGCCCGCAGAAAGGCCGAGATCTCGTCGGAGGGGAGGTGCCCCATCCAGCGGAGCGCGATGTCCTCTCCTTCCTTCGACGGAAAGATGTCCGCATCGCTGAGGATGGGCCCGAATTCCGTCTCGCGCACCGTGATCCGCCGGTCGGGCCAAAAGCGAATGCGGAGGGTTTCCTCGTATTCGTTCGTGACCGGAACCTCCGAGACGTCCACGAAGTCGCTGCTGGCGGCCCGCATGTTGGTGCCGCCCCAGGCAATGTCTTCATTCCGACCGAGTCCGAGAAAGGGGAGGCCCGGGATCATCAGGCCGACCGCCTGATAACCGGGCGACTTCATCCCGACGACGGTCCAGAAGTTCGGAAGGCTTTGGCCGAGGTGGGGGTCGTTGGCGATCAGCGCATAGCCCTCCGCCGTTTTTTCGGGGCTCAGGGCGACGGTGTTGCTCCCGCTGCGGGAGAGGGCGTTGACAAGCGCGAGCAGGCTCCGGGCCTCTGGGTTGCGCGGGCTTTCCGATGAAGCTGTGGCGGATCGGTTGTATGGCGGAAGCGGAGGTGCCGCCGCGGTCCCGGGATTCTCCGCCTTCCCGGGAAGGGGTGAATCGCCGTCCGTCGGCGAGGTGGCCCCGGACCGGGGGCTTCGGTCCGAATCGGTGCGGTTCGGAGCGGTCGGTTCGTCTTCGGAAAAACTTGCCGTGTTGGCGGCGTTGACGGCGTTGACGTGGTCGAGGATCTCGGCGAACCGGGGCGAATCGCGTTCCGAAAGCAGGGTGAAGAGGGTCAACCAGTTCACATCCGTGCCAGCGAGGCGTCCGAAGGTCAGAAGATCGGTGGCGGTGAACGGCTCGCGGTCGAGACCGAGGAGAGAGGTCTCCGGAGGTGGCCGGGGGCTGTGGATGATCGCGTGGTTGATTCCCTCCACATAGGCTTCGAGCCAAACTCTCGTGTCCGGGTCCATGGTTCGGAGGGTTTCTTCGGCGGCTTTACCGTAGTTCAGTCGGCGGAGGGCCGCATCGATCTCGGCGGCGACCGGTCCGGCCATCTCGGCGATGCGGCCCTGCGAGATTTTCCGAAGAATCTCGAGCTGCGCCTCCCGGAAGTATCCGTGGAAGAGGCCGAGGGAAAAAGCGAGGTCGCGGTCCGACCCGGCCACGATGTAGGGGACCAGAAAATCGTTCCAGTAAATCGTGACCGGAGCCTCGAGGGGGAGGGAGGCGGTTGGAAATCCGGCGAGTCGCTCGTCCCCGTCTACTTGTTTGGGGAAGAGGGCCCGGCACCCGACCGCCAAAAAGGCGGAGATCGCGACGAGGAGCGCTCCCAACAGGAAGGAGGTGACCCATTTGAGCGTCCGGCGGATTTGCATGGTAGGTTACCGGACGCGGAACCGTTCGGCTGTCAAATCAGCGGTTGGTGCCGCCTTCGGCCTTTGCGAGTCCACTTTGGATCAGGTCGCTGAGGAAGGAGGAGGTAAAGTTCCTGGCGTTTCCGGAGGCCAGAAACTCCCGGGTCTGCTGGTACTCCTCCGATTCCGGGGAGAATTCGGGAGCGCCCCGTGATTCCACGAAAAGGAAGGACCCGCCTTCCTCCGTGACGACCATGGGAGACACTTCTTCGTCGGGCAGGCTTTCGGCGCGTTGGAGAACGTCGGAGCCCAATCCTTCCGGAAGATCCTCCCAGCTCACACCGTCGAAGGATTGCGTCTCCAGGCCGAGGTCCCGGGCGGCATCCGTAAACGGGGTCCCCTCTGCGATTTTCGAGGAAATCTTTTCGCGAACTTCCGCTCCGTAGGCTACGAGGGCTTCCTGGAACCGTTGTTCTTCGAGATCGGCCAGCACCTCTTCGCGCACCTCGGAGAGTTCGGGGATGTAAGAGGGACGTTCCTCGACGAGGAGGAGAACTTCGACGCTTTCTTCGGTTTCGAAGGGATCGGTGAAATAGCGCAGGGAATCGAGCCGGCCCGCTTCCGTCCACGCCTGGGCCGGGAGATCGGAGTTCGCCGGCGGAGTCGTGCCGACCATCGGATCGAGCTTCTTCATCGACCCTCCGAGGGTGGAGGCCATTTCCTGCACCTTCGGATCGTTCATGCCGATGTCCTGGTCGAACAGAGCGTAGACGAACTCTTCGGACTTCTGCCGCGCCAACGTTTCCGCCTGCTGTTCCTTGAGATCCGAAACGACCTCCCCGCGCACCTCTTCGAGCTGGGGGAGGGCCTGGGCCGGGTCTTCGGCGTCTTCGTCCAGGTACCGGGTGCGGTTGTCGTTGAAGTAGGTCCGGATCTCCTCGTCGGTCGGTTCCTCCAAAGCTTCCGCGTAGGCTTCCGGGACGAAGGAAACCTGGGCGAGGATCCGGGTCTCCGGAATGCGGTAGGCTTCGACCCGCTGCGAGAAGAAGGTCTCGATCTCCTCCTCCGAGGGATCGAAAGTGAAATCAACCAGGTCTTCCGGGAGCCGGGCGGTAGAGAGATCGTAGGAAGCGTCCATTCGCCGGACTTGTTCCTCGATGTCGTAGGGGAGGGTAAAGCCGGGAGCTGCGATGGAGTCCATCAATTGGCGGATCCGGTAGTCGTTGTTCAGAGCCCGGTCGATGGTCTGCTGGTCGAACTGGCGATTCAGCTGGGTCATATCCAGGAAGTTTGTCAGCCTGTTCGGATCGAAGGTGCCCTGGTCGTTCTGGAAGAAAGGAATTTCCGAAAGATAAAGAAGAAGGGATTGCTGCGACGGCTGGGGAACATTGGCAACGTCCGCCAGGTAAAGGAGCGCGGCGCGGGAAAGCATCTCCTGATTCATTTGCTCGCTCGTGCGGGGGCGTTGGCCGCGGGTGACGATGGAGCTGACGATCACCTCCTGCGCAAGCGTGCGCATGTCTCTCTCGGAATCGAGGTTGTAGCCGTAATAATCGCGGGCCTGGGTGCCCGGAGCGTTGCTGACGCAGCCGGGGGTTTCCCCGATTACGAAAACGAAAGCGACCACAACGACCGCAAGGAGGATGATGAAGACGATCCTCCCCTTGCGCTCGAGCATGTTTTGAATCCACGAGATCATGGAGAGGTTCTTTCCCGTTTTTGCGGGTAATGTCAATCATGCCGACGTCAATGGGCTCTGGCGACGAGTTGCTCGGTCAGGATGCGGAGGAAGCCGATATCTCCTTCGATTTCGTTCAGGCGGGCGAGGGCTTCCCGGGTCAGGTTTCGGGCCCGCGACCGGGCGGCTTCCAGTCCCTCCAGGGTGACGAAGGTCGTTTTGCCGTTGGCTTGGTCGCGACCGGAGCTTTTGCCGAGGTCTTCATCCGAGGAGGTGGAGTCGAGGATGTCGTCCACGACCTGGAAGGCCCCCCCGAGAGACAGGCCGAAAGCGCGCAGGCGTTCCATCGAGACGGAGTCCGCTCCTCCCACGATACCTCCGATGGCGCAGGAGGCGGAGATCAGGGCGCCCGTCTTGCGGGCGTTGATGGAGGCGAGGGTATCGGCGGTTATTTTGCGTCCTTCGTTCTCGATGTCCTCCATTTGGCCGCCGACGAGCTGTCGGCTGCCCGAGGCGCGGGCAAGTTCCGCCGTCGCTCTTGCGGCAACCTCCGGGCGGTCCTCGTAACCGCGGCTCAGAATTTCGAAAGCCTGGGTCAGCAAGGCATCTCCGGCGAGAACGGCGGCCGCTTCTCCGAACGCCTTGTGGCAGGTGGGCCGTCCGCGGCGGAGGTCGCTATCGTCCATCGAAGGGAGGTCGTCGTGGATCAGTGTGTAGGTGTGGAGGCATTCGACGGCGGCGGCCGCAGGCAGGGGATTCGCCGCTACGCCGAAGCAATCCGTGCAGGCGCAGACCAGCACCGGGCGCAATCGCTTCCCCCCGGCCTCGAGACTGTGCCGCATGGCGGCGTGCAGGGAGGTCGGTTCTTCGGAAGCCGCGGGGATCCAGCGGTCGATCTCTTCCTCCACCCGCCGACGATACTCGTCCATACGCTGATCCCAGAATTCCAAATCCATCGGTACCGGAGTTTTCGATCAGATCTTGCTTTTTTTCAATCCGCTTCCCAGATTTTCCGGTTTTTCCGACGATGCCAACCTACGATTACGCTTGTTCCGCCTGCGGACACGAAATGGAAGCCTTTCAGTCCATGAAGGACAATCCTCTGCGCAAGTGCCCGAAATGCGGGAAGCTGAAGCTGAGCCGGAAGATCGGTCTGGGTGCGGGGCTGATTTTCAAAGGATCCGGCTTCTACGAGACGGACTACAAGCCGAAGGCGGAACCCAAGGAAAAGGATTCCGGAAAATCGTCCGGCGAAGGAGCCAGGGAAACCAAGTCGGCGGAGAAGAAGTCCGGAGGAGAAAAGGCGAAAACCGCCTCCGACTGATCGGAGACTTCGGCGGAAAGCGTTTCTTTCCGTGGATGCCGGATGCCTTTCGGATTTTTTTCAGTTTGAGGTTGATTCTCTCTTTGAAACGATTCTGTATCGAAGGTTTCCACTTTGCTGCAGGGTGGAGCAGTCCGGTAGCTCGTCAGGCTCATAACCTGAAGGTCCCTGGTTCGAATCCAGGCCCTGCACCCAAGATTCCTGTAGAGCGTGACGAAGGTCACTTCTACTTCCGGCCTGTCCGGGACTGCGCGCTACCATGGCT
>CAZBLJ010000185.1:0-5680 GCA_964492605.1 uncultured Puniceicoccaceae bacterium
CGGACCCATTGTAGGGAATCGGCACGGTAACCAGATCGACTCCCGGGTCTGCGGCGGGGTCCCGCGTGATTTCGTTCGGATCAGGAGTGACTTCGGTCCAGGAATCCGGGGCGAGGGTGGTCGAGGTGAGAATGATGAATTCCAGGTTGGTTGCCGCGCGGTTCTGTCGAAAGGTCAGCAGCACATTCTCTCCGTCCTCGGCGGGAGCCACTTTCGCGGAGTAGGTGTGGGAACCGTTTCGGGGATCGGGGAAACCAAAGGCGTATTCCCAGATATTCAGGATGCCATTGTGGTTGGGGTCGCCCATCGGGTCCTGCCCGATCGCCCCGAAGTGGAGGATTTCCCACTGATCGCCCAACCCGTTTGCATCACTGTCGGTCGCAGATGCGGTGATCTCGAGCGTGTAGCTTGCCGAGTCGGTGTCGCCATTGATATCGCTGAGTTCGACGGTAAAGGAGTAGCTGCCGGTCTGGCCGGGCTCGCCGGAGAGGGTTCCTTCATTGCTGTCCAGGCTGAGTCCGGGCGGGAGTGTCCCGCTGGTTACTTGCCAGAAGAAAGGCCGCAGCCCGCCGGAACGCCCCAAACTGTGGGAGTAGGGGACTTCCACGGGAATGGGATCGAGGGTTTCCCCGGTCAGGTCGAGTGCGGGGGACCCGTAGTCGCTGAGATCGATTTCGGTGTATCCGACGACGGGATCGCCGCTGCCGATGCCGACGATGGCGTCGTAACGCCCGCTCGGGACATTGCCGATGTAGGAGAGAATGATCTCACCGCTGGAACGCACCTCCAGCTGGGCGTTTACCAGGGTGCCGAAGATGGAGATCGGAACATCGATGAAGGTAACCACCAGGCGTTCCTGACCCGCAGTGTCATCCACGAGGTAGCGAATGGTGCCGCCGTCTTCCGGGTTGAGGTTCTGCCAGAACAGGGCGATGCGGGGAACCACATGTTGCGAGTTCGTAGAGTAAAGATTGGCCAGAGAGCTGCTGTGCCACGGGTGATCCTCGCCCAGGGTAATGTAGCCGTCCGCGCCCACGTAGAGGGTATCGTAATTTTCCCCGTAATAAGGCAGGAGCATGCCCTCCGGCAGGATCACTTCAAAGGAGCTGTCGTTTTCCATCCGGTTGCCCGGGCCGCTGATGAGGGTGCCGTTCTCCGGGTCTTCGGGGAATTCGGTGATCTCGCGCGTGTAACCCTCGTAGCCGCCTTGACCGTCGGGGCGCCAGATCAGGCTCTTCCCGTTGAGATCGAATTCCTTCAGGTACAGGGAATGGAACCACTGAGCGGGCACCGGGTTGGGTTCGTCATCCGCAATCTCCACCCGATACCAGGCCGCGTCATGATCCTCCAGGAAATTCCGCGCTTCGGCGTTACCGCTGGCGTTGACCAGATAGAGAAAGACCTCCTCGTCTCGTTCGATCTCATCGTCGGGCAGGATGGTCAACTCCAGGGTCTTGGTATCCGTCTCACCGTCCTGCCAGCTCAGGGTCACGGGGGAGAAGGTAAAGTCCACGTCTTCCGTGGCGGGGGTGCTGGTGGCAAAGGCCGAAGGGCCGAGAATGACATCCGCGCCAGCCGGTCCGACGCCGGGGCCAAGGCGCTCCACCTGGAACGTGACGGTTCCCGCGGTATCTTCCGGGTGGGGCTGGCTATAAGCCTCGGTGAACCGGATGATATCGGCCTGACCCTTCCCGCGGATATGGACGGTGCGCGGCGATTCCAGCACGGGGCTGAGGTTGAAATTGAGTGTGGCGTCGAAATCACGGGCGGTATCCGGGGCGAAGATTACCTCGACGGATACGGTCTCCCCCGGTGCCAGCGGACCCGAGGGCGGGGAGGGAATGGAGAAGTAAGCGGCGTCCGCCCCGCTCAGGGAAACGCCGACGGTGTCAATGGTCACCGATGGGCTGGTGTTGGTGACTTCGAAGGTGAGCGAGGAGGTCTCACTGACAAAGGTGGGCGAGGTGCCGGTGCCCCGGTAGGGGGCGGGCGACCGGAGTGGATCGGGCGGCTCGTAGGCGTCGGTGCCAAAAATGCGGACGGTCGCCAGGCCGTCCAGGGCCTCCGCCCGGACAGCGAAAAGATACTCCGGATTGGCGGGATCGTTGGTCTCAAGGACCAGTTCCGCGTCGTAAACCCCCGGATCGGGAGCGTAGAACACCACGCGCACCGGGCTGCTGAACCCCGGCGGCAACATGGCCGCGGGCGGGCGCACGATCCGGAAACGGTCCGCACCCGCTCCTTCGAGCCGGGTGTCCGCGATCTCAAGATTGCCGGGACCGCCATTATGGATAAGGTAAGACTGGTGGAGCGGACGGCCCGGGCCGACGGGGGTCGTTCCCAGGTCCGTGCCGTCGTTCAGGGCCGGGCTGGTGTCGCCGGCGGCGATGGCCAGGGTGTCGGTGATATCCGTCACGCTGAGGTTCGGCACCTGCGCGGCGCGCGCCTGGGCGGCGATTCCGAAAGAGAAAACCGGAAGGTTGGTGGCGTCTGACTGGATGGTGACCCTGGCGGCGTGATTACCCGCTGCCGCGGGATGATAAGTGATCTCAAACCTGGCGGCGCCACGCGCGCCGATCTCCGGGCGCGGCGTGCGGGTGACGGTAAACTCGCTGGCGTCGGCGCCACTCAAGGAAACATCGGTAATCGCCAGGTCGTCGTGCCCCAGGTTTTGAATCAGGAAAGAATGGGTGAGGCTTTCGCCGACATCGATTCCCGGGAAGGTGGTGTGGTCGTGGGCACTTGGGGTGAGGTCTCCATCGGCAATGATCGCGCCGTTGCCCTCCAGGCGGATGTTTTGGGGCTCCCGGTCGCGGCCGCGGACGAAGAAGGCGTAGGAGGAATAGCGCGGATTGGCGTCATTGCTGTCAATGGTGACTGTGGCGTCGCGCCTTCCCGACCCCTGCGGGGTGAAGGCAATGGTAAAGGTGGTGCTCTCGCCGGGTGCCACCGAGGTGGCGGGCGCCTGGGTAACAGTGAAATCGGTCGCGTGCGGCCCGCTGATTTCCACGGCGGGGCTGCCGGTGAGATTCAGGGGGGCGTTGCCCCGGTTGTGCAGGGTGAAGGTGCGGGTAATGGTGCCGCCTGTCACCGCGGGAAAACCAAACTCGGCCTGGCTCATCAAATTGATGGCTGAACGCTGATCGTAATCCGTTCGGAACCAGCGATCAATGACAATGGCACCTGCCGCGTCTTTCACCACGATGGCCGGATCAGCCGATGCCCCGCCGGGGGTCCAGACTTGATAGCGCCAGAACTGCGGTTTCGTCTTCCTCCTGTGTTCGCCGCTGAAGCCCACTTTGCTTCCCTCACGAGTGAGGTTCGAGCGGGAGAAGTGATGGACGCCGGACGGGGTAGTCAGGCTGCCGGCGGCCCTGAGTTTACCCGGGTTTTCCGGGTCGTCCGTGACGTAGAGCCGCAGGATGTTATTTTGCTCATTGATGGGCTGGCTACCGTAAACGGGGTGAACCGAGGCCGCCTCCTCGCCCACTTCCCCGACATTGACGGTCGCCGGGGCTTCTTCGCCAAACGAGCCCACCGCAACTCCCAGAGCTTGAATCTGGTGCAATCGACTGTGCTGGTAATTGTATTCGACCTCCAGATAAAGCGGGGTGTCGAAATCCGCCTGGGACAGCAGCTCCGCCTCCCGGCCCGCGACCTCCATGCGCCATTCGCCCCAACGATCGTCGACTCCCATGTCCGTGGCCGTCCAGACCGCCGGGTCGATCCCGGAAGCGTCCCAGCCATTATTCAGGGCCAACCCCCAATCCGGGAGGACTTCCACCCACACGGTGCCGCTGTCACTGCCGTCCGCGCCGTCGGCCGTCACTTGCACGTTGTAAAATCCGGGTTCGGTAAACGTGTGCTGCACGTTCTCGCCGGTAGCGGTATCCCCGTCGGCGAAATCCCAATCAAAGCTCAGGCTGCCACCGGATACGCTATCGGAATTGCTTGCCGAAAAGTTTACGGTAAGCGGGGCTGAGCCGCGGGTGATATCCGCTTCCGCCACGGCCTTCACCTGCGTGACCTCCACCTGGGCGAGAAGGCCGTTGAAGGCGTTGCCGGTGGTACCGATCCCGTGAAGCAGGCCGATCCGTTCGACGCCTTCCGGCTGATCCATGGGTACCTCCCAGACATAGCGGTTGCCGTCCATCTCACCGCCACCCGCCCACTTGTAGTGCTGGAAGGGCAGGTCCGCGTGGTTTTCCCCGTAGAGTTCCAGACTCACCGTCTCGCCTGGGAAAGCCTTGAGATCCTCGATCCCCAGCGGCGGCGGGACGAGGTATTGCGTGCCGCCACTGGTGCGGTAAAAGTTAACGGCCACGATGTTGCCATCGGTCACTCCGTTGTTGGGGGTAAACGTAACCACCGTGCGCCCTTGCGGCAGAGAGGCATCACCGGGAACATGAATCTCGTAGCGTCCGTTGCCGAGATCCGTTACGGAGGTGTGCCTGTTTCCATAGAGCACCTTGGCGCGGAACGTCAGCGGATAGTCTTGGGCATCGACACTGCTGCTGAGATCCACGACGGCCGAGACCGCCTCCGCCGGATCGTGCTCGATCAGTATCGCGCTCTTCCTGGCGTAACCCAGGGAGCCGCCGCTGTGGCTCTCCAGATCCAGCACCGCAACCGGCGGCACCACCGTCAGGTTTTTGGCCATTTGAACCATGTTGCGCATGTGCGCGTGATCATCGAAGTGCTCCGGGGAGAGGGTTCCCAGCCATCCAAAGAATTCCGGCTTGTCGGACGCGCCTCGCGCCGTGTAGCCCTGCCCGTATGAATGGTAGGCCACCCGATGGCGGGAGAGGTGGTCGAAAGGCGTGTCGTAGGGCAAGGCCGCCGCCCAGATGTAGCGCATGGTGGTCATGAAATGCCCGTGACGCAGGGCCAGCGGCTTGAGGTCGCGCTGCAAGTAGGCTCCCGCGACCGCCATCTTGGTAACGGCACCCGTTTCACTGTGCGAAGCTCCCCGGCTTTGATAATATGCGGGCAAGAGCGCTTTGTAGCCATCCTTCTCTCTGTATATCCCACGACCGGTGCTAAAATAGGCTCCCAGCGCAGGCGCGGCCCGGAGCACGTTGGCAAAATAAAAATCCCGTTCGTGAATCTCGGCCAGGTCGCCCCGATTGGCGATCTCGGCCCAGTAGGCGGAGATGGAGGTGCTCGTCCAGGTCATTCCGTTCGCCACCGGATCCACATAGAGGGTCCGCATCAGACCCCATCCGTTTCTCCAGTTCCAAAGGGAAACGGCGTTGCCCAGCCTGCCCTTCCAATTTTTGCGGATTGAGGAATGGAAGCGGTCAAAGGTGACAAAGCCGTCATACCAGAACCCGGCGTAAGCCCGGAACGGATCATCCTGAGCCCTCTCGAAGTTAAAAATCTGGTAAGGATCGCCCGACTCGAACTCGTGCGGAAAAAAACGACCCTCGGGCACGGGCGGTGACAGGTCCGAGACCGGGCTGGGGTCTTCATACCAGAGTTTCCAGGCCGGCTCGTCGTAGTAGGGGTTCTGAATGCTCTGTGCGGACAGGAGTCCCTGGACAAAAACTCCGACCAAGGATACGAGGAAAAAAAGGCGAGGGGAGGGCTTCATAGGCGCGCGGGGGTTTTTCATTGCAAGCATGACTGCTCTCGCGGAACTTGCAAGCGGAAGTGGGGGAAATCACGGGTTGGAAGGTGC
>CAZBLJ010000186.1:0-5655 GCA_964492605.1 uncultured Puniceicoccaceae bacterium
ATTTCCGCCCCCATATCATTCTTCTCGATGTCGTCATGCCCGAAGCGGATGGAGGAGATGTGGCCGCATCCCTGCGCAGTCGTAAGGATACCCGGGAAATCCCCATCATTTTCGTCTCCGCCATGGTCAGCCGCAAGGAATCGAAAGAGGGACTGTACGAGAGCGGAGGAGAGCAATTTCTGGCCAAACCCGTGGACACCGGGACATTGATCGACGCGATCGACCTGTTGCTTTCGCGAAAAGGGTAGCCGGAAAGGACCCTATTCGTATCGAAGGGCTTCGATGGGGTCGAGGCGGGAGGCTTTCAAGGCGGGATAGAGGCCCGAAATGATTCCGACGACCGCACTAAAGAGAAAGCCGTAGATCATGGGTTTCACCGGGATGAGCGGTATGCCCTCTCCACCTGGAACGATCCCGGAGAGTAGGCTGAGAAAGCCGATGCTGACGGCCACTCCCAGCAATCCGCCGATCACGCTGATCAGCGTCGACTCGATCAGGAACTGCAAAAAGATGTCTCCCGAACGCGCCCCCACCGCTTTGCGAACCCCGATTTCACGGATTCGCTCCGAGACAACGGCGAGCATGACGTTCATGATTCCGATGCCGCCGACCAGTAGAGAGATTGCGGCCACTCCACCCAGCGAAAAGGTAAACGACCGCTCCAGTTTTTTGAATTCGACCAGTTGATCCTCTCTCGTGCGGATTTCAAAATCCTCGATCCCGTTGTGAGCCTTGAGAAGGGTGTTCCTGAGTTGGGGAATCAGGTCGTCGAGGTCTTCGTAGTCGGCAACTTTCACGAGAATCTCGCTGATTTCTTCCCCTCGGTCGAATCGCTGGGCAAGGGTTCTCGCGGGGATAAACATGGCGTAGTTCTTCCACCGCAACGCGTTGCGACCTCCCTGGTCGTAGTAGTATTCATCCAGAACTCCGACGACGGTGAACGGTTTTCCGTGGGCGATGATGGTCGTGCCGATCGGGTCTTCGCCCGGTTCATAAACGCGGTTGGCGACGATGGATCCGATTACCGTGACCATGGAGGCCTGCTGGTTGTCGAGATCACCGATAAAACGTCCGGAACGGAGCGTGTGTTTTTCGATGTATTGCATGCCGGGAGTGACTCCGGTCAGTCGGATGCCGGTCCAGTTGGCACCTCGTCCGACTCCGCCCCAACCGGTGTTGGTCTCCGGACTCACGAATTCGGCGAGGGGAACGGCCCGTCGGATGGTTTCGACATCGTCGAGGGTGAGTCCGGGGGAGAGAAAAGCACGGTGTTGTTGTTCCTCGGGAGGATCGGTCGGATGTATGCTCACCTTCTCAATGCCTCCGGTCTCTTCGAAGAAGATCGTAAAGTTTCGGATCATCCCCTCGACGACTCCGATCATCGCAACCAGGGAGGCCACGCCGAGGATGATGCCGATCATCGAGAGGAAGCTCCGGAATTTGTGATTCCAGATTTCCCTGGCGCCTTGCATAAAAACGGATCCCAGGATCATCGCTTGCTCACCTCCTCGGAGATTTTTCCATCCATGACCCGGATGATCTTGCGGGTGTGGCCGGCGATGGATTCGTCGTGGGTGACCAGAAGAATCGTATTCCCCTCGTCGGCAAGTTCGTCGAACAGGCGCAGGATATTGGCGGCATTTCGACTGTCGAGGTTGCCGGTCGGTTCGTCGGCGAGAAGGATCCTGGGGGCATTGACCAAGGCCCGTGCGATGGCCACCCGTTGCCTTTCACCTCCGGAAAGCTGGGCCGGGCGGTGCGAAGAGCGATGGCCGAGGCCGACCCTCTCGAGGGTGGCGAGAGCACGATCGCGGTATTCCGCAGGAGATCTGCGGGCATAGCTGACTGGCAGGAGCACGTTTTCGAGCACGCTCAGTCGGGAGAGCAGGTTAAAGGACTGGAAGACGAAGCCGATCTCGGTCGCCCGAAGGCGGGCCTGCTCGTTCTTGCTCAGGCCGCTGACCGGATTTTCGTCGAGAAAAATCTCACCGGACGTCGGCTGGTCCATGAACCCGATAATGTGCATGAGGGTGCTTTTACCCGAGCCGGAGGGACCGAGAATGGCGGAATAATCTCCCCGATGGACGGAAAGATCGACCCCGTCCAGAGCGTGAACGACACTGGCGCCCATCTGGTACTCCTTTCGCACCGTTTCCAGCCGAAGCAGTGGGTTACGGGTCTGAGGTGTAGTCATCGGGTCGGTATTCGAAACGAATTATGGGTCGAGATTGCCCGTAAGGCGCTCCATCCCCGTGGGACGGGTCAGGGAGATCCGCTCTCCGATTTCGGCTCCCGATTCGATTTCGACATACTGGTTGTCGGAGAGTCCCGTCTCCACCTCCCGCATGGTCTTCTTCCCGTCCGAACCCACGATCACCAGGTTGGGGGTTCCCTCGATGTCGAAGACTGCGGAGATCAGGACAGCCGGAACGTTTTCGGCGCGAGCCACCGGGAAGGTGAGGTTGGCGCTGATGCCGACCCGAAGGCGTTCGGATTCGGCGGGGAAGGCGACTTCCACCGGAAAGACCCGCCGACCGCCCTCCGATTGCCCGAACCGGGAAATCTCCGTGATCCGGCCCTCGATCTCGAGTTCGGGAATGGAGTCGAATGAAATGAAAACGGTGCCATCCGGCTCGAGCTTGTTCACATCGACCTCATTGATCGAAGCCCTGACGACCAGTTCGCTCATCTCATTGACCTTCATCAGGAGCGTGCCTTCGTTAACCGATGTGGCACCGACAATCACCTGTCCCTCGTTCACGTTGAGTTCGGAAACAACGCCCGACTGGGGAGCGAGGATGGTGGCCTTCTCCAGATTGTCGCGGGCGGTCTCTACCCGTGTCTCGCGCACCTCCAGTTCCAGTTGCGCCAATTTGAAAGCGGTCTCGGCATCCTCCAATTCGCTCTCGCGGGCAAATTCCTGTTTGCTCAGCGCTTTGAGACGGAGGAAGTTTCGCTCGGCTTGCTCCAGCCGCAGTTGATCCGACTGGAGGTTTCTTTCCGCCTCGGTCAGCTCATTGCGAAGGGTGTTCCGGTCCAGTTCGATCAGGGGCTGTCCGCGCTCGACGGATTCACCCGCTTCGACCAGGACGGTGTCGATTCTCCCGCTGATCTCGGAGCGGACCTCGGTCGCGTTTCGCGGTTCGACGATTCCGTTGGCCTCGATGTTTTCATCGATGGTCCGTTCTTCGACCTTAATGATTGGCTCCCGGCCCTCTTTCCCGTTCCGTCCGGAGGAACTCTCCCGGGAGGCCATAAAGAACCAGACCGCGCCACCGATGATAGCGATGACCACAAGACCAAGGATGAATTTTTTCATGAGTCGTTCTCCGTGGTGCGTGCGGAGTTCACGTCGGAGGTGCGACCGGTCAGGTTGAGCAACCGGTAACCATGTCGGGCGAAGATTTCGCCGTCGAGCTGTCCGAGCTTGGTGTGGGCTAGAATGGTAGCGAGCACGGCATCCACCTCGCGCAACCGGGCGTCATCGAGGAGGCGTGCAGCCTGGAGGACATCGCTGATGTCGGCGAGCCCCCGTTCCCGCCGTGCCTCTTCGGCGAGAAGCACCTCTTCCCTGAGGCGCACCGTAGCCCGGGCCGTTTTGAGTTGGGCGCGTCCGTTCTCGAGTTGCCGCCAGGCGATCCGTACGGCCTGGCGCACCTGGGCTTCGGTCTCCTTGATACGGATCTCCGTCTGGCGTAAACGGAGCATGTCTTGCCTCTCGCGCGCCTTCTGCTCGGCAAAGCCCCAGGGAAAGGAGAGTTCGATACCGGCTCTCCACCGGTATCCGTCCCGGTCGAGGGCGCGACTGTAGGATTCGTTGAATTCGTCCTCCCTGCCCTGGTAGTCGCCTCCGAGGACCAGATCAAGGTCCGGTCGGGTGGTGTTGGCGCTGACCAAAAGATCATTCTGCCGCCGAACCCGCTCTTTTTCCAGGGCTCTGCGAGTCGGATCAAAGCTCAAGGCACCCGCAAGAATTTCCGTAATCGATTTTCCTTTCTCGGGAGGATCGGGCAGCGGAGAGGTCAGGAAGGGTTTCTCGTTGTCGTTGAGGTTTTCGCCGAGAACGAACCGCAGTTGGTCCATTCGGTCGGATACCTCCTTCTCGAATCCCAGTCGCGATTGCATGCGGGTCGCGAGTTCGGCTTCCGCCTGGAGAATATCCGACCTTGTGGCGAGTCCGAGGTCGAATTCTTTCTGTGTCCGGTCGAGAATGGTTTGCGCCAGATCAACGCTCGACTGGCTCAGTTCCAGTCTCCGCAGGGCGGCGGCGACCTCCCAGTACGCCGAGATCAGCGTTTCGAAAAAACCGGCCAGATTTTCCTCATACTCGATCTGACTTTGTTGAAAACCCGCTTTGGCGCTGCGGACGGGGGCGAGGTTGACCTTGGGACCGAAGTCGCGCAGGAGAGGTTGCCGGATCTCGACACCGAAATCCGACCGGTAGTCGGGGTCCAGAAGTGCGTTCGCGGAGTTGGTCTCGTAGCGGTTGACGCCGGTTCCCGCCGTCACCTCGGTTCCGGGACTGAAGCGTTTCGAAACGTTTGCCTCTGCGTTCATGTCCCGGTCCTCGGGCTGCGCCGCTCCCTCCAGCGTGCTTGCGGCCTGAGCGGATTTGGATTCCGCCCATGAAACCGAAGTCGAAATGCGCGGGTCGAAAACCGATTCGGCGATCACGGTCTCTTCGAGGGCAATCTTCGGGTCCAGCGTCTGGACCTGGAGGCCATAGTTCTGTTGCAGCCCGATTCGGAGAGCTTCCGCCAGTGGCAGGAAAACATCTTGATCGGAAATTTCCTGGCCCTCGGCATCCTCCTGGCCCTCTACACCGCCAGGTATCTGCAAGCTGACGAGGGCGAAGAGGGCGAGGCGGGTGAAGCGTCTGGATTGTGGAGTTCGACTCATGAAGACAAAAAGAGAGATTAAAAAAAATCACTTTTTTCGGCAATCATACATTCGTATGGATTCAAAGGCCCCCAGAGGCCCTTGGTGAGGTCAAGATATCGTCATCGGCTGGCGAAGGCTCCGAGATAGGGGCGCAGGGTTCCGGGCCAATGGCACTCGGTTAAGAGGCTGGGTCGAAGGTAGAAGCGGCTTCCAGCCGCTTTCAAGCGGCAAGATGCCGCTTCTACTTTCGCTTAACCGAGTGCCATTGGGGTTCCGGGCCACGCCGATGGTTGATGGAGGCCGTCTCTACATCCGGGGTTTCAGCTCCGACCCGAATACCGCGGTCGTGGACTCACCGCATTGGATGTCTTTCAGGAGGGATCCGTATCCTTGCGATCTCTCAGGAGGTTGTGCGTCTCGCGAAGCGTTTCGTTGATCGAGAAGATGATGATGATCAGCTCGCAGTAAATTCGAACCGCGAGTGGACCCAGGATGATCAGAAAGAGACCCGGGAGGAAGCCTTGTTCGCCCATGGTGACGAATCCCATCACCACGGAGACAAGCACCCCGATCCAGAAGGCGATCTGGATGATCAGAGGCGTGATCATTTTTTTGAAGCTCAAGTAGTCGTTCATGGTTTTTCCTTGTTTTTGTGGGTTGTGTTGTTCGATGCGAAAGTTGTTCGATGCGAAAGCGACCGGCGGGTCGGCCGAAGGATCCGTCTCTACCTCAGTCCGATCAGGCCGAGGATGCGGTCGAGGTCTTCGTTGCCGT
>CAZBLJ010000187.1:0-5618 GCA_964492605.1 uncultured Puniceicoccaceae bacterium
CCAAATCTCGCTTTTCATCCGATGCTCGTCATTGACGCCCTGCGATTTATGTAGTAAATGTTGAGCATGAAAATGATTCCTTCACGAGAACTCTCAGCTCGACCGGGTGGGGTCTGGGAAATGCTGGCGAACGAGGATGCCGTGGTCGTGACCCGCGATGGCGTCCCTTTAGGTGTCCTTTCGCCGACGAGTCCAGAAACTTTTTTGGAGGACGTAGCTGATGCGGTGTTCTTGAGAGCGCGCCGGGCAGTCAGCCAGATTAGAGATGACGCAAACCGTTCCGGACTCGCCAGGATCACCCCGAATGAGATCGACGAGGAGATAAGGCAGGTGCGTAAGAGCCGCCGGTAGGCACACAAGTCATGGCAGACGGAATTGAGCCGGATGGGTGGGTATTGGATACGAATGTGGTTGTTTCCGGCTTACTCTCTCCGCATGGCCCGCCCGGGCGTCTCATCGATATGGTCCTGGTTCGTCATCTTCGCTTAGCCGTTGATGACCGGATCATCGCTGAATATCGGGAGGTCCTCTCTCGACCAAAATTTGCGATTCAACCGGATCGCCTGCAGGCGGTGTTAAATTTGATGAGATACCAGCAAGGAGTCGTAAGTCGCCCTGTCCCGGGAATGTCTGCATTAGAAGATGCCGACACGGTTTTTCTCGAAGCCGCAGCTGCTGCCGACAACATACTCGTCACGGGCAATCTCCGACATTTTCCCGAACAAACTCGTGGACCCGTTGAGGTTCTCACCCCAACAGAAGCATGGCAAAGATTGAATCGTTGACATGAAGGACTCGGACCGGTCCGCCACCTCGGAGATGAACTCCAAAGCCTCGGCTTCGTCTTGCGGATCAAGTTGCTGAATCTGGCGGCGCAACTCGTCACGGAAACCCGGAGCACGCTCATCAGGAACCCAAATCTGCACAGGCCGTAAACCTTGCTTGCGCAGACGGGCACGGTAATCCTGCTTTCGGGACTCATTTTATGGGTGTTCTAGATCTCGCCGGTGAACTACGTTAGCTTCCGGGATGCTGCGCGCTTCGCGAACTGGCTGACAAATGGACAGCCGGCTCGTTACGGGGCGGGGTCGGAATCTTTGACTTCTTTCGGGAAAGGTTTGCCAATCTTGGAGAGTCTCCGCTACGGCTTAGGGATAAGGATGAGCAAAAGCATCGATTTAGACCGGCTCTGCGTGCTTGCGCGACTTTCTCTCGAAGAAGAGGAAAAGGCGCGTCTGGGTCCGCAGCTCGAAAGAATCATAGGCTATGTGGAACAATTGTCCGCAGTGGACGTTGACGGCGTCGAGCCGATGGCGCATGCGATCCCGCTGGAGAATGTTCTCCGTGAGGATGAGGCGATAGACCTTCCGGATCGGAATGAGTTCCTGCGGAACGCGCCTTCGTCCCGGTCGGGGCAGGTGGTTGTTCCTCCGGTGATCGAGGGATGAGCGCAGCGAATCTGAATTCCCGGACCGCCGCGGAGTTGGCGTCTCTGCTCGAGAGCGGCGAGGTCAGCAGCGTCGAGATCACCGAGGCCTGCCTTGATCGGGTTGATCGAGTCGACGGGGTCGTCAAGGCCTTCCTGCACTGCGATCGAGACGATGCTCTCGCCCAAGCGGAGGCTAGCGACCTGCGTCGCAGGAAGGGGGAATCGCTCGGGCCGTTGGACGGGATTCCGGTTGCGCTCAAGGATATTGTCGCCGTGCGCGGGCAGCCTCTCACCTGCGCGAGTAAGATGCTGGAAACTTTCGTGAGTCCGTACGACGCAACGGCCGTTCGAAACTTGCGCGAGGTCGGCGCGGTTCTGTTCGGACGACTGAATATGGATGAATTTGCGATGGGCTCTTCGACCGAGAATTCCGCTTTCGGACGAACGGCGAACCCCTGGGATCCCACCCGTGTTCCGGGAGGTTCCAGCGGGGGCAGTGCGGCCGCCGTCGCTGCGGCGGAGACGATCCTTTCCCTGGGGAGTGACACCGGGGGCTCGATCCGGCAGCCGGCGGCTTTCTGTGGCACCGTCGGCATGAAGCCGACGTACGGTCGAATTTCGCGCTACGGCTTGGTGGCTTTCGCCTCTTCACTGGACCAGATCGGTCCCTTCTCCCGTTCGGTGGAGGATGCCGCCCTGTTCCTCGATGCAGTTTGCGGGCACGATCCGCTGGACTCGACTTCGCTGCCCGGCCGGGAAACCGGATTCCTGAATGCCTGTCGTTCCGATGGAGAACGCCCCTGGAGAATCGGGCTTCCCAGGGAGTTCTTCTCGGAGGGAATCGACGGGGAGGTGCGGGAGTCGGTCGAGGCGGCAATCCGGTTTTACGAGGAGGCGGGCTGTTCGGTGGAGGAGGTGTCGCTGCCGCATTCGCCCCACGCGGTTCCGGTGTATTACATTCTGGCGACTGCCGAAGCTTCCTCGAATCTTGCCCGATACGACGGGGTTCGCTACGGGCATCGTTCGGTTGAGGCGGCAGACGGGATCGATCTTTACTATCGCTCGCGGGGCGAGGGATTCGGCGAAGAGGTGAAGAGGCGGATCATGCTCGGAACCTACGTGCTTTCCAGCGGTTACTACGACGCCTATTACTTGAGAGCGCAGAAAGTGCGGACCCTGATCCGCCGGGATTTCGACCGGGTTTTCGAAAAAGTCGACTGCCTCATCGGGCCGACCACTCCGACGGTCGCCTTCCGCGAGGGCGAGAAAACCGATGATCCCCTCTCCATGTATCTGAGTGATGTCTACACGATTTCGGCCAATCTGGCCGGTCTGCCGGCCCTTTCCCTGCCGTGCGGCTTGAATGCGGAGGGATGTCCGATCGGTCTCCAGTTGATTGCCCCCGTTTTGAAAGAAGGTAACCTATTGGCCGTGGCGAAGCGATTCGAGGACGCTCATCCGCACCGGGGTATGGTGGCTCCGGAAATGCCGAAAGGGGGTGCGGAGTGAATTACGAGGCAGTGATCGGGCTGGAAGTCCACGTCCAGCTCAAGACGAAGTCGAAGATGTTTACCGGCGCACCTTACCGCTTCGCTGAGGAACCGAACACCTTGATCGATCCGGTGGTGATGGCCTTGCCCGGCAGCCTGCCGGTTATCAATCGCGAGGCGGTGGCCAAGTCGGTTCAAGTCGGCTTGCTTCTCGGCTGCGACATCGCGGAGGTGTGCAAATGGGACCGGAAAAACTATTTTTATCCGGATTCGCCGAAGAATTATCAGATTTCCCAGTATGATCAGCCGCTTTGTCTGAACGGAACTGTTGAAATAGAGGTGGCGGGTCCCTCGCGCGCCGAAGAGGGGCCTCATCGCCATGTGCGTTTGACCCGCATCCACCTGGAGGAGGATGTGGGGAAACTGACCCATTTCGAGCGCGACTCCCTGGTCGACTACAATCGTGCGGGCACCCCTTTGATCGAAATCGTGACGGAGCCGGACATCTATTCGGCGGAGGAAGCCTTCGCCTTCCTGACCTGCCTGCGCCGTGTTCTGGTCTATGCGGGCATTTCCGACTGCGACATGGAGAAGGGACAGCTTCGTTGTGACGCGAACATCAGCATCCGTCCGGAGGGTTCGCAGGCGCTCGGCACCAAGGTGGAACTGAAGAACCTCAACAGCATCAGCGGGGTCCGGAACGGAGTCGCTTACGAAATCGCCCGCCAAAAGCAGGTTCTGGCTGAAGGAGGAACCTTGATTCAGGAAACCCGCCGGTGGGACGCCGACCGGGGGATGACCACCTCGATGCGAACCAAGGAAGAAGCTCATGATTACCGGTACTTCCCGGACCCGGACCTCATGCCGGTCCGGGTGAGTGAGGAGTGGAAGGCCGCACTCGGTGCCGTTCTGCCCGAAAAACCGTTTGATCGGCAGCGTCGCTACATGGGCGAGTTGGGATTGCCGTATTCCTCCGCTTCCGTGCTCGTTTCCGATCGCCGGATCGCTGAGTTCTTCGAGGCGGCGGTTCAGTACGGCGGGAATTCGGCTATGATCGCGAATTTCGTCGCCAACGATCTTCTTCGGGAACTCGGAGAAGGGGAGGCGGGGGTCGATCTTTCTTCCTGCAAAGTTCGCCCGGACGGATTATCGGCGCTTGTGGGGCTGGTGGAAAAGAATGTGATCTCCAACCAGATCGCCCGGGAGGTTCTGGCCGAGATGATGAATACCGGGGCGGAACCGGAGGCCATCGTAAAGGAGAAAGGTCTCGAGCAATCTTCCGACGAGGGGGAGCTGGAAACCCTTTGCCGGGAAGCCATCGCCGCCAACGAAAAAGCGGTCTCCCAATACCGCGAAGGAAACGCGAAAGCGATCAACGCGGTGAAGGGACACGTCATGAAAGCCACCAAAGGTAAGGCGAACCCGAAAGTGGTGAACGATCTTATCGAACGGATCCTGACGGAGTAGAGGATTGCTACTCGAAGGTCCGGTACTTTCCGCTGTTCCGCCCGGCAATCGAGCGCATCCCGCGGCCGATCCGACCGTCATCGATTTTCCGTGGATCGGGGAAATGGATCGAATGGATGCGCACCTCCTCCCGGAGATCGTCCTGACGGTCGGAAATGAGGCTCAGGGCATCGCGTAGTTCGACGGGTCGGTTGTCCTGATTGAAATAGCCCCCGTCGGAAATCAAAAAGACTACGTCCGGCTCCATATCAAACACGAGATCGAGTACCGGGAGCAAGCCCCGGGTGCCGTCCGGCCCGGATTGAGCACCGTAGATGGATTGTTCCCCGGAGGAGGGGAACCGGCTCGTAACCCATTCCTTGGCATATTCCTTGTTGTCCTGGGTCGCCGTGATCATCGATTCCTGCATTGGCAGAAACGTCCGCCGGTGCAGGACGATGTTGAACAGCGTGTTCGCGTTCAGTTCGTCGATCAGCTCGGAAGTTTCTCTCTTCACGCTTTCCATGCTGGTTCCACTGGCTGCGGCGGAGTTGAAAACGGAGGTGGATACATCGACGACGATGACGAGACGTCGGGCCGTATCCTCGATCCCCAGGAACGAAATTGACGAGGCCTGGCCGGCGAGGCCGCTCATCAGGCCGCCGATCCCGGCGCTTCCGAAGAGCGAGTTTCCCACGGGGCTGGGTGAATCCGGTGCGACCGGGGTGAATTCCATCTGCGGCATCTCCGGGAGTTTCGGCAGGTTGGTGGGAGTCATCCGGTCCACCTGGAGTTTCTCCATCTGCATCGGTGATTTCGCGGCCTGTTGAAACTCCGCCACCGCCATCTTGTGCTCCAGTTCCCGTTGCGGCAAATAGATCGTCTTTTTCGCGGCGAATTGGGGATCTTCCTTCGTGGACGGGACGAAGACGACCACGAAGAGGGTCAGGGAAACGAGAACCACCTGGATGGCCACGGCCAGAAAAAGCGGACCGACCACACGGGTCTTCGAGCTTTTCCGGCGGGCGGCGTAGTCTGCAAGAGGCGATTCGGACATGAGAGCGTAAACAGAGTAGGGAAAATGACCCGGATGCGACAACGCAAATAAGGTTCCAACAAGTGAGGATTTTTTTACAGGGATTCGGAAAGAAGGCTCTTGACTCGAAACATCACCTCGGCATGCTGAGTCGTTTCCGATTTGGGGTAGTAGCTCAGTTGGTTAGAGCGCCGGCCTGTCACGCCGGAGGCCGCGG
>CAZBLJ010000188.1:0-3506 GCA_964492605.1 uncultured Puniceicoccaceae bacterium
CCTGGCTGTTTCCATGTCCGGCCTGTACGTGCGCAAGGGGTCGAGTCCGAGCCTGCCGGAACTGGTCGCCTTCCTCAAGGAGCACGAGCACGAATGATGGCCCTCCCATCAAAAAGCTTCCGCTTCGCAGCCAAGGTCACGGGCTTTGGCGAGTCCCGTTGAGTGATAAGGCAATCTCTCGACGGACCCAATGCCGGGGTGCGCGTCCCAGTGTTCCAGCTGTCGGGCGTGGCTTGGTTCGTCGTTTACACCGGGAATGACGGGGCAGCGAAGGATGATGCGGGCGCGGTGTTCGATGAGCAGGCACAGGTTGTCCCGGATCAGGGTGCCATCGACTCCTGTCCACCGTTGGTGCAGGGCGGGAGTGCTCAGTTTCCAGTCGTAATGAAAGAGATCTACGAGCGGAAGCAGCTCGAGAAGTTTTTCGGAGGGACAGTGTCCGCAGGTGTCGAGGCAGGTATGAATTCCCTCTTGTCGGGCGGCTTCCAGGATGGCTTTGCAAAATGCAAACTGCACCGTGGGTTCGCCGCCGGACAGAGTCATGCCGCCCCCGGAGGCAGTGTAGAACGCACGGTCAGCGCAGACGGTGGACATGACCTTCTCAACCGTCATGGTTTGACCATAGACCTTGCCCGATCGACCGGTCTGCGGCGCGACGTTCCAGGATTCCGGATTATGGCACCATTCGCAGCGAAGCGGGCAACCTTTCAAGAATACGGTGGTACGCAACCCCGGACCGTCGTGGAGGGAGGCTCGCTGGATGTCGAAGACAATCCCGGAGGTCCCTCTGTTCGGTGAGAACGAAGGTGATTCGTCCTCCGAGGGGTTCCCTGGACTCTGCACATTCATGGGTTGGTTGAGCTTTCGGCTTTGCGAACGGACGTTATTGGGAAGAGGGGTACGGTCGCAAATCTTCCGGAGACTTTGGTCACTTGCCCTCCTGCAAAGTCCGCTGAAGCACTTCGCGCTGTGCGTCGCGGGGAAGGTCGATGAAGCGGATGCTGAATCCACCGACACGCACCATGAGATGGCTCCACTTCTCGGGTTCCTTCATAGCGGCTTCGAGGTCGTCGCGGGAGACGACGGTGATCATCGCCTGGGTGCCCCCCTGGTCGAAATAGGCCCGAAGCAGGGCACTGAATTTCGGACGCAATTCCGGGGTAAACCATTCCTTGCCGAACTTCATATTCTGCACGGCTCCGGCGTGGATCGAGGGGTCGAGCCTGGTCAATGAATTGAGGAATGCGGTGACGCCGCTTTGATCGGAACCCGAAGCCGGGTTGTTGCCGTTGGCCAGAGGTTGCCCGGCCAGGCGGCCTTCGGCACTGGCGGCGGTCGTCCAGCCGAAGAGAGTATTGGCCCAGTTGTTGATGATGACGACGAGGTAGCTGTCGAGTCCGTTGTTTCTTGCCTGGGTAGCGGTGTAGCGGCAGATATGCTCGTGGACACGACGGGCCATTGCGTCGGCGGTGCCTTCGTCGTTCCCGTATTTGGCGACGGCCCGGCACTCGGCCAGGAGTTTGGCATGGCCCTCGAAGTCGTCGTCGAGGGCGGCGACGAGTTTGGGGAGGGTGTAGCGTTTCTGGCGGAAGACCAACTCGTTGATGGCGTGAAGACTGTCGGCGGTATTGGTATTGCCGTAGGTCTCGAGGGTTCCCCCGAGATAGCGGGCACCGCCGCCAAAAGCGGATTTTCCGCGTTGGGCGCAATCAGCCGTAAGCGCACTGATGAAGGCAAAGGGCGCATCACTTGCGGTCACGTCGTATTCGATCTTCTGCTGCGCGGCGAGTGCTTCGGTGAGATGCTCGACGACACGGGTGTAGCTTTGCCACAGCTCCTCGAAATCCTCGATCTCTGCAGCCGGAGGAATTCCGTCGATGACGGACCGCCCCGCGACCGGATCGACTCCGCCGTGGAGTGCGACTTCGAGTCCTTTGAGCAGGTTGATGACGCCGTTGGGCGATCCCTCGCTGTAGTGACCGAGAACATACTCGCCGCAACCGAAAGGAGTGTAATGGGTAGCGATATCCTCGCTCACTCCGAATGCCTTGGCAACGGCGGGGATATTGACGTCATCGTTATAGAGCATCGGGAAGGTGCAGCCTTCGCCGATCGCGTCGAGGGCGCGCTCCCACAGCATCGGATTCTGGCCCTTGTAGAAGCGCATCGAAAGCTGGGGCTGGTTGAGTCGCACGCGGCGTGTGGCTTCGATGGCGAGAAGGGCGAAGCGGTCGGCGGAGGCCTCGTCGTTCCGCCCTTTGCCTCCGATGAAGATGCGATTGTTATACTGATTCGAATACGAGTGAATCAGTCTCCAGAGCGAGCAAAGAAGTTCCAGTGCTTCCGACTCGGTCAGGCTGCCATTATCGAGGTCCCGGGCGAGGAAGGGACCGAGAATGGTGTCGAGCCGGTTGTAGTTCCAGGTTCCGGCAGATAAAGCGTAGAGCCAGAAAAGCTGAATCGCCTGCCGGAAATTCGACGGGGGTTCGTTTCGAATGGATCGCAGGGTGCCTTCCAGCCCCGGGTCCTCGACCATCCTCGCATATCGGTCGATCGTCGTTTGCAACAAGGGGACCGTGTAATCGAAGGGCGAATCGGCCAACTCTGCCGCCAACCCGTCAAGGCCGAGGTGAAGAAGCCTGCCATAATCGAGGTTCGATCCGGCCATGCGGTAGAGCGGAAAACCGACGCCGCTTTCCTCCGTCCAGTTGTCGGAGGGGATTCTCTCCCGGACCCACTCAGGATAGGCGGCCCGACATTTTTCCCGTGTGGTTCGGCCACGCCAATAGGCCGAGACCCTGCGGGCGCGATGGGCGAACGCAGGATAGGCCTCCGCCCCGGAGATGAGCGCGTCGAAGGCACAGTAATAGCCCAGGCCGCAAGGTTCGGGACTCAAACCGACCAGTGGATAAATCACCCGCCCGGCAAACAGATCGCCGTCTTCGGGGGGCAGGAACAGATGCTGGAACTGTTCTTCCAGAATCGCCGCTTCCCGCAGTGCCGGACCGACCTCTTCATGGGCACGGTACGCCGCCGTAATCCGCTCGGCCATGGCCACCCCCCGCGAAAAATTTTTTTCGGATTCGAGCCAGTGGTCGAAGGAGCTTTCGGTGAGGGTTTTCATGGGAGTGGGAGAGATGGGGTGGTTCGAAGGTGCGATGATTCGCGTTCTCTTCTTTGCTTGCTTCTTCAATGGGCCTTAAAGCCCTGGCGCTTCCGCTCTTCGATGACGTGGCTGTAGTCCTTGGCCGGGTCGGCGAGGTCCTGGTTCAGCAGGTTTTCGCCTCGTGCCAGATACATGAGCTGCCGGTCGGCATATTCCGGATTCAGCCTTGACGAGGCGGGAATGAAACGGAGCGTCCACCCGCAGCGACGCTTGTCCGAGGTATTGGGAGGGCTGCCGTGCTGGGTGCGGGCGTCGTGGAGGGAGCAGTGATTAGGCTGGAGTTCGCAGGGGACGGCCAGGTCATCCTTTCGTTGGGCCTTAATGATTTCGCTGTCGAAAA
>CAZBLJ010000188.1:3606-5585 GCA_964492605.1 uncultured Puniceicoccaceae bacterium
GGGTGATGGCGGCTGCGGCGGAAGTATCGCGTCGCCCGTCGCGACTCCATGCCGCCTGGCTGCTTTTGAGCGTGGGCCGGATTGTGGTTCAGGATTCAGAGGACGCCGTTTTGCGCGAAAGCATGCCCGGGTGGTTCGCAGATGGGCTCGCCGTTGCGGGGGAGCAATCGGTCTTGCAGGAGGGTCTGTCTGCATTGACCCGCAGGATGGGCCGATCCCGAAAGCACGTCACCCGCTGTTTTCGGCACTATCTGAATCAAACGCCGACGGAGTGGCTCAACCGGAATCGGATCGAGCACGCCGGGAAACTTTTGGCAACCACCAGCCTGCCCGTTCTCGAGATCGCGTTCGACTGTGGCTTTTCCAGCCCGAGCTATTTCCATAAATGCTTCAGAGAAACCTACGGCATGTCCCCGGCCCGTTACCGACGCTCCCTCTCGCGGGTGCACGGCTAATCCCGCGAGGCTTCCGGCATTGGGCTTACAGGGCTTCCAAGGCTTCCGGGTCGTATCTCAAGCGGAAGACATCGTCATGACCCCGCTTTGCTCTGAAAAAGGCGTTAGAAGGCAGTTTCCGGGCACACCCCCTTGATCTTACGAACGCGCCTCTGGTTTCAGAAGGAGAGCATGTTGCTCCGTGCTGCTGGCGCGTCTGCAAGGCAGTTACACTGCTTTGGCCTTCTTGGATGGGGTCCAAAGTGAGCGTGGCTCACGCGCCCCGACCGGAAATACAACTGGCACAACCTTTGGGTGAAAAGCTTGCTCAATATCATGGGTGTCCTAAACTTTTTGTCGTTATGGGTAATTATCGTTCAGGCACTCTTGGGTTGCTCATTTGCGGTGGTCTTTTCGGGATTGCCGGATGTTCGGACCATTCCGAAAGCTCCAGCAAATACGCGGAGACAGCTGTCGCCCACCACGAGTCGAGGGAGGAAGCGGGGATTCTCCCCGATTTTGCGATGGCCCATCCGGAGGCCGACCGTGCAGAGGCTTATCGCTTTCAGGAGGCATTTACCCAAGCCTTCGTGGACGGTGGAGATGCGGTGATTGGCTACAAGCTCGGTTTTACTGGCAAGGCGGCCCCGCCAGGGGCAGAAGCTCCATTGTTGGGTCGTTTGCTGGCTTCGCAGCGATTGCCGGACGATGCTCCGATCCACCTCTCCGAACTCGACAATCCTATTTTGGAAGTGGAACTGGCCTTCCGCTTCGACCAGGATGTTTCCTCCAATGCTAGCCCGGATCAGATACGCGAGGCGGTAGGTGCCGTGGCAGCCTGCATCGAACTGCCCGACCCGCATTATTTGGAACAGAGCCATTTTCATGGGTTGAATTTTATTGCGCACAACGTCGTCGCGCGAAAATTCATGCTGTTCGATTGGAAGCCCCTTGACGAGGTTGGTGACTTGGGCGCGCTGGAGCCAGTGCTCACCCGTCCAGATGGCCGTAACGTCATCTTTGCATCGGGGAATGTACTCCCGGAGACAGGGCGGCATCACTGGGCGGCACTGGAGTTTGCAGTCGAGGAGTTGGCCCGGTATGCAGGGGGTATGGAAATCAAAGCGGGAGACATTATTATTACCGGCTCAATGGGCTATGCGCTTTCCCTCGAAACCGACGACTCCGGAGATGCCCCTGAGGATACGATTCACCTGATCATGCCGGGCACCTACTCCGTCGATTACGGGCCGGTTCTGGGCACACATGACTTCACCCTAGAGCCATGAGGGGCGGCTTCTTGAGGAAGAAATCATCCTGGAGGGGCTTCGCCGCACACGCGAAATGGCGGTGGATGCGAGCGGGTTGATCTACCTGACCGCAGAGCACCCTGAGAGAGGATGCCTAACAAAACCCAGATGAAGCCAGCCAGAACCCTGCGGCCTCTCTGCGTTCAGGATGGAGTAGCTTTCCAATGTTCGCTGAAGAAAGGGTGGAAGATGGAGTGGCACCAACACGACCAGCATGAACTTTACTACCTCTTTT
>CAZBLJ010000189.1:0-5480 GCA_964492605.1 uncultured Puniceicoccaceae bacterium
GGGGTAGAACCCCGCGACTACTTTTCGGGCAGTAATTCTTCTATGGGTGGTCCTGAATTACCGTCCCCATCCGTGGACGACAAGGTTGTCTTGTGTGTCATTGAGCACTCAGGATGAATTTTACATCCCTTGGCTCGATGTAGCGTGTGGTCTCGATTACCTCGCCGTCTTCGTCCACGGTTTCCAATTTGTCTGCCACATGGGTGAAGAAAATTACGAGTGCCTCATCGTTCCGTATGCGTAAACGACGAAGGTTGGTTGGATCAGGCTCGCCGCTGCTGTCCATATACGCATATCTGTAGGGCAACCGACGATATGTCCCGGTGCCTCCTCCCTCGAATGGGATTACAAAATCTGCGTTTGCTTCAACTCTTTGTTTGGTTTCGCCCAGTTGGACGAATACGGGTTTATCCATCAAATTGATCAGCCGGGCGGTTTGAGGTGCTTGCCCGTTTCCATTCCGGGGAATCATTGTTCGCTGAATATTGCCATCGGAGTCGCGATAGAAGACCACATACAGACCCTCGATCTCTTCAGGCACTTCGGTGAGCAGAATTCTTTCTTTAACGGTCTTATCTCCGTCAGTGGTTTCCACTTCTCGAAAGAGAGCCAAGCGGTCGTTTTGCAATGGAATCTCGGTAGTTGGTCCGCGCCGCATTTGACTGACTCTGATTTCCTCGAACTCACCATCGACTTGGCGGTAGAACATCGGGGGCGTGCGTTCTGTGCCAAGATAGCTAATAGCGACATCGATGGTGCGCTCATCATTTTCCTCGACTGCCTCCTGGGCGGCCATGGGTAGGAGCAACAGCGGGAATAATATCGAAGGGAGAAAACGAAGGATGTTCATCGGGGAAACGGTATTAGATTTCGTCGGGAGATATCCAGCGGACTGAGACTATTTCGAATCGACGGCCCAAACTGTCGGTTGGAATCCATTCCCCATCGATTCCGTCGGAATTGGAGCCACCTGGATTGACCGGATCAATGGTTCGCTGGACTATGGTTTCGAGGTAGGCGCGTGTTGTTATTTCTCCTGTGGCCGGATCGATTGTGTCCCCATAGCTCCGAATTTTGAAGGTGTCGCCACGGGTTGTAAGGGCTGGAGCGATCATGGCGAGGAGATCCGCTTGAGTGATAAAACCTGGTGCTCCAGAAAGGAGTTGCCCGGCCTCGCTGGCGGGGGCACCGGCTATGTGCTCGGCATCGAGGTGATGTTTTCGGGCGGGTTCGAGACGCAGGTGTAACGTATCGTCGGACGGTCCGTCAGACGTGTTGGAGATGGTTAATCCGTAGGCTGCGTCTTTGTCCTGATCCAGGTTGTCGGGGTAATTGACTCCTCCATTGATTCCAGAGAGATCAATTGCGCGTTGGAGTGCTCCGTTCAATCCGGTCAGCCCGATGACCGGGTCGTAGTCATCGTCGATAAGTTCCACTCCTTTAATCTGGGCATTATTTGTGCGCGCCTCGTACCAGGCGTTGCCTGATCGGTCGGGAGTGACGAGGCGGCGGTTAACGAAGTCTGCCAACGAAAAGAAGGGGCCCCGGATGCGGACTTCGTCCACGATCCGTTCGGCGAGGGCCTGGATCATGTCGTCGGTCAGATAACGGAATCCGCTCACTACGTTACTCAGGTCGCGGTTCCCGCCTGCCCCGTAGCTGTCTTCATCGGCGTTGCCGTCGCTGAACACGAAATCGATGGCATCCGAAATTGGGTCCAGGGAGCGGGCTATGCCTACGGTCTCGTCAGGGTTTTCGTCATTACTTTGAGACTCGATGGCAATGTCAAAGTTGTCTGCTGCGTCCTGGCGGAAGGCGGTGAGTAAGGCTTTCCATGCCTCGACGCTGGTTGAATTGACATTGAAAGCCCCGTGGTTTCGGAGATAAACGGCGGCGTCATCGAAATCGCGGACGTCGCTCTTGCTCAGTCCCTCCGCATCTTTGAAGCGGTGGCGGCTGTTCGGGAGCGGTTCACTATTATCCAATGACCAGCCCGAGTTGCTGTCCGGGATGCTGGAGATAAAATACCGGTCCCACAAATTCTCATTGAGAAGGTAAGCAAGGTCCAGTTGCATGTTTTGCTCGTCGTTTGGAACAAGGCGATTACCAAGGTTGAATGAATTGGCATCCCATCCCACGGTCCGCGAATTTATCCCGGCGATAGCCTCTCTGTCCGCGTAGATCGGGGCATAGCTATTTCCGATCGGTGAGGCTGGCATCCAGTAAAATGGCGAGAGGTTGATCCCTTGTAACTGACCGAGGGAGAGGAGTTCCGATTGCGGGCGTTTGGCATTGCGGATAGAAAGACTGGAGACAGGTTGAAGGATGGAGTCGTTATTGCCATTTCTATCACGGACTGCGATAAGCGCGTAGCCTTCGTCTCCGTTGTGCTGCTCCTCTTCCCAATCGAATTTGACATCCGAAAAGACCGGAGGCGACATGGCGAGCATGTTATCGGTGTTTCGTTCGTTTGCACTCCCATAATTCTGCCCTCCGGTTCGGGTTTCTTCCACGATCGGGTTTGGAGAAAGGGAGGTTGCACCCAGGTTGAAACGGCTGAACATGGGCAAGTACCCGTAGTAGCCTCGCCTACTGATACCTCCGCCGGCTTTCACAAGGTCGGAGAGGAAATCATCTTCATCGCTACTCGTGAACAACCCGGAGGCAAATGGTTGAACATAGGCGCGGTAAAGGGGAAAGGCGGAATCCGTAGCGTTTTCGTAGTCTCCTGTGAAATTTGTAGAAAAATCTGTGGTAGAGTGAAGATCGCGCCATGTGGATACGTCCAGCTTTTGGTACCCGTTTGGTTGGGTTGTACCGAAATCCTGCCCCCCCGGGCGTTCGCCGAATTTTGCGGACTCCGAGACCGTATCACCGTTGACGAGGAGCCGAGCGTAGGGCTGCGTGGCTTCGTTACCCTTCGCAATGGCCATCCAACGAGTGTCGGGACGCATGGCTTTATGCGCCTCCACGACTGGAAACCATGCCGTCGGCCCCCTTGCCTCGTCAAGGCCGGGTGCGAGAGACAGTGCGTTTTGATCCGGATTCCAATTCGGGACATCGTTCGCGAGACTGAAGATCGTGGCCTGGCCCGCCGGAAGTGCGGCCTGGATTTCCAGTCTTACGATGATGTCCGCTTCGTTGGTTCTGCGGGGTCCTGTGCGCGGATCCATCTGGACGATACCTTTGCCGCCTACCTCTCTCCGGGCACGCAGGTAATCATCAGTGCCGGGTATTTTGGGGTAGCCACTGTAGGTCGTATGGTCGAGATCGTCCACCTCATCCTGGAAAACGGAGAATCCGTTCCGCCATCCACTCCGGCCCTCTAGCAGGCCTTCGTCTCGGACGCGACCTCCTCGACTGGCAAGCGGAGAAAGGCTGATGCGGTCGGTATTGGATGGCTCGAAGGAGTAGTAGAAGTTGCCTTCGCGGTCAAAGGTGCCATTTGTATGATCGTCTTCAATTGGATTCCCTTCGTCATCCACATACTTAGGGACACCGTTCTCATCGTTCTCCTTGTTGTTTGCCAGGTATTCGGCCCAGGAAAAATCCGGGTCACTTTCCGTCCCGTTTTTTACGGCCTCGGGTGCCACCAGATAAAAGTGGTCGAAAGTCGGGTTGATGCCGACCTCGATGGTGTACGTCGCCAGTGCCAGGTCTGAATCATACGGGTTCCAGAGGATGACTTGCGGAGCAAAATGGTAGCGAACTTGCCGCCTGACGGTTCCTTCCACTGAAAACCCTTGGTAAAATCCGAGATAAGTCAGTACCGGAGCTGTGCTGGCACTGGGTTGGACCGACCCTCCCGATGCTTCATTGTCGTACCAGTTCTTGATTTGTCCAAATGTGGGAAACCGATTCGCGGGGTTGAAGTTCTGAGTCAGCTTCATTGATGTGGACAACGGAAAGCCGGAGTTATTTCCCCCGGCGGCGGCGAAACGCGGGTCGTTATTGACGTAACGCGAGGGGTCGGCGATGAAGTCCCCATCATTCAGGCCGTTGCCACGGGTGACGTAGGCGGACAGATCTTTCTTAAGACCGCCGAGAACCGGATCGGTGAACAGCCCGGCAGAATAACCGGTCATGCTGTGGAAGTTGCGGGGCAGGGGACCTCTTTCGTCGGTCTCGCTACCGGGGTTGGGGTCGTCGAGATTTGGATCGAGCAGGGGGATTTGTTCGGCGAAAAGAACTTTTTCGAAGTCCGGATCGTTGGGACTCAGGCTGCCCACCCCGGCAAACCCTTCCATGTTTTCCCAACCGACCCGTTGAGGCACCTGGAGCATATTCCGGGCCTCACGGGTTCCAGAGCTGGCGTCAACCCATTGTTCCGGGGCACGAATGGAGAAATTCGCCTTTGTCGATTCGTCGCCCACCCAATAGGCGTAATGGGCATCCTCGTCTCCCCCGATCCCTTGCCGGATCACCCGGACTTTGCCATCGAGCCCGTCGGCGGACCCGTCGAGCGCACCGGGGCTGGAAGGTGCGGCTGCCGCCGAGCCGTAGCCGACAATGTCGATCACATCGGAATCCTCCGCCCCCGCAGCCTGAACCATCTCCTCTATGGTCATATCGGGTGTCAGGTAACCTGCGGGGTAGATACTGCCCGGGTTTCCGGAAGTTAACCGCGTCAGGGCGTCGGGGAATTCGATCCTCTCGTTGCCGCTGACCAGCCATACGGGCACCTGGAAGCTCTCCTGATTGTTGGGCTTTTGTTCGTAGGCGCGCACGGGTTCCCCGAAAAGAGTCTCGCCGGGGTCATCCTCGTAGATCTGATCGCCTACGGTAGGTGAGTCCCGCAGGGCGGTGTTCCAAACGCTGACCCAGTGCGGATTCTTATCCTCCCACCAGTCGTTCATACTTTGGTCGAACGCGGTCCGTTCCCCCGGAGTCAACCAGGTTTCCGGATTGTCGAGGTAGCTTCGGTTTCTGGCTTCGCCGGCCTGAGATCGGTATAGCGAATTTTCACCATAGATGATTTCATCCTTATTCGGATAAACGGTCGTGGCCGGGGCGGTGGCGCGCTGGTCGGCACCAGCGTATTGTTGCAGCTGCCCGAGGGCGATTTGCATGCCCAGAACGGCGTTGGTCCTGGCTTCCACGCGGGTCAGGTTGATCGTGGCGCTCTGCGTCTCGATACGAGTGAGTGTGACCAGGCTGATGACCAGCAGTAACAGGAATGCCATCAGCGAAAGGGAAATGATCAGAGCAAACCCGGACTCCCGCGAATGCCGCTCCGGGCTATCGGCTTCGAGGGACGAGGTCGGTGCGTCGAGGGTGGATTCAAGGGGTATTTTCATAACTAAACAGGGTTAGTAGGAAGCTAGGGAGAAACTGGCGGAATGCAACTATTTTGCGACATTCCCTTCGCAATATTCAGGGGCCTTTCCTTTGGTTTTCGGTGGGGCATATTTCCGGGAACTCCGATGGTCACGAGGCGGAGTTCCTTTTGGGAATTCGACCCACTGCGAGCCAGATGAAAG
>CAZBLJ010000190.1:0-5466 GCA_964492605.1 uncultured Puniceicoccaceae bacterium
CTGACGGACAGCGCACAGGACACGATCCGGATGAATCTGTTCAGCACCGAAAACCAGAGCGCGCAAATCTCCGGCAACCGTCTGCAACGGGTGGGATCGAACGCCATCAACGTTTCGACGCAAGGACCCAAGACCGTGTCCGTTTACAACAACGACATCGGGAACACCGGTGCGGCGGCCGTTCGAGTCGATATGCAATCCGGCGGTCTGACCCTGGAGGGTGCCGATACCGGCAACAACATTTATACGGATTTGACCCCGGTCCCCTTTAACGACGACGGAACGGCGCCCTTCACCGGTGGAGTCGGCGTAAGAATCAACGGAACGGTCTACCCTTAACCGGAGAAGAGATCCACCTGGATATGGCGGCCGACTCCGTCGATCAGGCTTCCAGGACCTCCGACACCGCCGCGAGGACGGACTCCGAGCCCAACCGGGTCAAATCCCCGTCCTCCGCCGACACAACCACATGGCCTTTCCGCTCCAGAGGATACGGCCCGTAACACCTCGGATCGGTCGGACCGAAAACCGCCACCACGGGCACCCCCATCGCCGCCGCCAGATGCACCGGCCCGCTGTCGTTTGCAACCACCACCCCGGCCTCCCGCATAAGAACCGGCAAAGCACCGATCGACACCTTGCCGCGCAGATCCGTAACCCTCTCCGAAAGGCCATCGGGCAATCGACCGCTTCCCGTTCCACACCACCCGATCTTTCGGTCGGGATAGCTCGCGGACAGGCTCTCGGCCAGATCGGGAAAACCGGGCCATTCTTTTTCCAGCCGCCGACTTTCGGGAAACAGAAGGATCGCCCCCTTCGGCGACGGGCTCCCGACCGGGAGCGCATCCGGAAACGCGAGCGTTTCCGGCTCCAGGTCGTACAGCCCCAAAGGACGCTGAAACTGCCGCAGGATATCGACCGCATGATAGGGAGGCGGCCCGGGCGGCACCGGAGCTTTCACTTTATAGAAAAACCGGGAACCTTCCCGCCCATCGAAGCGGCCGATCTTCATTTTGGCCCGCGCCCGGAAGGTCATCATTCCGCTCCGCGCCAACCCCTGCATATCCAGAACCAGATCATAGGTTTCCCGGCGGATCTCCCGCAACACGCGGAGGAACCCTCCCGGGCTCCGGTGAAAGTGAATGACCCGATCAACCAGCCCCGACCCCTCCACCAGCGGCGCAAACAGGTCCCGCGCCACCCAGTCCACCCGCACCGGACCCAGTTGATTCCGGATCCGATCCATTACGACCAATCCGTGGACGATGTCGCCGAAGGAAGACGGTTTGATCACCAGAATCCTCACGAAAACACCCCTCCCCGGTAGCATCCGGCCTCGTGACCGGTATCGCCGACCCCCTGATCGGCCAATGGCTCAATGCCACCGAAACGTCTGCACCTGCTCCTTCTCATTCCACCGGGATCTCAAGAATGAGCCAAAAGAACCGCTCCTGTCGAGCGGAGGAATCGCGCGCCCACGGTCCGGACCCTGGCAAAGAATCAATCTCTCGCGGAGATCGAAGGTTGATTCCCCCGACATGATCCCGTTTTTGTTTTCCAGACCTTCGCCGTGTTTTGGAGAATTTAATCGAGCCTTTTCTATCCGAGCCAATCCCTTGGTTCAGCACGGTATTGGCGCTTTTTACAGCCTGGCTGATGGGTTTTTCTCGCAGTGGAATCGGTGCGGGAGGCTTTGTCGTCTCTCCATTGATGGTTCTGGCCCTTGGTGCGGACGACGGGCTTGCCGTCATCGCGGTGTTGATGATCCCGGCGGGGGTCACCGGTTGCTGGCAATACCGAAACGGGATAGACGGCCCGATCCTGCGGGCACTTATTCCGGGTGCGTTCGCCGGAACGACTCTGGGTGCTCTTGCCTTATGGGCCCTGACCGCCTCCGGAGAAGCGGCTGCCGTCCACCAGCGCATGGAATACCTGGTGGCCGCTTTTTCGCTTGGCCCCGTAATCATGGTCGGTTTTCGGAACAAGATCGCGAAATGGGGCGGCGGGGGCGGACCGCCACCGCCATTCGGGATTTTCGTTACAAGCAGCATGGTTGGCTTCAGCCAGACCACCTCCAACACCGGCTCGCCTCTTCTTACCGTCTACTTTGTTCGGCATGGACTCGAAAAATCACAATTCGTCGCCGCGCAGAATTACTTCCTTCTGGTTCAGAACTCGATTAAACTGATTCCCTTTATTTTTCTCGGCCTTCTCCATTTCGGCAACGCCGGAGCCGCCCTGCTGCTGCTTCCCCTGACCTTGCTGGGCAGTTGGAACGGAAAGCAGTTCGCTCGTCTTTCCTCGGAAAAAACCTTCTTCGCGCTCTACATCGCTCTCCTTGTGACCGGATTCCTCTCCAGCGTCCTTTTGCTCTGGGGAAGAACGAATCTCTTCGACCTTTTGGGAGCGGGTGAAGGATAAGTCCCGTCAAAAATCCAGTTCCGACTGGCCTTGAAGGAGGATCGCGATTAGACCGACCTCTATGAATGAAAGCACACCCATTGCCATCGTAACAGGAGGAAACAGCGGTATCGGCAAAGCCGTTTCTCTCGCTCTCGCGAGCAGCGGAATGAGCGTGGTGATCGCAGGAAGGCGGCAATCGGAGAACCAACGCGTAGCCGCTGAAATTGCGGACCGATTCGGCGTGTCCGCTACACCCATTGAAACCGACGTATCGAAGGAGGAAGACTGCCTCCGGCTGGTCCGGGAATCGGCGGAAATGCCAGGGACACTCCGCCTGCTGGTCAACAATGCCGGCGTCGGCGGCTTCGGGAAAATTTCCGAGACCGACTCGGAGACGTTCGACATGGTCATGCGAACGAACCTTTACTCCGCCTACTGGTGCTCCCGGGAAGCTTACCGGATTTTCGAGAAAAACGAACCGGATCCGAAGACCGGTCTGCGAGGCACCATCGTTAACATTTCTTCGGTCTGCGGCGTGGACGCCTGGGCCGAAACCGGAATCTACGGAGCTTCCAAGCACGGCATGACCGGACTCACCCGGGCCATGGCGGAAGAGGGGAGCCAGGACGGCATCCGGGTGAGCGCCATCTGTCCGGCCATGGTGTCCACCCCAATGACCGGCGTTTCCGGACCCGATTATATCGAACCGGAAGATATCGCGAAGACTCTTTCCTACCTGCTGGAACTATCCGCCGCCGCCTGGCCGCGGGAGATCGTAGTCAACCGAAGGGGTGCCTGAACCGTCCGAACATCCTCCCGCCTCTCAGACCGGAAAAGCACAATAAACCACAATTTTTCGCGCAAATCCTTACCGTTTCATCATGCCGACAGCCCGAACCCGCTCGACCCAAAAAGCCTCACGCAAGACCACAGGTCTTCCTGCCGCCACCGACTGGCGAACCACCGACGAACAGGAACTCCTCAAACGACGCCTCCGCGCCGAGGAGGAAGTCTTCCGCATAACCAACGAGAACCCCGAAGAACCGATCTTCTCCCGTTTTCGGGTCAAGTCCCCCAGCGGACTCCTCTACTCGGTCGAGATCAGGGATGTCAAAGACAGGGCTTTCGACTGCACCTGTAAAGACTTTCTCATCAACGGCCTCGGAACCTGCAAACACGTCGAGGCCACCCTGCTGCACCTGGGCAAAAAGCAACCGCGCGCCCTGGCCGCCGCCAAAGCCGAAGGCTCCCCCTGTGTCGATATCGTTCCCGACCCGGGTCGAAACGGTTTGGTGGTCGAGAGAAACCTCACGTCTCTCCCGCAAACCCTGCGTTCTTTTTTTGACGAAGACGGTCGGCAACGCCCCGAATTCGATGCCGCCGAAGTGGTCGAAAAGATTTCCGCATCCCGCTCCCGCAAGATCCGCATCTCTCAGCGGGTGTTTCCGTGGCTGGAGAAGCTGCGGATCGAAAACGACCGCATTGCCAGTCGGCGCGACTACGAGACCGGCGTCATCGAAGGTCGCCATCCCGAGCACGTGACCCTCAGCCCGCTGTTTCCCTATCAGCGCGAAGGCATGCTTCACCTCGCCTTCAAGGAGCGCGCCCTCCTCGCCGACGAGATGGGGCTGGGGAAAACCATCCAGGCCATCGCCGCCTGCGCCTTGCTCCATCACCTCGGGAAAGTTCGCCGGGTCCTGGTCGTCACGCCCGCCTCGCTCAAGACGGAATGGGAGGAACAGATCGGTCGGTTCACCACACTCCCGCAGCGACTCGTTTTCGGCGGGCGCACCCGCCGGGCCGAGATCTACGCGGACCCGAATCCGCCCTTCTTTACGATCTGCAATTACGAGCAGATCCTCCGCGACAGCCTCGATGTCAACGAATCCCTCCGTCCCGACGTCATCGTCCTCGACGAGGCCCAGCGCATCAAAAACTGGTCGAGCAAGACCGCCCAGGCCGTCAAGCGCCTTGAGAGCCGCTACGCCTTCGTCCTCACCGGCACCCCCCTCGAAAACCGCATCGACGAGCTGAAATCCATCGTCGATTTTCTCGACCCCGGCCTCCTCGGCTCGCTTTTCCGTTTCAACCGGGAGTACTACGAACTCGACGAGCGAGGTCGCCCGAAAGGCTACAAAAACCTCGCCAAACTCCGCGCCAAGGTCGAACCGATTCTCCTTCGCCGACGAAAAGCCCAGGTCGAAACGGAGCTGCCCGACCGCACGGACCGCACTCTCTTCGTCCCTCTCACGAGAAAGATGCGGGACGAGTATTCCGACCACGAACGGGGCGTCGCCGAACTCATGAACAAGGCCCGGAGACGCCCGCTGACTCCGAAAGAGCAGGATCGCCTCATGATTTTGCTCAGTTTGATGCGGATGATCTGCGATTCCCCCGGCATCATCAAAAACAACCCCTCCCGCGAATGCCCCAAACTCCAGGAACTCGAGGGCGTGCTCGACGAGTGCCTGGAAGATCCGGACGTCAAGGTCATCATTTTCTCCGAATGGGTCGGCATGCTCGAGCGCGGACGGGAACTCGCCGACAAGCTGGGCATCGGCTACGCCTGGCACACCGGTTCGGTGCCCCAGAAAAAACGCCGGGCCGAGATCCTCGCGTTTCGGCAAGATCCGAACTGCCGCCTCTTTTTCAGCACCGACTCCGGCGGCGTCGGTCTCAATCTCCAGAACGCCAGCGTCGTCATCAACTGCGACCTCCCCTGGAATCCCGCCAAACTGGAACAGCGAATCGCCCGTGCCTGGAGGAAAAACCAGAGCCGCCCCGTTACCGTCGTCAACCTCGTCGCCGAGAAGACCATCGAGCACGGCATGCTCGCCAGCCTGGCCCATAAGAGGGAACTCGCCGACGGCGTTCTCGACGGCTACGGCGAACTCGACAAAATGACCCTCAAGAGCGGTCGGCAGGTCTTCCTCAAACGACTCGAGCAGGTCATGGCGCAAGCACCCGCCGGTCGTCCGACTCCGCCCGCGCCTCCCAGCGACCCCGCCGCCCACTTCGCCGAACACGCCAAAAACCGCCTCGGCTCGCGCCTGGTCGATTGCC
>CAZBLJ010000191.1:0-5435 GCA_964492605.1 uncultured Puniceicoccaceae bacterium
CTTCTTCCGCTCGACGTTCTTCACCTGGAAATTCATCCGCTGGTTTCCCTTCAGCCGGTCGTAGTTTCGGTCGAGAAAATCCCAATACAGCGTAGTAAAAGGACAGGCGTCTTCGCCGGTCGCCTTCGCCGGGTTGAACCGGCAGTTCGAACAGTAATTGCTCATGCGTTGGATGTATTTGCCTGTGGCGGCGTAAGGTTTGGAGGCCATCACCCCGTCGTCGCCGTATTGGGACATCCCCAACGTATTCGGCAGTTCCACCCATTCGACCGCGTCCACGTAAACCGCCAGATACCACTCGTGGACGGCTTGCGGGCGCACCCCCAGTAAAAGCGCGTAGAGGCCGGTCACCATAAGCCTTTGAATGTGGTGGGCGTATCCGTGTTCCAAGGTCTGGCCGATCGACTCCGAAAGACACTTCATCGGCACCTCGCCGGTCCAGTAGAATCCGGGAAGTTCCTGGTCTGCCTTCAGCGTGTTGCGTTCCAGGTACTCCGGCATGAACCGCCAATAGACGCCGCGCACGTATTCGCGCCATCCGAGGATCTGGCGAATGAATCCCTCCACGGCCGCAAGCGGGGCACCACCCTGGCGGTAAGCCTCTTCCGCAGCGCCCACGACCTCCCGTGGATTCAGGAGTTTCAGGTTCAAGGCGACCGAGATCCGCGAATGAAAGAGAAAGGGCTGCTCCGTCCACATCGCGTCCTGCACTTCCCCGAAGCGTGACAGGCGGTTCTCAACAAAATCCTTCAAGGCCTTTTTTGCCTCCCCGGGTGTCACCGGCCAGGCGAAAGCGTCCGTACGGCCCGGATGATCGGCAAAACGCTCTTCCACCAGGGCCATCACCTCCCTGGTCATCTTGTCCGGACGGGGTTGATAGGGTTTTGGAACGTTTTGCGGACCTTCCTTGCCGAACGAAGCACGGTTGTCCGCGTCAAAGTTCCACCGGTCTCCGACCGGCTTCCCGCCGTTCATCAGGACATCCTCTTTCTTCCGCATCTCGCGGTAGAAGAATTCCATGCGCAACTCCTTCCGGCCTTCCGCCCATTCATCGAATTCTTCGGGAGTCGAATAGAAATGGGAGTCGGGCAACACCTCGAGATTCCGCCCTTTCGATTGAACGGCTTTGCTCAGGGAATCCATCACCCTCCACTCCCCGGGGTGAACCATCTGAACGGTCTCCACCTCGCGGTTATCGAGAAACTTCTTCAGCAAAGACGACAGGGTGTTCCGCGGATCGGTGTCCTCCAACCGGGTGTAGAAAATCGGCAGCCCCTCGTCGCTTCTCGCCTTCGCGAAGTGACGCATGGCCGATAGGAATACCGTTATCCTCTGCTTGTGCGTCCATACGTGGGTGGATTCTTCGGCAACCTCCGCCATCCAAAGCGAATCCTGTTCGGGGTCGAAACCTTCCCTCCAGGGGCCCCGGGGATCGAGTTGATCGCCCAAAACCACCACCAATCTACGTATGCTTTTCCGGCTCACCCTTTTACCTTCTCGAACGCAGCCAATGCCCGATCCCTACCCTCCTTGTGGTCAATGATCGGACGCGGGTAGTTCTCGCCCAGCTTCACGCCGGCTTCATCCAGCACCTTTTCGTCCGCCTCCCAGGGCTGATGAATGAATTTCGCGGGAAGGTGCTGCAACTCGGGCACATAGCGGCGAACGTAATCCCCCTCCGGATCGAACTTTTCGCCCTGCGTCATGGGGTTGAAGACCCGGAAATACGGTGCCGCATCCGCTCCGCAACCGCCGCTCCACTGCCATCCCAGGGTGTTGGAGGCGAGATCCGCATCCACCAGGCAATCCCAGAACCAGCGCGCTCCCTCCTCCCAGCTATGCAGGAGGTGCTTGACCAGAAGAGACCCCACGATCATCCGCGCCCGGTTGTGCATCCATCCTTCCTCGTACAGCTGCCGCATCCCCGCATCGACGATGGGAAACCCGGTCCGCCCTTTCTTCCAACGCTGGATTACCTCCGCGTCGTGTTCCCAGGGAAACTCTTCGTATTTCTCCCGGAGAGGGTGTGTCGGCGTCCCGGGGAAATGAAACAGAACATGGTAGGCAAACTCCCTCCAGCCGATCTCGCTCAGGAATATCCGCCCCCCTTTCGTCCCCGCCTGGTTTTCCTCCTCGACGCATGCCCAGACCTGTCGGGGTCCGATCAACCCCCAGTGCAGATAAGGGGACAGTCGCGAGGTGCCCTCCGCACCGGGCACGTTACGATTCGTTCCATAATGCTCCACTTCCTCACGGAGAAACCGGTTCAACCTGTTCATGGCCGCCCGCTCGCTCGGTTCCCAATAACCGGCCACCTTGCGCCCCCAGGGATGATCCGGCAACAAATGCAGTTCATCCAGCCGCAGGGAATCGGGGGTGGATTCCAGCCGGGATAATTTCCGCAGGTCCACCTCGACCGGTTTCGGAACGGAGGTCCCGGAAGCATTTTTCCAAAACGGTGTGAACACCTGGTAGGGTTTCCCCTCGCCCGTCGCTATCTCCCACGGTTCGAAAAGCAGGGAACTGTTGAAGCTTTCCGCCTCGTAGCCCCCTTCCCTCAGTTGCTTCTTGATTTCCGAATCGCGGCGCACCGCCTCCGGCTCGTATCTCCGGTTCCAGTAAACTCCGCCGGCTCCGGTGGTTTCCAGAAGATCCCCCAATACCTCCGGACTCGATCCCTTCCGCAGAACGAGCGTCAGCCCGTGTTCACTCAGATCACCGGACAGGGAATCCAGTGCATGATGGAGAAAAACGCGGGAGGCTCCTCCGGGAGACCACTCCCCCTCGCCTTCCATATCCAGGATAAACACCGGAAGAACCGGTCGGCCCGTTTCCATCGCCGCCGCAAGGGCCGCATTGTCACGAATCCGCAGGTCCTGTCGAAACCAGAGAAGGATGGGTGATCTCTCCGCCATAAACGGAAAAGGTGGCGGGATTCTCGAAAACGCAAGTGGAAGGACCCCTCATTCCCGGAAAATGATCAGCTGATCCTTGCGTAAAGCCCTTCGCTACAAGAGCTTCCATCCTTTACAAACGGACAGGAATGTCCGTTCTCCGTTTCCAAAGGGGCGACTGAAGTCGCCGTTCCTTTTTCATATGCTCACGAAACCCAAATCCAACCATTTTTGACATTCTGGTTTACATCTCAGGGCCGTCGCCCGGCTTTCCGGGCACCTCGCCGGAGGATCGAACCTTCACGGACCCAGCATTTCCAGGGGCTCGCCCGGACTCGGGGGATTCAGGTGACTATCCACCCAGGCCGCCGGATCGAGGAATCGGTTCCGCGACAAGATCCGCGTCAATTCCTCCGCTCCCCGACGCGTTTCCTCTACGGCCTCCGGCAGCAGCATCTGCCGGATTCTCTCTGTAAGCTTTTCCGGCGAGGCCGCTCCCTGGATGTATTCCGGATAAAAAGGCCGATCCAGAAGGAGGTTCGCAATCCCGAGGTAGGGAATTTTGACGAACGAACGACCCATCCAATAGGTAAACGGATGCGCCCGGTACACGATCGTCCCCGGGATGCCCGCCAGGGCACACTGCAGCGACATGGTGCCCGAGCTGGTCAGGACCGCCGCCCCTTCCGAACCTTGCTCCACCGGGCGCAATTCCACCTGCACCGGCATCTTCCGATTCGCCAGAATCTCCTCCAGAGTACCGCGAATGCTCGGACCGGGATACAGTACCCGCACGCCCCGGGTCGCCAGTTGATCGACGGCCCTCCCCACTCCGTCGAGAAGCTTCGGAAAGATCCGCTTCACCGCCGCCGTCCGGCTGCCCGGAAGCAGCAACAACGGCCCGTCCGCCGCATACCGGACTTGCAGGGAGAAGCGCGGATCGACGAAAGGGTGGCCCAGAAAAAACGCCGGGAGCGTAGTGTCCTTGTAGCACTCGACCTCGAAGGGGAAAATCGTCCCCACTTCGTCCAACCACTCCTGCATCTTGAAGCGCCGCTTTGCCTTCCACGCCCAGATTTGCGGACTGATGAAGTCGAGCACGGTGATCCCGCCCCCGCCCTTGCGGCTGATCCCCCGCTTCTTCAACTCTTTCGCAAGGCGAAGGTTGAAGCCCGGATAATCGACGAGACATACCACCTTGGGCCGGTTTCGTTCAATCCATCCGACCGTCTCCCCGAACAACTTTTTGAAGTCTCCGTAATGGGACAAAACCTCCACCAGCCCCACCACGGAAAGCTCGGTCAGCTCGTAGAGCACCGTGGCGCCCGCTTCCTCCAGCGCCGGCCCGCCGAGGGCGAAGACCTTCGTTTCGGGCTTGGCGGAGAGGAGATCCCTCACGAGCGTGGCCGCATGCTGGTCGCCGCTGTGCTCCCCCGCCAGGATCAACAAATCGCAACCACCCTCCCCCGCGTCTTCGAAGGGTCGAATCTCCGGAACCTGCGCCACCGCGCTCATGACATCCTCGCCTGCCCCTCGCGGATCTGCTTCGTGACCTCCAGGGCGATCTCCAGGGCTTCCAGACCGGAGGCTCCGGAGACCTTCGGTTCCTTCCCCGACTTCACACAGTCCAGAAACGATTCGAGTTCGAGTTTCAACGGCTCCCCCTTTTGGATCGGGATGTCCTTCTTCTTGATCATCATTTTCCCCTTCCGCAGCAGGTGCCCTTTCTGGTTCATGAAGTCGAGGGACAAGTAAGCCTCCGGCTGAAAGACCCGGATCTCCCGGACCTTTTTCAGACTGACCCGGCTGGTATTGATATTGGCCACGCAGCCGCTTTCGAAGGTGATCCGCGCATTTGCGATATCCTCGGACTTCGACAGAACATCCACCCCGACCGCATCGATCCGTTCGACCGGCGACTGAACCAATTGCAGAATGACCCCGATGTCGTGGATCATAAGATCGAGCACCACACCCACCTCCGTTCCGCGCGGATTGAAGGGAGCCAACCGATCGGCGGTGATAAAGCGCGGGTCGCGGACATTCTTTTCCAGGAAAGACGTCACCGGATTGTATTGCTCCACATGGCCGACCTGAACCACCAGATTCTTCTCGCGGGCGATCGACAAAATGGACGCGGCGTCCTTCGGATCCGGGCAGATCGGTTTCTCGATCAGCAGATGGCACCCCGCTTCCAACAACGGAATCGCCACCGCCGCATGTCGGTCGGTCGGGACGACCACACTGACGGCGTCGCACTCCTCCGCCATCCGCTCGAGGGAATCGAAACGGCGGCAGCCGTAAAGATCCGAAATCTCGGAGGCCCGCTCATCGTTCACCTCGAAAATCCCGGCGACCTCACAATGGTTCGAGAGTTCCCGGTAAATCCGGACATGGTGCTGCCCGAGGTAGCCCACCCCGGCCACGCCGACACGAATTTTGTTCCCACTGGACGCCATTTCCCCGAATCCTTGGGAAAGAGTACCTCTCTGGCAATAGCGGGAACTTCAATGTAGCGCCGGAGGTAACGACGGCCCGTAG
>CAZBLJ010000192.1:0-5424 GCA_964492605.1 uncultured Puniceicoccaceae bacterium
TCCCGCATTCTGTAGTAGGAAGGATCCATGCCGGATACCTTCCATGCACTCGCCACACCTCCCGGAACCTCGGCCCTTGCGGTGATCCGCGTTTGCGGGCCCGACGTGCCGACCTTGATCGAGGGGATTTTCGGCAGGTCCCCTACCCTCTCCGACTCCCGACGCGCCCGGTTCGGAAAGTATCGGAACCGCCATGGATCCATTCTCGACGAAGTCCTCTACACCTGGTTTCCGGCGGATTCCGCCTTTACCGGCAGGGAGACGCTGGAGATTTCCTGCCACGGCAACCCGTTGATTGTTAACCTCTTGGAGAGGGATTTGCGGGAGAGAGGCAGTCGGCCCGCCGAACCCGGCGAGTTTACCCGGACCGCTTTTCTGGAGGGTAAAATCGATCTTTCCCAGGCCGAAGCCGTCGGGGATCTCATCGCCGCCCGTAGCGACGCGGCCCTGCAATCGGCCCACCGCCAGTTGGCGGGAGGTCTGGGAGAAGAGATTGATGCGCGGGTGGCGGAGATACTGGCCATCCTGGCCCATCTCGAAGCCTTCATCGATTTCCCGGAAGAGGACCTCCCGCCCGAAGACCGGGACGGTCCCCTCGCCTCCCTCGCCCGAACCCTCCAGGAACTGGACCGGATGATCTCGACCGGCGACCAGAGGGAACTCCTCCATCGCGGAATCCGCACCGTAATCGTCGGGGAGGTCAACGCCGGGAAAAGCAGCCTGTTGAACCGCCTCCTCGGCGAGGACCGGGTCATCGTCAGCGCGGAGGCCGGCACCACCCGCGACACCATCGGCGAAACCTTCGCTCTCGGAAAGTATTGTATCCAGATTTATGATACGGCAGGATTTCGCGAAGCCTCCGATGCGATCGAAAAGGAGGGAATCCGGCATACCGAGAAAGTCTATGGCGCGGCGGATTTTCACCTGGTCGTTCTGGACGGGACCCTCCCCTCCCCTGCCCTACCCGAACCGCTCTTGCGGCGCTTGACTCCGCAAAACGCTCTCGTGGTGGTCAATAAATCCGACCGCCCCTCTTTCCAACCCCACGAGGATTTCCACCCGGAGCTGCCGAGAGCCCTTCTTTCGGCGAAAACCGGGTCCGGGATGCCGGAATTTCTCCGACTCTGGGAAAACCGGATCGGCCGGGATCTTCTTGCGGGTGCCGATGAACGAATTCTCTACAACCAGCGACACATCGGTTTTCTCAGGGATTGTCGCCGGTCGCTCCAGAACGCCCTAGCCCGGTTGAAGGACGGTGTGGAGACCGAATACGTGACCCCCGACCTGCGTGACGCTCTGGAGGCGCTCGGATCGGTCGTCGGGACCGTTGACAACGAGGCCATGCTCGATGTTCTCTTCGGAGAATTTTGCATCGGAAAATGAACTCCGCTCTTTCATACGGCCCGGAAGCGCCTTACGACGTCATCGTCTGCGGCGCGGGACACGCCGGCTGCGAAGCCGCCCTGGCGGCCGCGCGGCGCGGGGCTGGCGTGCTTTTGCTGACCGGAAATCTCGATACCGTCGCCCAAATGAGCTGCAATCCGGCGATCGGCGGACAGGCGAAAGGTCACATCGTCCGCGAAATCGACGCATTGGGCGGCGAAATGGGAATCAACGCCGATTGCACCGGCATCCAGTTTCGGCTGCTGAATGCGACGAAAGGACCGGCGGTTCGGGCGGCCCGGGTCCAGTGCGACAAAAAGGCGTACCAGTTCCGGATGAAACACACCCTGGAACGGACACCGGGGCTGACCCTTTTTCAGGCCATGGTCCAGGGCTTGATCTTCGAGGGCGATTCCGTGACCGGGGTTCGCACCTCGATGGGCGTCGATTTTTTCGGGAAAACCGTGGTGGTCACGACCGGAACCTTTCTCCGCGGCCTGATGCACATCGGTGCGAACCAGAACCGCGGTGGACGGCTGGGCGATTTTTCGGCGGAAGGCCTCTCCGGCAGCTTTTTGGAAGCGGGCATCGAGCTGGAGCGCTTAAAGACCGGAACGCCCCCGAGAATCCTCGGCCGAAGCCTGAATTTCGCTAAATTGCAGGAACAGCCCGGTGATGAACGACCGACCTTTTTCGGATTCTACGACACACGGGGGCCAATGGATTTGTTCCACGTGGAACAATCCGAAAAGCCCGAACCCGGAAACCGATTGTTCCACGTGGAACAATCGGAGGAAATACGGCCCGGATGGGAGCCCGGAAGCGTATCCGTATCCTGCTGGATGACCGAAACGTCGGCGGACACCGAGAAACTGGTACGCGACAATCTCCACCGGTCACCGCTCTACGGCGGTATGATCGAGAGCGTCGGTCCCCGGTATTGTCCGAGCATCGAGGACAAGTTCGTCAAGTTCGCCGACAAGCACAGCCACCGGCTTTTCCTGGAACCCGAAGGCATTCACACCAACGAATGGTACGTGAACGGGCTCTCGACCAGTCTTCCCTTTGATGTCCAGGCAGAGATGCTGCGAACCGTGCCCGGATTGGAAGAAGTTCGGATGCTGCGGCCGGCTTACGCGGTCGAATACGATTTCGCACCGCCCACCCAGCTTTTCCCGTCGTTGGAATCGAAGATCGTCGAAAACCTTTTCTTTGCCGGGCAGATCAACGGGACATCGGGCTACGAGGAAGCGGCCGGCCAGGGATTGGTCGCGGGGACGAACGCGGTCGCGAAGGTGAGGGGAGAGGACCCAATGATACTCTCCCGTCAGGACGCGTATCTCGGTGTCCTGATCGACGACCTGGTCACGAAGGGGACCCGCGAACCCTATCGGATGTTCACCAGCCGCGCCGAGTTCCGTCTGATCCTCAACATGGACTCCGCCGAACTCCGCCTCATCGACCACGCGGAGCGTTTCGGCCTCCTCCCGCAAGAACGGGTCGAAAGAATCCGTTCGAAAAAGAGGGTGGTGGAGGAAATGGCGTCGACTTTCGAAAGGCAGCGGAAGGGAGACGGAACCTGGGGTGACGGCGTCCGCAGGGGAGGGGAGTTGGAGGATTTTACGGAAACGGCCGGTTGGAGCGAGTCGACCCGGAACGAGATCGAATACCGGATTCGTTACCGGGGCTACCTTGATCGCGAAATGAGGGCCGTCGAGCGATTTCAGGATCTCGAGAAGGTGACGATTCCGGAAACCTTCGATTACCGGTCCGTGAAAGGGTTGAAGAACGAAAGCCGCACCAAGCTGGCCGAAACGCGACCCGCCAGCCTGGGCCAGGCCCTCCGTATCAGCGGGGTGAGCCCCGCTGACATTTCCATTTTGCGGGTTGCTCTGAAAAAGAACATCCGCACCGCCACCCGGTCGTGACGACAAGCGGATTTTCGATGAGGATCACGAATCGCAAGAAGTGAAAGAGTCCGGCACGAATGGAATAACGATCCTGCGGCGTGTCCTGCAAGGGGGCGGCATTGCCTTGCTGGAAGGAGCGATGTTCGAAGTGCCGGAGTCCGCTCAATCGGCACGCGCCGCAGCGTCTTCTTCGATCGCCTTCTTCAGGGCACCCAGTTCTGCGGACAACGCTTTTTTCGTCGCCGGTAGATCCTCCCTCGAGGCTACGTTCCGGTGACCGAAGACGTAAAATTTGATCTTGGGCTCAGTCCCGCTGCCGCGAACGGCATAGCTGTCCCCGTTCTCCAGTTCGAGAAAGTAGAAATCCTGGCGGGGAACTTCATCCCCGTCCGCGTCACGGATTGTTTGGGTTCCGAAATCTGTGAATCCGGTTACCTTGACGCCGTTCAGGGAATCGGGCGGATTCCTGCGGTAGGAGTCGAGGATGCTTTTGATTTTCGCCGAGCCGGAGGCTCCCTCGTAGTAAACGTTTGCGAGTTGCTCGAGATGATACCCGTGGGCGAGGTAGAGGTCGTCGAGCAGATCGAGAACGTTACGCCCTTGCTCCTTCAGGGAGGCCATCAGCTCGCAGAACATCAAGACGGCGGCGTTGGCGTCTTTGTCCCGGATGAGGTCGTTGGCGAGGTACCCGTAGCTCTCTTCCCCGCCGAACACGTAGAAGGAACTGTTTTTCAGCAGCAACTCGGCCCGTTTGCGGTAGGAGGTTGCGTCGTAGTCGAGTCGAAGGCCATCCCTGTCGGAAAGAACCGCTTCCAACTGGTTCTGGTATTTGCGGAGTTTGGCACCGATCCATTTGAATCCGGTGAGGGTGTTGACCGCGCGAAGGCCGTGCCCGCGGGCGATGCGTTCCTGAAGCGGTGTGGTGACGAAGGTCTTGATGAGAACGGCGTTTCCGCAATTTTCGGGAGTGAGGATTCCGATTTCACGAAGCTGCCGGATGCGGAATTCCGCCAGCAGGGATCCGATCATGTTGCCCGTGAGCAGAACCATCTCGTCCTCCGGAGAGCGTACCGCCACGGCCATCCGGTCCCCGTCGGGGTCGGTGGCCGCGACCAGATCGGCCTTTTCGCGGTTCGCCTGCTCCAATGCCATGGAGAGCGCCTCGGCGTTTTCCGGATTCGGCGATTTCACAGTGGGGAACCGAGGGTCGTGGATGGCCTGCTCCGGCACCTCCGAGACATCGAGGCCGAGGCGCTGGAGGAGGGGGAGGGTGGCGATACGGCCGGTGCCGTGCAAGGAGGAGAAAACGACTTTGGGCTGGTTGCGGCGAAGGAGATCCTTGTCGAGTACGCTTCCCTCCAGGACCTCCAGGTAGGCCTCGTCTGCTGTCTTTCCCAGGAGGGTCACCCTTCCGATATCCTTGGCGAGGTAGTCTCCGACTGCGTCCAACTCGATGGAATCCACTTCGGCAATGATTCCCTCCGCTTGCGGGGAGACGATCTGGGCACCGTCCTCGAAATATACCTTGTACCCGTTGTCGTGGGAGGGATTGTGGCTCGCCGTTACGACCACTCCGGCATGGGCGCCGAGAAATCGAACGGAAAAGCTGAGTTGGGGAGTCGACCGCGGCCCATCGAACAAGTAGGCCTGGCCGCCGAGCTGGGTCCAGACGGAGGCGGCGAGTTCGGAAAAATGGCGTGAGAAAAAGCGTACGTCGTGGGCGATGACGAAGCGGGGAACTTCGAAATCGCGCCCCTCCGAGGCGAGAAAATGCTTCGTATACCGGAAAAGGCCGACCGTGGCGCGGGCCACGTTCATATCGTTGAGGACGTTTGATCCTACCGCAGCGTGATCCGGGTTGTCTGGGCCCCCGTCGCCGAGTTCGGCGGCGGTCGACACCCGTCCGATCGTCCGACCGCGCATACCGCCGGTGCCGAAAACCAGATTCTGGAAGAAACGGTCGTTCAGTTCCTCCCATTGTTCCTTTTCGACCAGGTCCGAAAGAGACCGTCGGGCCCAGTCGGGAAGACTTTCACAGGCCATCCATGTTTCTAAATTCCCGGCGGCTTCAGGAAGGAGTTTTCCGGAGGAAAGTGCGGATTCGAGTGCGGAGTCGTAGGACATGAGGCTG
>CAZBLJ010000193.1:0-5407 GCA_964492605.1 uncultured Puniceicoccaceae bacterium
CCGGGCCGCCTTACCCGGGGTGGACAGGAGTGTCCACCTTCCGAGCGACCCCGTCCTTCGCCAGCGCCGCAAGGCGGGTGGCTCGCCCTCCCCCGGGCTTTCCGTAGCGCCGGACGTAAGGACGGCCATGCCTTTCCGTAGTGCCGGACGTGAGGACGGCCATGCCTTTCCGTAGCGCCGGACATAAGGACGGCCACGCCTTTCCCGTAGCCCCGAAAAACCCCTAATTTAGAAGTAAAAAGTCAGGCCCAACTCCACGGTTTGGCCGTTTCCGGCGTCCACTTTGATGGAGGTATCACCGTCGTCGTAGGTAAAGTCGTCAACGGAGAGAAAGCGATAGGCCGCATGGACGGAGAACTGCGGGAGGATGAAAAACTCGGCACCCCCGAAAAACTGATAGGTGAACATGGCATTGTGGCCGTCCCCGCTTCCGTCCTCGGTCGTGACTTCCACGTTCCCGATGGTCGCCCCCAGTCCCGCCCCGGCGAAGACGCGGAAGCGCTCCGATAGCGGATAGGTGAAGCGATAGTTGGCAAGAAGAAAGTTCAGCTTGGCCGTTCCCTCGACCTCGATATCGCTTCCATCCACGGTGTAGGTGGTGTCGATCGAATCCAGGTCGGTGTAGGTGTAGCCGAGTTCGATGGAATTAAGCTCGTCGAACGAATAACCGATCCGTGCTCCCACTCCGATGGAGTTGTCGAAATCGGTATCCATCCATTGTCCAAAGCCCTGGACGTAAGGATTGGCTGCTACCGATGAGGCGCAGAGGGCGAACGAAACGGTGAGGAGGGTCGGGATGCGACGGAGTTGGATCATGGATGGAATCGAAGGCAGGTTGGTATTGTGTTAAAAATCATGGCCGGCCGCTCCGGCGAATCAGTCCTGGCGAAACAGTGAATCGACCCCGACGCGTCCGGAGCCCGCGAGGAGGAACGGAAGGGTGGCCGCCGCGTAGAGCAGAGCCATCTCCTGTTCGGCGAAACCTTCACCGCCGTGCCGCCCGAAGGCGGCGACCAGCATGGTCACGAAGATGAAAAAGGCGGAGAACCGGGTGAGGAATCCGGCGGCCAGAAACAGCCCGCCGACCAGTTCGGATATTGCTGCGGCCCAGGCGAAAGCGAGGGGCGCGGGAAAGCCCAGATCTTCCACGCCGTCGACGAAACGGTTTGGAGGAGGAACCTTGCCCAAACCGTGCGCGAGGGCCATGGCCAAGCCGGTGAAGACGCGAAGGACCAGCAAACCAAGCTCCGTGCTGGTGCCGGAGTCGGTGGAACCGCCGAACGCAAGTTTTTTGAGAGAAGGCATGGGAAGGGATCGTGGAAAGGCCGTTACCGAAAGCAATCCTCAATTGGTCTCCGATTCGAAAACAATCGGCTCGGTTGCGCGGATGTAAGGGCGGCGGGATTCGAGAAGCCGCCGGGCCTCTTCAATCGCGTTCGGCTCGAAGGGGGCGACCGGAACGATGAAGGCGGTGGTTCCGGGATGGAAATCGATGATATCGAAGCCGTTGTGCTCGAGACCCGCTTCGAGGGCCGCTACTTCGATGCCCGGATTGCCGAACACCCGGATGCGGTCCGCCCGGACGATGTCCACCGTGCCGCCGTTTCCGGAAATCCGCCAGAAGTTTCCCCGGGGGTCTCGCGCGATCCATCGGATGGTATCCGGATCGGACTTCCAGGCGCGGAAAAGCGTGAGGTCGGGAGGGTACGGTCCCTCCCGTTCCGGGAGTTCCGGGGTCGTTTGCAAGGGGGACCATTCGGGCAGGGACGGCGGGGGCGGGGGCTCGTCCTTTGCGCGAAACAGGGCGATTCCGGCGGCCAGGATGCAGCCCCCGAGGAAGCCGACGCCGAAGATGCGGACTCTCCTGGACGGTTTCACGATGTTTCTTCCTTTTGTCTTCGCTCGTCTCTCAGTCGTTTCCCGCGCATGAAGCACAGAACGATGGCAACCCCGGGCGCCCAGACTCCCGAAAGGATCGTCCCGACCCGTAAGCCGGCGAGGGAGAGTTCCGCAAACGTCATTTCCGGAACGAACAGTCGTCCGAACAGTTGAAAGGCGAGACCGCCGGCAACCGCGCCGGTTGCCACGATTCCTATCGTGTAACCGAGAAAAAGAAAGACCCAGTAGAGAGGGTTCGGTCGCGATCGGATGGAAGAGCCCATCACTACTACTGCTGCTGCTCGGTCGGTTGGTCGCTCACGACCGTCTCTTCCTTCGGGCGGCGCTTGTTGGGTTTGGCGTCCTTCTTTTTCCGGGCCAGTTCGCGCATGTCGATGGCGACGTCGTCCGGCTCGAAGATTTCCTGGCCGAGGATGGATTCCATAACGTCCTCCATGGTGAGCACTCCGGTCACCGAGCCGTATTCGTCGACCACGATTCCAAGCTGGAGATTGTTCTTCAGGAAGATCTGCAGTGCATCCGAGGCATTCGCGTTTTCGGGGATAAACACCGTATCGAAGGCCAGCTCGCCGACTTTCGCTTCGGGTTTTCCGTCGGCGGCGGCGGCGAGAAGATCCCTGCGTCGAACGACTCCGATGATATCGTCGATGTTCTCGTCGTAGACGGGGATCCGGGCGAAGGGGATGTTTTTAAAATCGCGAACGACCTCGCCGACCGACGTCTCCTTTTCCAGGGCGGTCACGACGGTGCGGGGGGTCATGATCTTGCTGACCGGAATGGTGTCGAGACGAAGGGCGTTGGAGATCAGACGACGCTCGCTCTCCGTGAGATCGCCGTCCTTCGCGCTTTTCTCGGCGAGTAGAAGGATCTCCTCGTCGGGCGTCTCGTTGGACGGTCGCGCCCGCACCAGCGAGCGCACGGCAATCTTGCAGAGAAAGGAAACGGGACGCATCAACACGCGCACCCAGGCAAGCGGGTGGACGAGAATCGGTTGCAGACTCGGACGATAGAGGACCCCGACGTTCTTCGGGATGACCTCCGAGAAGATCAGGATGCCGAAAACCAGGGCGCTGGAAAAATAGACCACGTTTTGCTCGCCGAGGGCGGTTGCGGCGAGGGCGCCACTGATGCTGGCCCCGGCCGTGTTGGCGATCGTGTTCAGGCTCAGAATGGCCGAGGTGGTTTCCTCGATATCCAGTTTGAAGCGCTCGAGCTTCAGGCCGACCTTCGGGTGGCGTTGTTTGAGGCCCTCGATTTCGGTCGGGGTGGTGCTGAGGATGAGCGCTTCCAGAATCGAACACAGGGCGGAAACGAGCACCGTAAACGTGACCGCAAGGAACAAGCTGAAATGATCCCCCATATCAGCGACTCCGGGACTTCAGGGGATGGGAACGAACTTCGGGGAATTCCGCAAAGCGGTGTATGGAGGAAGCATCCGTCCACGATGCGGCGGACGGAGATCGACTCTCTCGATCACCGTCGGAATCGGAAGAAGAAGAGCAATCGTTTTCCACGGAACCTGCGAATATGGGTAAAGACGGAGCGGAGGACAAGCATCTAGTTCGATTTCTCTTTCGGCTTTCGGGTCCTCCGGCGTTTCGGGGATCGTACGTTCCTGTGCGTTTCTTCCTCTTCGGGCGATTCGGTCCGAAGGTTCAGGGAGTCCTCGACCAGTTCTTGCGGGACGTGCGCCATCTCCGCGACGGCACCGAGGTCCTCCCCGAGAAGATGATAGGCGGCCTGCAGATAAGAGGCGCGGCACTCGGTTAAAATCTCGAAAAGGGACCGTTTCTCGGGTTCTTCGGCTCCCGACGAGGGTTTCTCTTCCTCCGTTACCGCCGCAATCACGTCGGTGGCCGTTATTTTCGCGCCGCCGGTTTTCTGCTGGAGGCGGACGAGGACCTTTCGGAGTTCCGCATGGTTGCCCGGCCAGTCTCTTTCGGTCAGCGAACGGAGGGCGTCTTCTTCCCATTCGAAGGGGTTTCCGCTTTCGTCCGTGGTGGCCAATGCGAGGGCGCGAATATCCGCCGAGCATTCCTTGAGGCGTGGAATGGTTAATTCGCCGCCCCCCATCGACAAGTAGAGTTCGTCCTCGATGGCTCCCTGTTGGTAAAGGGTTTCCAGATCGGCTCCTACGATGAGCACCAGGCGGATGCTTCCCGTCCAGTTCTCGCGCAGGGTGCCTTTTCGGGTGGCCCGGGCGAGCTGCTTCTGTTGTCCCAAATCCAGCTGTTCGACATCCGTGACCAGAAGGTTTACGGCTTGCCTGCCTTTCCCGGCCGCCTCGTCCACAATCTCTCCGAGTCGCGATTCGGTGCAGTCCCCGGGCTCGAGGAGGATGCCGATGGATTCATCCGTCGTTACCCAGTTGCTGAAATCCTTTGCGACCGTCCGGGCGGGAGTTCCTTTCGGGGCGATCATGTAGAGGTTGGTCCGACGGTTCCTCAGTCGGTAGAGGCCTTCGGCGAAGGCCCGGCTCGCATCGGACTCGCAGGGCAGCGCGGAAAACTCGAAACCGAGCCCTCCCCCTTGATCGCCCCCTTTCCCGGAATCGCCGGCTTTCGCGGCCCTCTTCTTCCCGTCTGCGATGAGGTTGGCGGCATTCTTGAGCAGGGAAAAGACGCTGAGCGGTTTTTCGTAGAGGCCGACGACTCCCTCCTTTTCCATCTGCTCCCGCGTTTTGGCATCCAGAAAGCCCGAAACGACGATGATGGGGACGTTCGGCTGCACCGTGCGGATCCTGCGGGAGAGTTCCAGACCGTCGATATCCGGCATCCGCAGGTCGGTCACCACCAGGCTGAATTCCATTTTCTTGACGATTTCGTCGGCTTTTCTGGGGTCGCTGATCGCTTCCACTTCGTAAGAGGCCTGGGCGAAAACATCGGACAACAGGGACGCGAAGTCGGCGTCATCGTCGACGATGAGGATCCTGGAAGGCTGTTCCGCCATTACGCTTCTTCCTCGCCCCCGTCATCCCGGGTGAGCCGGTCGATCGATTCGGTGATGCATTGAATGGTGGATCCGTACCAGATGATCGGCATGTCGGCGAGATTCTCCCAATGTTCCACCACGGGTTTACTGGGATAATAGGCGGACGCGACGAGATAGTAATCGCCGACCCGGTCGAACGGAACCGTCCAGGTAGCCCAACACACCTCCGGATCGTTCATCGCGTTTCCCATCGGGCGGATCCGGTAGTTTCGGAGGGAGATCAGACCGAGATGATGCTCTTTCAACACATAATCGATGTAATCCTTTTCCTCAAGCCGCTTCAGGTCGAAGATCAGACTGTTGAGTAGGGAAACCTGCCGGGGATTGCCGGCCTCGATGGCTTCCAGAAGTTTCTCGTTCGCCTCGTTGATGTCGTCGTCGGTCGCCAGCCCCGCCTCGGCGAGGCTGTTGGCCAGAAAGCGATTGCTCCGCAGAACCAGGGCCCTGAGTTCCTTTCCGATGACAGGCATAAAGAGTCAAGCGTAACACGCAGCCCCCGTGGTTCAATCCCAAATGG
>CAZBLJ010000194.1:0-3342 GCA_964492605.1 uncultured Puniceicoccaceae bacterium
TCGGGGTCGCCGGACGGGTCTTGCCCCAGAGAGGCGAAGTGGTCGATCTCCCACCGGTCAAGAAGGCCGTTGGAGTCGATATCGGAGGTATCGGAGATCACCGACAGAGTAACCTCTGCGGAGTCGGTATCGGTGTCGGCATCCGTGACTTCGACCGTGAAGGTGAAGGTGCCGGTGGCGGTCGGCGTGCCCGCAAGCTCCCCGGTGGATGGGTCGAGGGAGATGCCATCTGGCGGAGAACCTGAAACGATCTGCCAGCCGTAGGGAGTGGCACCTCCGATCGCGGTGAGATTATACGAATACGCCGAGCCGGTTTGTCCGATGGACGCTTCCTGATCCGGGACAAGGAGGGAAGGCGGCGGAGATGCACTCAGATCGATACCTTCGACGGCGATCTCATTCTGTCCATCTGAAATCCCTGTCCAGAAGAAGTAGTTGTCGTCGGGGACACCGTCGGTAAGCGGCATCACGGTGTCCACCCAGGTCATGGTGACTTTTCCGTTTTGCCATATCTCGATTTGACCGGTGAAGAAGTTGGTCACCCCGCTTTCGGACATATCCTCAAAAGTGACCACCAGACGCTCTTCGCCAGTCGTGGTGATGGCCTGCCACGAGATCTGTCCGTAGGCACTCATATCGTAGGAGTTCCAGAAGAGGGCGATACGGGGGAGCGGATCGGGGTTCGTACGTGTGTAAAAACCCCAGGTGCTACCGGCGGAAGAGGTATCTCCGGATTCGAAGGTGATATAGCCACTCGGACTGATAAAGAAGGCGCTGTAGTCCACTCCGTAATAGGGGACGGTAAACCCACCGGGAAGACCGACTTCCAAAAAGGTGGAGGTGTCCATGGGGTTCGAGGTCGTGCTGACCACTGTATGCGACGAGGGATCGGTGGGTAATGAGGTTGCGGGATAGGCGAACATCTCATAATCGCCACTACCATCGGGAATAAGTTCGAGAGTGGTACCGTCCAGATCGAAGATATTGCTGCTTCCAAACGCCTCAATCGGCTTTGGCACAAAGTCATCGTTATCGACGTAAATCCGCGCCTCGCTGTTCGTGCCAGGTTGCGCGTTGTTGAAGTTCGTCAGTTCCAAATCGACTTGTTCGTTATATTCGACTTCGGTATCCGTGAAGTAGGTGATGGCAACGGTTTTGATGCCGGTTTCTCCATCCGCCCAGGTCAGGGTCTGGGGCGAAAAGCTGAAGTCGGTGCCCGGGTCTGCGTTGGAGCTTTCCGTATCAAGCACAACCTCCACCGAAGCCGATCCGACCCCGGCTCCGATACGCTCCACTTCCACAGTCACATCGTCTGCGAACGTGTCCTCATCCGCGTAATACCATCTTTCGACAAAAGCAACATCATCCGAAGCCCCCCTCGCAGATAGCAGATAAGAAAGAGTTCCACCGATATCGTCGCCTGTGATCTCAAGAGTCGTCTCCGCGTCGATGTCAGAATCGGCGGTGTATTGCACGGTAAAATCTGCGGATGCGTTCGGGGCCAGGCTGGTCACTGCCAGAGGGGAGGACAGACTGAACCCGGCGTCGCCGGCAAGCGCAATCGAAAGTCCGGTCGCTGCGGACTCTCCATTATTGGCAAGGGTGAAGGTTTGGCTGACGGTATTGCCGATATTCACTTTTCCGAAATCGGTGCCGTTTGATGTGATCGGCGGGGAATTCGTGGGCACCTGGAAGCCGTTGCCCGAAAGCAGTAGAGAAGCATCGTCGGGAGGCAGTGCGGAATCCGTGACCTTGACCAGAAAATCCCGGTTCACCTGAGTGCCTTCGTCATCCGTCAGCGTCACTGTCACGGTTGCCGAGGCTTCTACGGTCGGCGTTCCACTGAGTATGCCATCCGCTGAGAGGCTGAGTCCGCTCGGCAGAGTTCCCGAGGTGACGGCCCAGGAGTAAGGGGGCGCGCCTCCCTCTGCGATGAAAGGTTGTTGCGTTCCTTCGCCGAGGTAAATCGGGCCGACACTATCTGTGATCATTTCGAGTGCTCCGGGCGTGGTTACACTGGAAGTGGTACCGCCAATGACCAGATCCGGCTGGCCGATGCCGCTCTTGCCGATACCCGCCCGGTCAGCACCCCAGAAGTAGAGACGGAACTCGACGGATTCGTCAACCGACTGAAGTTCCGCCACGTCAGAGAGGTTGGCAAAACGATAGATCCCGTCGGAAAGATTGCTGCCGAGCCCTTCCAGAGTGCCTCCGCCTCCTAGGAGCGGGACTGTTCGCCAGGTTGCGAATCCGTCGAAGCTGAAACGCAACCGGACCTGGAACGGACCCTCATCACGACTGTAGGCAGAAAACGCCATGCGATCCAGCGAAGCCTCCCGCCCCGTCTCCGGTTCAAAAACAAAGGAAAAATAATCGTCGGCGTCGAATTCGTTCGTATTGATGCTTCGAGCTGCAGCGGCATCCTGATGACTGAGCCAGGCGGCGACGCCAAGTCCGGGGCCACGCTCGATGACCGAGGCAAGAATTCCCGTACGATTGAAGTCGCTGGTAAGATCCTGTGTATTCGAGGTGTCATCAAAACTCCAGAAAAGCAGCGGATCGCCACCGACGCTGACCTCCACAGTGGAAGGTGAACTCCACTGGGTGCCATCGGTGGCGACTACCGTGAAGCTGTCGTCACCCGAAAAGTTATCCATGGTGAGTAAGTCGGCATCAGGACGGTAGATCAGTCCGTCATCCGTGGCGAAGAGCATCCCGTTTTCAGGGTGATCCATCACGAGGAAACCCAGGGAGTCTCCCTCCGGGTCGGTTCCGCCCAAAGCGACGAGAGTCGGGACACCTTCCGGTGTATCTACACTGGCGGGGGCCACCAACGTCGGTGCTCCGTTGGAGGCGGAATCGGAACTCTCCAGCAGTGCAAAGGCACCAAGGCTTTGATTGAAGTAGCTACCGGTATAGACCTCTTCGAGTTTGACGGCACGCACCTGATACCACAGATCGCCGGATGCGGGGGGTGTGGTATCGGTAAAGCTGGTGCCGGTTTCCAGAGTCGTTCCGTTCAGCTTGGTATAGCCCGCCAGCTTTTCGGTGGAGCGGTAGATGTTATACCCTACAACGGACGGGTCGGTCGAAGCGGTCCAGGAAAGGGTGACTTCCCCCCCGGATCGCGTGGCACTCACATCTTCGGGTGGGGCCACCGGATGCATGCGCAGGGACGGGTCCCCCATGAGGTTGTTCCAGGCCGCACCCCGCATCCATGTGTAGGATCCTTCAGGCTTGTAGTCTCCATTGCCATTATTCTGGGTTCGCATGGCCCAGTCTCCTGCCGGATACCCCAGGTTCCCCGTGTGGAAAAACCAGTAGGGGCGACCGCCCCATGCG
>CAZBLJ010000194.1:3442-5399 GCA_964492605.1 uncultured Puniceicoccaceae bacterium
TACTGCAACTGCCCTTCTCCCCGGACCCATTCGCTGCCAGCAGGCGTTCCGCGACGTGTGAAATCAAGGCCGCCCCGTTTGAAGCGGGTTGCTTTGTTCAAATAGTCCCTGAGAAGGTCTTCCTCACTTTTCGTCCAACTGGTCATTCCGGCCAGATCAACCCTTCCGTTGATCAGTTCGACGGCGTCGGGAATGTAGGCTGTGCCCAGAATCGTATCTGTGGGGTCACCGTTGTCCCGCCATGTGTCATCGACATCCGCATAGTAGGCATCGGTTCCGTGGTTATGACCGTTATGCCCATCGGGCGCCGTCGCAGATGTGTACATAATCGGCAAACGTCCAAAAAGGTAAAGACCCTTCGTGTTCGCAGGATCTTCCTGATATTTGCTTTGAATCCAGGCACGAACGCTATCTGGATGTAAATCTCCATCGCGGGCAAAGTCCCGCCGGATCACGTCCCAGCCGTCACCCGCCAGATCGAGTTCGAGTTGCGCCAATTCTGGAGCCAAGGCTTGCCCCATCCCTTCTTCAACCAGCAATAGCATCTTCCCGCGCTGTTCCACCAGCTCAGCCTCCACGCCAACCGCAATATACGATGCAGCAGCATTGGCTACATTGTCTACAAAGGGACGGTAGACCTTGTATTCGTAAGCCACCCCTGTTTGAAGTGTGGTATCGGTAAAGCTGTTGTCTGGATGGTCCACCGTCGCGAGTGGGTTCCAAGTGGCCGGACCGACTTGACCGATTTTGCGGCGCGAAATCTCGACAGAAACACCCGAAGCCTGTTCATCCCACGTAAGAGTAACCGCAGGGGTAGTTTCATCAACGGAAACTTCGACGAAGATCTGATTGTTGTCGATGCCCGAGAGTGTCCCGGCAAAAAGAGCGAGAAGGAGGGGTATCAATGCCTTCATGACTATCCTGTGAATTTCTCCCCCGCCAGACGCTTCCACTTTTCCTGAAAGCCGGGTTTGTCGAGGACCGCTCGGTTCACCACGCCGGCGGGGGTCTTGCCGTCGAGGAGGTCGATGATGCGTTGACCGGCGGTGCGACCGATGTCGCGGAAGAGTTCGTTGGTCCAGGCGATGGAATGGGGGGCCAGGAGCACGTTGTCTAGGGTTCCGAACCGATGGGGCTCGGTAACCGGCTCGTTCTCGAAGCAGTCGAGGGCGGCACCGCCGATGGCCCTGGCACTGAGAGCCTCGAAGAGGGCGTCCTCCTCAATGATGCCGCCACGGGCGGTGTTCAGAATGAACGCACCGGATTTCATCCGCGCGAGTTCGTCCTTGCCGATCAGTCCCCTGGTTTCGGGGGTGAGCGGGCAGTGCACGGAGACGAAATCGGCGGCGGCCATCAGCTCGGGCAGTTCCACTTTGCGCACGCCGAGTTGTTCCGCCTGTTCGTCGCTCAGGAACGGGTCGAAAGCGAGCGGTTGTTTCATCCCGAAGACCGAGAGCAGACGGATCAGCTCCCGGGCGATTCCCCCACAGCCGACCACCCCGAGGGTGCGGTCGCGCAGCTCGCCACCCATGTAGCCGGCCCGGTCGTCCCAACGGCCTTCGCGGACGAGCCGGTCCTTGGCCGCCAGATGGTGCTGGAGTGCCATCATCCACATCACGCAGGCCTCGGCAACCGGGCGGTCCACCGCACCGGAGGTGATGCCGAGGAGGACGTCGGCCTCGGTGCAGGCATCGACGTCAACGGTGTCGTAGCCAACCCCGAAACGGATGAGCGCGAGGAGGTCGTCGGCTTGCGCGAGGCTGGCAGCGGTCACCTTCGGCGTGAGGACGACCAGGGCGCGGGCGTCGCCGATCTGGGCCGGTTCGATCTCGGGCAGGTGTTTTTCGAAGAAGGACTGCTCAATGCGCGGGTCGGCGTCGAGCACGTCTTTTCCGATGTCGGGGAATTTTGTCGAGCCGTCTTCCTGGATGAAGTCGGCGGTCCATTTCACGGGGAA
>CAZBLJ010000195.1:0-5392 GCA_964492605.1 uncultured Puniceicoccaceae bacterium
ACCGGGAAGGGATCGGAATTCCACCAGAACCTGCCGACCGGGATCGACAGCGACACCCAGTAGGATCGCTGTCGAAGAGAGCAACCTTCACTGCCAACAGATGAACCAGCGAGTTACAGATGGCGAGGCCGAGGCCGGTTCCTCCGTGCATTGCCGCCGTGCTGTCTTCCGCCTGCTCGAAAATCCCGAAAATTCGTTTTAGCTTATCCGCCCGAATCCCTGTATCGATCACTTCGAAGGTGCAGCACCGGGCGACATCGCAGGCTACGGTCGCACGCGCTCGTGTCTGCGAGTCTCCGGGCTAAAACCGGAGGTGCCGCGCAATGCGGTCCCTGTTTCCGCGAGCCTACGCCCGGGGCCAGTGGAACCAGATCCGGAAGATTCCATCCTCCGTCGTTGCGCCCAAATAGCCGCCGCTGACCGCCTGCGAGGTGGTTTCGATGCCATAGGCGTGCCCGACGGATTCCGCCAGAGAGCCCAGCCCCACGCCGCTGCCGTCTCCGACGCCGTATTCGAACACGCTTTGCCTTCCTTCGGTCAGATTCGTCAGCCGGGCCGCCTGATTGCCGGAAACCGGATTGGAAAACACCCAGACCAGGTCGTTGCCGTCCGACGACTCGACCACCTGGATGGCCAGTTCCTTCCCCGAGCCATGCTTCAACGCGTTGTTCACCAAATGATAGAACAGCCGGTCCACTTCGGCGAACTCGATGCAACGTTCCGCCACCATTCCTTCGACCTTGCTCTCGAAAGAAACTTCCAGCTCGGCGTCGAACGCCCGGTAGACGGCGTCCCGCCACTTTTCGATCAACAGGTCGATCGAATGCTGCTGGACCGCTTCGTCTTTCGCACGAGCCGTAGGGTCCAGATCCACCAGCAGGGAACGCATGATTTTGCGCTCGTCCCTCGCCAGATAAAACAGCGTTTGGAAGTACTCCGGCTCCACCCCCGCACTATCGATGAGAAAGAGAATCGCGCAGAGAGAGGCGAACGGGCCGTCGGATAATTCGCGGAAGAGGGTCGCCAACTTTTGGTCGTGGGTCGCCAACGCCCCCTGCTCGAACTTTTCGAGATCCGCAGCCGCCCGCAGGACCACCGTCCTGGACGCAAACGTACGCAGGGCGGCACCAAGGGGGGAATCTTCTCCGTCGGAGGCGTCCCTCTTGGCCGTCAAATCCATCAACTCCCCGAGGTCGTGATAGAGGCTCCGCAGCGACTGCTGCTCCTCCGGGCTGAAGTCGCGCTCCAGACTGGCGTGCAAAAAGCCGCCGGCGTATCGCTTCTCCAACCGAACCGGAAGGGAGTCCGGAACCATTGCGTAAATTTTTTCCTCGGGGATAAGAAGATTTGGCGTTTTGGCAGACATGGGTTACGCAAATACCCTAGTCACTTTTCGAACCGGGACGCAACCCGGTTTCGCAATCCCCGGGTCCTGCTCGTAATCGGTTCTTCGATTACGATCACGACAGGGATTTTGGGGTTGCCGCCGCGCCGACAAACCCGTTTGCTCCCGAAATATCGGCTCGACGACCGTGGCTTGTAATTTTTCCCGTCCGCCGTCGGCCGCCCTTTTCCTGTCTTCTCAGGCGTTGCGGTCCCTACCCGGACCCGGCGGGGGTTTTTCCCGTTTCTTCCATACCGGAAGCCTACTAACCTACCACTAGGATGTCCGAATCCAATCAACAGCCCGACGAGGTAACCGTCGAAGGTGTCCTCGAAATCCTGAAAAACAAAACAGGCCAACTCCTGCAAACCCGCTACAACGGGCGCCGCCGACCCGACGACCCTTTCGTGCCGAAGGAGATCATCCGTCGTTTCAAGCTCCAGCAGGGAAGCTGGATCCGCGGAAAGGCGCAGCACGACAGCCGCTTCCCCAATCCGAAGTTCCGTTTCCTCGAATCGATCGACGGGGACGGCATCGAGGACAGAAGGAACCGGTTCGTCTTCAATCAGCTCACCACCGTCACGCCGGACGAAAAACTCGATCTCGAAGCGAAAGACGGGAGGATGACCACCCGCATCATGGATCTTTTCTGTCCCATCGGCAAAGGACAGCGGGGCCTGATCGTCGCCCCTCCCCGCACCGGGAAGACCACGCTGCTGAAAGATATCGCCGCGGGAGTCGCCGAAAACCACCCCGAATGCCACCTCATGGTTCTCCTGTGCGACGAGCGGCCCGAGGAGGTCACCGATTTCCGCCGGACCGTCGACGCCGAACTGTATGCATCTTCCAACGACGAAGAGATCCCCAACCATCTGCGCGTCGCCGAACTCGCGATCGAACGCGCCAAGCGACTCGTGGAGGTCGGGAAGGATGTCGTCATGCTGGTCGACTCCCTGACCCGGATCTCCCGCGCCTACAATGCGGGCAAAGGCGGTGGAGGCCGCACCATGACCGGCGGCCTCGACATCCGCGCCCTGGAAAAACCCCGCCAGCTCTTTTCCGCCGCCCGCAAGACCGAGGAGGCCGGCAGCCTCACCATCGTCGCCTCCGCCCTGATTCAGACCGGCAGCAAAATGGACGACCTCATTTTCCAGGAGTTCAAGGGAACCGGGAATATGGAAATGGTCCTCGACCGGAAGGTCGCCGAACTCCGCCTTTGGCCGGCCATCAACGTCAACGCTTCCGGCACCCGCAAGGAAGAGTTGCTGCTGGATTCCCGGATCCTCGAGAAAACCAACTTTTTCCGACGCGCCATCGCCAGCCTCAAACCGGAGGACGCCGCGGAAACGGTTCTCTCAAGAATGGGGAAAACCGCGACCAACGAAGAGTTTCTCCGTCTTCTCAATCTGTAGCGATTCGGGGTTGCCATTGCCCGCACAACCGCTCATCAAGGGAGGCTTTCGTCGGCTTAAGAAGCCGCCTATCCATAAGACCAACGCACATTCCGAAACCCGAATGGAACACCCGTTTGCCGAACAGTGCCAGGAACTGGCCAAATCAATCCTCTGGAACAATCTGGGGGCAATCAACGAGGACGGGACCCTCGCCCCGGTTGAATCCGAGACTCCCGTAGCCAACGAGCCGGGCCACGCGGCCCTGGCGATCGGCGAATATTACCGCGCGACCGGGGAAACGAGTCTGGAAGAGTACGACTTGATCGACCTCGCCGCCCGCACCGTTACCGCACAGGTTTTCGACGAGGAGCGCAGCGAGAACGGCCTGGCCTACGGGGGCTTGGGTCTTCTCTCGTTCGGCCCCGCCAAGGATCGGAACGCCGTCTGGTCGCGACTCGTGGACGAAACCCGCGAGGCCCTCGACAAGCAGATGCTGATGCGCTCGGAGTTTTCCGACCACCGCCAGGCCTTCAACATCGCCAAGTCGGTGACCCGCTTCAGCTTCGGCCTGACCAAAAAGGACGAGACCGGAAAACTCATCGAGCGCTTTCTCGAACAGGCGCGCAACAACAGCACATCCGGATTTTTCGACGACGCCGGGGACGACGGCATCGGAGGTACCTTCGACATTTACGGGGTTCTGGCCTTTGTCATGATCCGCCAGTCCCTGCAGCTCCATTCCAACCTGCATCTACGGGACCGCAAGCTGCCGAGCCTCCGCACCCACGCCGAAAAATACGTGAAGATGATGCCGGACCTCGTCCGACAGGACGGCCTGGGCTGGTGCTACGGCGAAAACATCGGAGCCTACGGGCAGATGCATTGCATCAGCATCATCCTGCAAGCCCTCCGCGACGACTGGATCACCGCCGATAAGAAACCGGTTTACCTCGACGTTCTCCGCCGCCTCTTCCAATTCTTTTTCGAAACCTACGTGGACCAGGAGGAAGGCCTCCTGGTCATCCGGGACGACGAGCGCTCGACCATCAGACGCCACACCAGCCGGATGGCCAATTTCGACGCCGCCCGCTACCTGAGCCAGTGGTCCCGCCTGGCCCGTTCGATCGGCGGCACCCTTGCCGACGCCCGTCCCGGGCGCGGCCGCTCCGGCGGGAAGTTCACCCTCTTCGACCGCGGTCGGCGGGAGCACGGCCTCTTCAGCTACGGAGACTCCGATTCCGGCCTGCACGTACAGATCCCCCTCGTCGGCAATCGCGCCCGCGCCAATTCCGACTCCCTCGCCTTTCCCCATAGCCCCGGAGTCTTCGACTGGCCCTGCGGACGCTACCTCCCGGTTTTCGTCCCCGAACTCGACATCGACGGCCAGAAGGTCGTCCCCTGCTACTATGGAAAGAGCTGCTCCACCGGCATCGGCCGCCGCAACAGCCTCTTTTTCTCCTACGAGCAGCCGGACCTCATCACCGTCGACGAAAAGATTCTGCCCAACGTCGGCTCCTGCAAGGTCCGGTGGGAATTCAAAGGCTCCAAGGTGGCGAGCGAGTTCGCCTTCGAGGTGAAGAGCCAGACCACCATCCAAAGCATGCGCTACGTCATCGCCGTCGGCATGCCCCACTCCCGGCACCGCATGGGCAGCTCCCTCAAACTGGGCGACGAAGGCCTGCGGCCGAACGTTCTGAAAGACGATTTCCAGGGCGACTGGCAGGAAAACGAGATCGTCAGCCAGAATCCCGAGTGGCGCACCTACTGGGGGCCGCTCTTCTACCTGCAGACCCTCGCCCGCAACCACCCCCTCGTTCTGCGTCCGGGCCAGACCTACCGTTTCGCGATCGAGTTCGAGCCCGACCTGACCCTCGCCGATGCTTAGCGTCCGGATCATCCCCTGTCTCGACGTGGCGGAAGGCCGCGTGGTCAAAGGGGTGAAATTCAAGGAACTCCGCGACGCGGGCGATCCCGTCGAAACGGCCAAGACCTACGAAGCCCAGGGAGCCGACGAACTGGTCTTCCTCGATATCACCGCCTCCAGCGACAACCGGGAGATCATGCTGGACGTGGTCGAGCGCACCGCATCCGAATGCTTCATGCCGCTCACCGTCGGCGGAGGACTGCGAACGGTGGAAAACATCCGCGCCATGCTCAACGCCGGAGCGGACAAAGTCAGCCTCAATACGGCCGCCATTCTCGACCCGGAACTCATCCGGCAGGCCTCCGAACGCTTTGGAAACCAGTGCATCGTCCTCGCCATCGACGCCAAGCGCGAGCCGGACGGCAAACATTGGCGCGTTTACACCCACGGCGGCCGCAATCCCACCGAGTTGGATGCCGTCGAATGGGCGAAGAAGGTCGTCGCCCTCGGGGCCGGAGAGATCCTTCTCACCAGCATGGACCAGGACGGCATGAAGACCGGCTACGATCTCGAACTGACCCGTGCGGTCAGCGAAGCCGTCGAAGTACCCGTGATCGCTTCCGGAGGAGCGGGAGAACTGTCGCATCTGGCCGACGTTCTGGACCAAGGCGAAGCCAGCGCCGTCCTCGCCGCCTCCATCTTCCATTTCGGAACCTTCACCATTCCCGAAACAAAGCGCTTCCTCCGCGA
>CAZBLJ010000196.1:0-5380 GCA_964492605.1 uncultured Puniceicoccaceae bacterium
CTCACCCGACAAAGACGCCAAAGTCAATAAAAATAAACCAGGTTTAAAAGTTGCAATTCTTACGATTCGGTTGTTGTGTTCGCTTATGTGGTGGGCTTTACTCAGGGGTTTCATCCCGTTCAAAATCCAAAAACGCACGTTTACTGCCAGATGGCCGATTCAAAGTCTTTTCCTTCCAAGCTGAAAAACGAAACCTACGACGCTTCTCAGATCCAGAAACTCGAGGGCCTTGAGGGGGTCCGGAAACGACCCGATATGTATATCGGTGATACCAATGAGCGGGGATTGCATCACTGTGTCTTCGAGATCGTCGATAACTCAATCGACGAGGCTTTAGCTGGCCATTGTAGCCGTATCGCGGTCTCCGTGCATTTGGATGGTTCCTGTTCCATCGAAGACGATGGTCGCGGGATTCCGGTCGACATGCATGAAAAACACAAGATGCCGGCGCTGGAGCTTGTGCTGACGAATTTGCATGCGGGTGGAAAGTTCGGGAAGGGGGCTTACCAGGTTTCGGGCGGTCTTCACGGAGTTGGCGCGAAATGCGTCAATGCGGTATCCGAATGGTTTAAGGCGGAAGTTCGCCGGGACGGGAAAGTTCACGCGATGTCTTTCGAACGCGGAGTGACCACCCAGAAATTACAAGTGGTCGGCGATACGAAGCGAACCGGAACCAAAATCACGTTCAAGCCGGACCCCGAGATCTTTTCGGTGCTCGATTTCCGGTATGATCTGCTGGCGAAGCGAATTCGGGAGCTGGCTTTTCTGAACCCGGGTATCGAAATTGCCTTGAAGGATGAAGGGGCGCAGAAGGAAGAGACATTCAAGTTCGATAACGGCATTGCCGAATACGTCCTCTTTTTGAACCGGAGCAAGGCGGTGATCCATCCGGAGCCGATCGTGATCAGCGGGGAAGCGCCGGCGGCCAATACCGACGCGAAAGTCGTGGTTGATGTTTCCCTTCAGTACAACGATGGGTTCAACGACCAGATTTACGCCTACGCGAACTCCATTCATAATGTCGAAGGTGGGACCCACCTTTCCGGTTTCCGGACCGCTCTCACCCGTGTGATCAACAACTATTCGAAGGCCAACAATCTGGTGAAGGATAAGGATCCTTCGATCACCGGTGACGATATGCGCGAAGGATTGACGGCGGTCATCTCGGTTAAGGTGCCGGAACCCCGGTTCGAGGGACAAACGAAGACGAAGCTTTCGAACAGCGAGGTCGACGGAATCGTCCAGAAGATCGTCGGCGAGGAGCTGAAATACTTTTTCGAGACCACTCCGGCGGTCGCGAAGAAGATCATCGACAAGGCCTTGAACGCGGCGCGAGCCCGTGAGGCCGCGCGAAAGGCGCGCGACACGGTTCGTAAAAGTGCTTTGGTTTCGGGAGGGCTGCCGGGAAAACTGGCCGACTGTTCCGAAAAGGACCCGGCCGTCTGCGAACTTTACATCGTGGAGGGGGATTCCGCCGGTGGTTCGGCGAAGCAGGGACGGGACCGGCGCTATCAGGCTATTCTCCCCATCCGGGGAAAATTGATCAACGTCGAGAAAGCCCGCCTGGACAAAGTTTTGAACAACAATGAAATCCGCACGCTCATTACTGCGGCGGGCACGGGTATCGGGGACCACGAAGGAGACGGTGCTTTCGATGCTGCGAAGTCCCGGTACCACAAGATCATTATCATGACGGACGCGGATGTGGATGGATCCCACATCCGGACGCTCCTGCTTACCTTTATTTTCCGGCAGATGCGCGGGCTCATCGAGAGCGGGTACGTTTACATCGCCCAGCCTCCGCTTTACAAAATCAAGCGGAGGAACAAGGAGCGCTATATCGAAAACGATCAGGAAATGAGCCGTATCCTTTTGGAATTAGGGAGTGAAGGCGTGACGCTCGCTCGTTTGCGGGACGATCACATGTTCGAATCCGCCAAGATCGACCAGATCGTCTCCAAGCTCGCCCGTTTGGAGATTCTCGGCGGAGGGGTCAGCAGATTCGGATGCGATTTCAACGAATTCCTCGACCAACACGATCCCGAAACCCGCGAGCTTCCGCGCTATCTCGCGCGGGTCCGCGTCGGCAACGAGGAGAAGTTCCATTTCCTAAAGGATGAGGACGCCCGCTCGCGTTTTTACGTCGAGATGGACCTGACCGAGGATCTTTACGAGAACACGGTTACCCGGGAGATCGAGGTCGAGGGTTCCAAGGTCGTTCAGCGGGTTTCGGTTCATGAAATCTTCGAGGCGGTCGAGATGACCAAGTTGCTTCGCGAACTCGCCAGGATCGGGCTGGACGTGAATCGCTTCGCTCCTTCCGACGAACCTCGTTACCATCTGATTGAGAACGAGGGAGTCGAGGGAAAGGAGAACCGGATCGAGCTACGCTCGGTATTCGAGATCATCGAGAATATCCGTGCCCTCGGCCGGAAAGGTCTCGCGATCCAGCGCTACAAAGGACTGGGCGAGATGAATCCGAAGCAACTTTACGAAACCACGATGGATCCGGAGAAGCGGAAGCTGTTACGCGTCGATGTCGAAGACGCGGCAGCAGCCGACCAGATCTTCTCCATGCTGATGGGGGAGGATGTGGCCTCCCGCCGGGCGTTTATCGAAGACAATGCGTTGAACGTTTCCTACCTGGACGTCTAATCGCCGCAGGTTCCGCCCGACCCGAATGAACACCTACTGATTTTACCATTCCTCAATGTATACCGATAAGGAGAAGCTCGTTCCCACGAACATAACGGACATCATGTCCACCGCCTACATCGATTACTCGATGTCGGTCATCGTTTCCCGCGCTCTGCCGGATGCCCGCGACGGTCTCAAGCCGGTTCAGCGGCGGATTCTTTACGCGATGCTGAGGGAAGGGCTCCTCAATAACAGGGGATTCGATAAGTGCGCCGGTGTCGTTGGCGAGGTTCTGAAGAACTATCACCCACACGGCGATACCTCCGTCTACGATACGCTGGTTCGGATGGCCCAGAACTGGGTCATGCGATACCGTCTGATCGAGCCCCAGGGCAATTTCGGGTCGCTCGACGGGGATCCTCCGGCTGCTTATCGGTACACGGAGTGTCGTCTGGAGAAAATCTCCGAAGAACTTTTGAAGGGAATCGATGAGGATACGGTCGATTTCGTCCCGAATTACAAGGAAAGCACGACGGAGCCACGAGTCCTCCCGGCGGCGCTGCCCCATCTCCTGATGAATGGGTCGACGGGAATTGCGGTGGGGATGACAACCAACATTCCGCCGCACAATCTCGGTGAATTGATCGAGGCCACCTGCCTGTTGATCGATGAGCCGACGGCTTCCATTGAGCAGATCATGAAGGTTCTGCCCGGTCCGGACTTCCCCGGAGGCGGGATGATCAACGGGATCAAAGGGATCGAAAATTACATGAAGACCGGCCGCGGGATCGTGAAGATGCGCGGAACGGCTCATGCGGAACAGCTCAAAAACGGTAAAGAGCAGATCGTCATCACGGAGATCCCTTATAACGTCAATCGGGCCAATCTGGTTTTGAAGATAGCGGAGCTGGTCGCGGACAAGGTGATTCCCGGCGTTTCTGACCTGCGCGACGAATCTGACGAGAACACCCGGATCGTCGTCGAGTTGAAGCGAGGGGAGATTCCCCGCGTGACCATGAACAAATTGTTCCGCCACACGCCGCTGGAATCCAGTTTCGGAGTCATTTTGCTGGCTCTCGACGACAACCGCCCCAAGCAGATGAACATCAAGGAGATGCTCAACTGCTACATCGAACATCGCCGCGAGGTGACTCTGCGCCGTACGCGGTTTCAACTCCGTAAGGCGTTGGACCGCGCGCACATCCTCGAGGGATACAAAATCGCGCTGGATAATCTGGACGATTTCGTGAAGATCATCCGGGCGTCGAAGAACCGCGACGAGGCTCGGACGAAGCTGATGGAGAAATATCCGATCAGTGAACGGCAGGCGAATGCGATCCTCGAACTCCGTCTCTATCAGCTCACCGGCATGGAGCGGGAGAAGATCGAGGCCGAATACGTGGAGCTTATGAAGCGGATCGCCTTTCTCGAAGAGATTCTGGCCAGCGAGGCGAGACTCCTCGAGGTCATCAAAGGCGAGCTGCGGGAGTCGGCCGAGAAGTTCATCGATGAGCGGCGGTCGAAGATCTCGCCGGAAGAAGGCGAGTTCCGGATGGAGGACGTTATCGCCAACGAGGGCTGCATTATCACCGTTTCCCACCACGGCTTTATCAAGAGAACGGGGGTGAGTGCCTACCGTTCGCAGAAACGCGGCGGCAAGGGGGTCATCGGTGCGGGACAGCATGACGACGATTTCGTCGAGCATCTGTTCACGGCCAGCACCCACGACTACATCATGTTCTTCACGAACCGAGGCCGCGTTTTCGTGGAAAAGGTTTATGAAATCCCGGAAGGTACCCGCGTCTCCAAGGGGCGGTCTCTGGCGAATGTTCTGGAGATCTCCAAAGAGGAGAGGATCGCGTCGATGATTTGCGTGAAGGATTTCTCGGATACTCTCCACTTGGTCATGGCCACGCGGAAGGGCGTTGTAAAGAAGACGAACCTCAACGAATACCGCAATTACCGGAAGGGCGGCTTGATCGGTATCAAGATCGATGACGAGGACGAACTGGTGAACGTGAAATTAACCTCCGGCGAGGATGAACTCGTCATCGTTACCCACGCGGGAATGTCGATTCGTTTCAAAGAGTCCGACCTCCGCGACCAGGGACGACCGACGCGTGGAGTAAAGGGAGTAACTCTCAAGAAGGACGATGATTTCGTCGAGACTCTCGAGGTGGTGGATCCCAAGGCCACCCTCCTCATCTGCGGTGAGAATGGGCAGGGGAAGAGAACCAACTACGACGAGTACAGGGTGCAGACCCGGGGAGGCAGCGGGATTATCGCGATCAAGACCGCAGGGGTTGCCGGGGCGTTGAGCGTTCACGAGAACGACGAAATCATGATGTTCACCAAAAACGGACAGGCGGTTCGCTCGCCCGTCAAGGACATCCGCATCATCGGTCGAACCACCCAGGGGGTCCGGTGTATCAACCTAGGTGAAGACGACAAACTGGTGGGGATAAGCCGGATCGTGGAGGTCGATGTGGAGGAGGCTTAGTTCGGGGTGGATTCCATGCCGTCTTTTCAGACCGATCCGGATCCTTTCTTGAGGCATTTTGCCCCGACTGTGAAAGGCGGGTGTGCCCTTCGAGCTGCACGTTACGGAGAGAGGAGGTCACGGACTGGGCCGGGGTGCGGATTTCGACTGGATGAAACGGGCGGTCGAATGGCTCGAGACAAGCGGGAGGGTCGGCCCCGCTGGTGGTTCTTGACGGTTGGTGCCGCGCAAATCATTGTGGGC
>CAZBLJ010000197.1:0-5374 GCA_964492605.1 uncultured Puniceicoccaceae bacterium
CCGGAGTTCCTTTTGGGAATTCGACCCACTGCGAGCCAGATGAAAGGCCCCTGCCTCCGAGGGTCGATTCGCTGATTCGCCGTCATCGCGCCCCTTTAAAGCGGAGCGTAAAGCCGTTTGATCATTCGGTTGCCCAGGCGGCGGACGAAGACGGCGGTCGTGAGCGCCTCCGCGATTTTCGGGGCGAGGACTTTGGTGGCCGTGGCCCCGGTTTCGGCGGAAATCTGGGCCGTCAGGCTGTCGACCAGGTCGGAGCTGACATCCTCGACAACGGTGGCGAGGAAGGTGTTCAGAAAAGTGTCGAAGGCGAAGGCCATGGCGACCGCCTGGTTCGGCCGGATCCCGTGGATGCGCAACACATCGTGCGCGGCCTGGGCCGCTGCGTTGAAGGCGACGACGGCATCCAGCAGACGCCAGGGGGACAGGGCGGCGCTGGCTCCTGCGGTGATGGCGATTTTCCGAACCCGCTCCCTGGCTTCGCGGCTGAGCGGGGCCAGGATCTCCCGGTGGTAATCACGAATCCACTCGCCGGCGGGATGCGAGGTGGCCTGGCCCTCGAGACGATCCAGCGCGTCGCGGATCGGATCGTCCTCGCGGTCCGCCCGCTGTTTTCGCAAATGATGCAGTTGGGCGAGAAGTTCCGCGCGGACCTTTTCCCGCTGTTTCCCGGGGAGTTTCTCGAAATCCGTTTTCTCCACCCTGCCGAGAATCGGCAGTCGCCGAAGCCCGACGACAATCCGTAGCAGGCGGTAAATCCCGTAGGCGATCAGCCCGAACAAAAGACCGAGGACGGGCCACCCGGTCAGGGGAGGCCAGGTCAGCAAAAGGTTGACGGTCTGGATGAGTTCCAGAGCCAGGTAGAAGAAAAGGATCCCGAAACCGGCGGCCAAAAACCCCGCAAAGGATCTCCGGAGAACCGCCGGCGTGGAAGGCTTCCGCAGCGGAACATCGGGTTGCCGATCTCTTTTCGAGCGATGAAACTCCTCCTCTTCCGAGGTGAGCGGCGGAGGAGTCGCGGTCCCGCCCGAGGACGCCGCCGAGAGGGATTCTCCCGGCATGGGCCAATGTTGGCGGGCGGGCATCGTCGAATTACTTCTCGTACGTCATGAAATCGTAGGATCCGCGATACCAGACGTACAGTTCGTTGAGACCGTCTTTCAGATTATCGCTGATCTCCTCTGCGGTCGTAATCGGAGTTCGATTCACCTCGCTGATCACCATGCCCTCGCGAAAATCCTGGGTGCGCGGGCTGACTCGATCGATGCCGGCGATCAGAACGCCGGTGACCTTTTCGGGGATCGAATACTCCTCGCGGATCTCGTCCGTAAGTTCCTCCAGCTCGATGTCCGGGAACGCGGCGACCTCTTCGGTTTCCTCCGTAGTCCCGCTTTCCTCCGCGAGTCTTTCCCCGAGGTTTCCGAGAACGACGTTTTTGGTGATCTCTTCGCCGTTGCGAATGAGCTTCAGGGTAACCTCTTGCCCCGGAGGAGTCTGGGCGATCGCCACGCGCAGTTCGCGTGCGGAATCGATGGAGCGCCCGTCGACCTCGATGATGACATCCCGGTGCTTGATTCCGGCACCATCGGCCGCCCCTCCTTCCTCGACGGAGCGGATGAGGGCACCCCTTGTGGAGGGAAGGCCCCAGGCCTTGGCGAGGTCCGGATTGAGATCGCCCGGGACGACGCCGAGAAAGCCTCTCGGTACCTTGCCCTTCGAGATGAGATTCTCCATCACGTACCGGGCGAGATTGGAGGGTATGGCGAATCCGATCCCGATGTTTCCACCCGTACGGGAGAGGATGGCCGTATTGATCCCGATCAACCGCCCCTTGGCGTCGATCAGGGCACCGCCGGAGTTCCCCATGTTGATCGCCGCATCCGTCTGGATGAAATCCTCGTAGCCCTGAAAGCCCAGGATGAAGGTGTCGGTGCGACCGATTCCGGAAACGATCCCCTGTGTGACGGTCAGCCCGACCCGCAGGGGGTTCCCGATCGCAAAGCAAATATCTCCCACGCGGATTACGTCCGTATCCGCCATGGTCAGGGCCGGGAGAGATTCGTCCACATCGATTTTGAGGACGGCGATGTCCGTCCGTTTATCGGTACCCACGACTTCCGCGGTGAATTCCCGGCCGTCGACGAGCTGGACGAGAATCTCATCGGCTATTTCATCGGACCGCCCGTTCCGGACCACGTGGTTGTTGGTCAGGATGTATCCTTCCGGGGCAATGATCACTCCGGAACCCATACCGGTCGGGACCCGGTATTCGTCTTCCTCTTCATCGCCATCGTCGGGCTCATCTTCCCGGTCCCGCGGCGGTATTCCGAAGAAGCGACGGTAGAGATCCTCCGGACTCATCGACCCTCTGCGATTCCCCGACACGATTTCGGTCGTCACCACGCCGACCACAGAGGGGGTGGCGCTTTCGAGCATGTCGGCGAAGCTGGCCACCTCGTTCCCCACCGTCTGCGGAATGGGAGAGTGGTCGACCGTTACGGTGGGGGTCGGGTTTTTGGAAGTATCTTTCTCCCCGTCTTTTTCCGAGGCGCTCCAAAGGAGGGAGGCCCCAACCAGCACGGATGCGGCGAAGAGGGTGAGAGAAGTAGGGAGGAGTCTAAATTTTTTATCCACGGAGAAAAGAGTGATTCGAGAGGCGGGCGATTGCAAACGCTTAGGAGTGGTTTAGATGTTCTAGACTCCTTCCCGGAATCCATATTGTTTTCGTCCGTTTCCCGTGGTTTTCAGCTCACAGGTCTTCCTTTTCCTTTTCCTGCCAACGGTTTTGGCGGCCTATTTCCTTTGTCCGAGGAGGGGGAGAAACAGCGTGCTGCTGTCGTTCAGTCTTTTGTTTTACGGATGGGCGAATCCGTTGTTCGTCCTTCTCCTCGTTTTGACGGTGACCGTGTGTTTTTTTGCCGGAGATTTGGCGGACCGCAGGCATCGGGGGGGCTCCGGGCGGTTGGGGCTCTGGCTGGGAGTGGTTTTCCCCCTGCTGGTGCTGGGGGTGTTCAAGTATTTCAATTTCTTCCGGGACAACTGGAATGCGGTTGCGGAATGGAGTCCCGGCCTGGCGGAACTGGATGTGGCCCTGCAAGTGGTGCTGCCGCTCGGGCTGAGCTTTTACACGTTTCAGGCGATCACCTACGTGGTCGATATCTACCGGGGTGACGCCCGCCCGCAGAAGAACCCTCTCGATTTCGCCTGCTACATCGCTCTTTTCCCCCAGTTGGTCGCCGGACCGATCATCCGCTACGGGGAGATCTCCCGGCAATTGCGGGAACGGGAGGAGTCGTTCCCGCTTTTCGCGCGCGGGGTGGCGCTGTTCTCGTTGGGGTTCGCCAAGAAGATCCTGCTGGCGAATCCGTGCGGAGAGATCGCGGATGCCGTCTTTGCGGCCTCGGCACCGGCGACCATCGATGCGTGGACGGGTCTCTTCGCCTACTCGCTGCAGATCTATTTCGACTTCAGCGGTTACTCCGACATGGCGCTGGGTCTGGGCCTGATGTTCGGCTTCGTTTTTCCGATCAATTTCAACAGTCCCTACAAGGCGAACTCGATCACGGATTTCTGGCGCCGCTGGCACATCAGCCTGTCGAGTTTTCTGAGGGACTATCTCTACATCCCGCTGGGCGGGAATCGGCTGGGGCCCGGGCGCACCTACGTGAATCTTTTTGTCGTGATGCTGTTGGGAGGCCTCTGGCACGGGGCTTCCTGGACCTTCGTTATCTGGGGCGCCTACCACGGCTTGCTTCTGGCCGTGGAGCGCCTGTGGCGGGACCGGAGGCCGGCACCCGCCGGTTCGGCCCGGCCGAACCCTCTCGTGCGGTCCGGGCGGATCGTTCTGGTCTTCGTGATCGTATCGCTGGGTTGGGTGTGGTTCCGCGCGGACGACTTCGGGCACGCGACGGGTCTTTTGGGTTCGCTTTTCGGCGTGCGACCGGTCGCTCCGCAGGAACTGTTGCTGGACGGATGGATCCGGCAGTGGAACCTGGTGGTGCCCATGGTGCTCGGAGTTCTCGTGATGTGGTTCGCGCCACCCACCCACCGGTTTGTCCGGTCCGTGGGGATTGGGAAGGCCGTATGGATCGTTTTCCTCTTCGTGCTGGCGGTGGTGGTCATGACCAACCAGAGCTTCAACCCGTTTATCTATTTTAATTTCTGAAGATGGATCGGGAAAAGCAGGCCTGGGTGGAGCTGGAACGCTCTTCGATGTCGAAGGGAGCGAAGTGGGTCCTGGCCATCTCCTTCCTTTTGTTCACGGGCTTCGTGTTCCTCGCGGATTTGTGGAAACCCTACGGACCCCGGGATGCCATCCGGACCTTCCTGATCCGTGACCGGGCGATCCCGGACGAGCCTCCCGGGCCTTTCGGTGCGGTAACGGATTGGAACGACGAGGCGATTGCGGACATCGGACGCTTTGAAGATCAAATCGAGGAGGAAAGCGTCTTGCGGGCCACCGTTCCGTTTTGGCAGTGGTTCCAGGCCCGGGTCCTGGATTCGTCCGGAACGGCGCGGGTCTTTTTCGGTCGGGACGGGTGGCTCTTCCTGCGGGAGAATGTCGAGATGGCGACGGGCCGGGTGGACGAGGCGTCCCTCGCAGCGGCGGACGAGGCGATCCGGGAGCTGGCGTCGATTCTGACGGAGCGCGGAGCGGAGCTGGTTTTGGTGCCGATTCCGCCCAAACCGGAGATGGAGCCGGATCGGTTTTCCTCCAGGTTCCGCCCGGGGGATACGGTCCCCGTCGATCCGGTGCGCCGGGGCTTCTACGCCGGGCTGGAGGATCTGCCGAATGTGTCGGTTCTGTCCGTCCGGAAGTGGATGGTCGGGCAGGCCGGGCGGGGCGTTCCCTCGTTTTTGGAACGGGACACTCACTGGACGCCCGAAGCAATGGACCATGTAGCAGGTATGATTGCGGCGACGGTTGCGGAGGAAGGTCAAACAGCCGATCCCGAAAACGTGCGGGTGGCCGGGCAAGGGGACCTCGTGCGCATGTTGGAGATGGGAGAGACGGCCCCTTTCGCAGACCAGGTTGTCCAGGTGCAAAGGTGGCCGGAGTCCAGGGGGGCAACTCAAGAAGCGGACCTCGTCCTTCTGGGCGACAGCTTTTCGGTCGTCTTTTCCGACCCCGTCCTGGGGTGGGGAAGTGACGCCGGGCTGGTCGATCAGTTGCGGGGCGGTCATGGTCTCACCGTGAAATCGTTCGTCAACCACGGCGATCCCGTGCGCGCCCCGCGCCAAAGCCTGAAGCGCTACCTGGAGGACGGCGGAGCCCTGCCGAAGGTGGTGGTGTGGCAATTTGCGGAGCGGTTCCTGAACGAGGGCGGCTGGGATTGGCGGATGGGAGAGTGAAACGGAAGGGAAAGCCGTGTGCCCG
>CAZBLJ010000198.1:0-5364 GCA_964492605.1 uncultured Puniceicoccaceae bacterium
CGCGCCGTTCAAAGCCGTCGAATGATAAAGAATGAAAGAGTCTGACACAAAAGGAATAACCAGCCATTGTGGCCCCGAGTCATGTGGACAAGTCAGAAATGGCATGTCTGAAGCGTTGACAGGGGAACCCAGCAGGCCCGGTATTGAGCCCCGAAAACTACTCAAAGCTTCGGATGCCGACACACTCGTAATTGATGGAAGGCAACACGGACGCAAGCGTATTGGTGAGCTTGGGTTCGGTCCGGCGGGGTCTCGCGCAAGGGAACCTTCCAGCTCAAACGCTGGTTTCCAAAGGCAAGCATCCGTCACCCTTATCCGTCGGAGCGCTTATGCGTCATCTAGTCAAGGCAGGAGCCCGGTGCGGTAGTTCCGCACGCCGGGATCTGTACGGGGGGGTGTGCCCCGCAAGGGGCATCCCTACCGTGCTATTACGAGCCGCTACCCTCCGATTCCGCGGCTGGGGCCGGGTGTTTGCGAGAGGCCTTGGGGCATCCGGTGTCGTGGGGTAGAACCCCTCGACTACTTTGTGCCCGGTAGGTTCCTCCGGTTTTTCGTCACCGGAGGTGTTCGAGGAGAGCGTTCAGGTAGTCTCCACGCGTCAATTCCCCATCCGAAGTCAATTTGAATCCCTCCAATGCGTCGGGTCCGAACACGGAGAGGGTGCGCTGTCGCCAGAAATCTTCGACCTCTCTTTCCAGAACGGCGGAGCCTTGTTTCAGAGGAGATTCTGAGGATGGGGCTTTCAGGACGTCGTGGTAAGGCAGTGCCCTCGACCACTGGGTATTGCGTAAATCGACCGGCGCCGGAGGGCGACCGGGGGTGGCGATCAGCTCGGTGGCGTGGAAATACCCAAGGTTGCCGAAATACTGGACGGCTTCGAAATACGGGGAATCACGATCCACATCGGACGCGTAAAAGGTCATCGCGCCGACTCGATGCAGATTGCGCCTCAATCGGTCGGTATCCACGTCGCGCAGCGGCACCCCTTCCTCCAGTGCCAGGGCCGCAGCCTGACCCGCAGCCTGACCCAGGGCGGTCCAGGTGGGTTCCATGCGAATGGCGTTATACATCCGATCATCGCAGCTCAGCGCCACGGGCACGAGCAAGCCGTCCAGGCTCACCGGGACGATACTGCCGTAGGGAACTTCGAACGGCAGCGTCTTGCGATTCACTTCGGCGGTTGAAGAGGGGAGGTCCGGCAGGTCGAGGGCGTTTCGCGTTTCCGGCGTTCCGGTGCTCTCCCGCTCCGGCCAGTCCCTCACCGCTTCGGCACCGGGCGCGAGAAAGTCCTGCGGCGAGAGGCCGTAGTGGGTGAATTCCCGGTGGGCGACGGACTGATAATCGCCGATGGCGATGGAGTCGCGATGAGGGCGGGAGCGGACCGAATTCTCCGGCTGGCCACGGTCCCATCCGGTCGCCTCGTAAACGCCGACCAGACGACGTCCCTGACGGACATACAGCTCCGGGCTCCAGTGCCCGGTCTCGGGATATTCGTCAGCCGCGTAGCCCCAGCGCCGTGTTTCCTCCTGAATCCGATGCCCTTCCAGGGCCGGGTCGGTCGCGAGAAAATAGAAGAAGCCCTGGGCGACCGCGGTCGCCAACTCGAACATGGCCTGCCTGTATTCGTGCGTGCCTTCCGTCCATCCGTTTCCGTCGATGCTGAAGTGGTATTCGGCGGTGAAGGCCTTGGTGTTGAAATCCTTTTTGCCGTTCACCCCGTCGCGGATTTTCACTTCTTTCTCCAATCCGACGTTCGGGTTGTCCAGCAGGTATTGGCGGAAACCGCTGAAGTCCATCTTCCCGTAAGCCTCCGGCCTCACTTCCGCGAAGGGAATCTGGTTCTCCGGAAACTGCGACATGCAGACCCGGAAGTTATAGCTCTGGACATCACCGATCCTGTAGTCCGCACCGGCCAGGGCCATCAGATCGCCCTCGTAGGTGGCGTCGATAAAAACCTTCGCGTGGACCGTGCGGGAAGTTCCGGCTGCGAGGTTCTTGAACGTCGCCCCTGTCAACTGACGCCGCCCCGCTTCGTTAACGGTAGTGGAGGCCGATTCGAGCGGATGTTCCGGAAAGACGGTCACCCCGGAATCGGCCAGCATATCGGAGAATACCCTGCGGGCAACACCCGGCTCGAACCAGGCCCCCGCTTTGCAATCTTCCACCTGTTGGCTTTCCGGGCCATAGGTCTCCGCGTAATAAGCGAGCACCCGGTCCATAAAGTCCCGCCAGGAACCACCGAGACCTTCGAAACTCTGGAAATCGGTATTGGTCAGCCCTCCGGCCGGAACGCCGCCGATGTGGCGTTTTTCCGCGAAGAGAGCGGTGGAAAGGCCCTGCCGCGCAGCATTTTCCGCCGCTGCAACGCCAGCGGGCGTCGCCCCGACCACAACCACATCGTATCCGTGCGATGCTGCGGACGGTGCGGAGGCGCCGAGAGAAACTGCCCGCAACCAGGCGCTTCCACTGACGGTGTCTGGGAATAGCTTGGCGCTGCCGGTGGGTCCGTGGTGCTCGGATTTCTTGAGCTTGTTGCCGATGCCGGGGATGCGGTGCAGAAAGGAGAGTCCACCGTCGGGGAAATCCGTCTTCGCGTTGCGCGGGCTGTCCGGCCAGCTCGGCTCGAATATCTGCACGAGAAGCCCGGGATCGTCGGTGCCGAACCAGAGGTTCCCCTGCGGCCAGCTCAGGCGGCCCCATGCGATGCCGCGGTGGTAGCCTTTGAACTCGGGGTAGATCCAGTTCACGCCGGTGATGCCATCGTTGTAAGCTTTCTGGTGCACCTTGAAATCGCCGCCGCTCATGCGGTTGGACCAGACGCGAAAGGGGCCGTAGCCGAGCCAGTCCATGCCCTCGACCCCCGTTTCGGGAAGATCGAAGGTCACGCCCAGCAACTCGTACTCGCCCGGCTTGTCGAGTGTCCAGTCGAGACGCAACTCACCCTGGCGGGAGATCGTCCATTCGAAGCTGAAGCTGCCGTCCTCGCTCCCCCCGAGGATCACGGCACTGCCGTCGGTCCTCCGAAACTCGGCCTGGCGGAGGGATCCCGGGTCGAAGCCAACCGCCCGCGGGCCATTGCCGAGTCCGATATCGGTGCCCTGCACCTCGGTTGCGAGAAGCTCGCCGGTCACCGCATCGAAGCGGTAAGCGACCGACCCCGCGACCACCCGGACTTCCTCATCCACCATGCTGGACTCCAGCCCCGCCGGTGCGGGCAACGAGGAAAACATACGCTCGCGGTAAGTCGCCTGTCGGTGAATCGGCATGACGATTTCATCCAGCAACTTTCCGTTGTGATCGTTCAAGACGAGCACCAGCGCGTCGTGCTCCGTCCAGTTTGCCGGGAGGGGCAGGGAAAGCTCGCCGGTCTCCCCCGGAGCCACGTCCGGACCCGTGAGTTGGCCCTGGTCGGCCACGGCGTATCCGGCCTCTGTAGGGCCGTCGGGATAATCGACGACTTTCCAGATCACCTCGCATTGGTTGAGATTTGTGAAATCGAACTCGTTGGTCACCGCCAGCGTCGAGGCGGGTTCGCCAGGCTCGAACGCTTCGACCCGGAACGGATTCCATACCCGACGCACAGTGTAATAACTGCCCTCTTTCTCTCGATACGGCCCGATGACGCCGTCCGGGGCGTTATTGCCGGCGGTGTTGATTTCTCCGGTCGCGGGGTCGAGAACACCTTCATCCACCAACGCCCAAAGGTAGCCGCCGCTGCCGCCTTGCTCGCGCAGTTTCTCCCAATAGGCCTCCAGCCCGGCCCCGCCGCCGCCGTCATAGAGACCGTGCAGCATTTCCGTGTAAGGCTCGGTGGAATCGGGGAACTGGCCGTAGGAGGGGTAGTGGCCGGATCTCCAGAGCCGCATCACACTCTGGTCCCAGTCGCGAAATTCATTGGCGGTTTCACGGAAAGGACTGGGGATGAAAACAGGCCGATCCTGCGGGTCGAATTCGTGGAAAACCGGGCTGATTTCGAGGTTGCTCCCCCCTTCGTTGCCATTGGCCCAAAAGACCACCGAGGGTTTGTTTCGGTCGCGCAGGACCATGCTCTTCACCAGAGGCGTTCCGTCCTCGATACCGTAGCGGCCATGCCAGCCGGCCAGCTCCAGCATAACCAACAGGCCCACCTCATCGGCCACCTCCAGAAACACCTCGTCGGGCGGATAGTGGGAGGTGCGCACGGCGTTCATGTTCATCTCCTTCATCATCCGGGCGTCCATCTCCGCCACCTCGCGGCTGACCGTGCGTCCGGTGTCCGGCCAGATTTCGTGACGATTCGCCCCTTTAATGACCACCGGCTCGCCGTTGAGGACCAGCCCCGTGCCGCTGACCATCTCCACAGTGCGGAAGCCGAAACGCTCCTTGTGGCCGTGGACGACCTCGCCGTCTCTCTCGATCTCGAAGATCGCGTGATAAAGATTCGGGTATTCGTGCGACCAGGGGTCGATGTTGACGGCGCTTCCCTCGATCCGGGCCAGGCCTGCGGCGTCCACGGCGACAGGCGGGAAGGTGGCGACCGTGTTGCCCTCCCGATCCTCGATCCGCACCCGGACGGTCTCGTCCCCGACGGTCCCGCTCACGGTCGCTTCCGCCGTGAACCCCCCTTCGTGTCCGGCGTCGATGGCCACGTGCTCGACATGCGTCGGCGGGGCGATCTCCAGGTAAACCGGTCGAAAAATCCCGCCGAATAGCCAGTAATCCGCGCGACGATAGCGCTCCGCCGCGTTCACGCCCTCGTTCGCGCTCTCCTTGGCCACATCCACCTCCAGTAGATTCTCCTGTCCGACCGGTTTCAGCATATCCGTGATATCGTAGCTGAAGCGATAGAAAGCACCCTGGTGGATCGGACCAGCGGACTGTCCGTTCACGCGCACCGCCGCATCCGTCATCACACCGTCGAACACAATTTCGACACGATTTCCCTCCGCGGCGGCTGGCGTCACGAAACGATGCCTGTATTTACCGATCTCGTAACCCCGCTCGTCTTTTCGGCCAAAGGCCAGTGTGCCGAAGCCCTCCACATCCCAGCAGGAGGGCACCGGGATGGTGGTCCACTCGCCGCTTCGCGCGCCTTCTGTGCAGTAGAAGTCCCAATCAACGCGGTTGTCCTTGTCGGTCCCGCTGAGGTAAACCCGTTCGGTCATCGGCGGTTCAGCAGCGGGTTGTGCCGCCAATAGATGGCAGAAGCCAAAAAGCAGAAAAAGTTTCGGGAATTTCAAATGCATCTTCTGTATTTTGTTCATCATGGAAAATCTTCAAATATCGCTCGTTCATTCTTTCGGAGGTGTTTTCGGAGTTCATCACTGGAACAGGCCGGGAAGCAAGAGGCTCAAGGGAGCCCAAAAGGTAATGGCGAGAAGGGCG
>CAZBLJ010000199.1:0-1158 GCA_964492605.1 uncultured Puniceicoccaceae bacterium
GGGGGTAGGGAGGTCGGGCGCCGTCGGCGTTGACGGCGATTGGGACAATCGCCCTCCCGGGTGCGAATGAAATCACCTTCCCGGCAATTTCCGAATCCACTGATGTTTGAGTCGCATCAATCGAAAGGGATCATCTCCCGCGCGCACGTATCTCTTTCCGGGGAAGTGGTCTGCGAAGGCGGCTTCATAGCCGAGGCGTTTCGCTTCTTCCCGGGCCGTGGGTCCGGCCACCGCCCAGGGAAAACAGAGGAGTCTCGGAGGGCGACCCAGTTCCTCCTTTAACGAGTCGTGGCACGCTTTCAGGTCTCCTCGGATGGCCGCGCGCGCTTCGTCGTCGGTCTCGTGCCGGTCTTGATCCGGCAACCAGGCGCGGACCTCGGACATCCGGGGGCGCATCGGATAGCGGGCGCTCCCGGCCTCGGTTTCCCGGTAGGGGCGCACGGTTGATCCTTCGCGAACGATGGGAAGCGATAGCCGGGGCGTTTCCCGGATGGCGGTGGAACTCCAGTCTCCGGTTGCCGGACCCGTCGGAACCTGTGCGTGGGCGAAGCTATGGGCCTCGACCTCAATGGTTCCGTTTTCCTGGAGCGCCCGGAGTTCGTCCCAACGGGCAAAGGGTTCGTCGCTCCGGTCGCCCGGGTCGAATGCGGTCATCCCTTCGGCGAATTGTTTCCGCAGGCCCGACTCGACGGAGACGCGGCCCGGGATGGCGAAGGTGACGGCCTTTTGTGCGCGTTCCCGGAGGAGCGGTTCGGCCACCGTCCAGATCGATGTCCAGGCATCGTCGAAGGTCAGGAGCACGGCCCGTTCCGGGATCGGTTTGCCGGAGAGCACGTCATCCAGAAGACCTTTCGTATCGAGGGTGCGGTAGCCGCCGTTTTTGAGATGGTCGAGAAACGGGACGAGATATTCGGGCGACACCTCGTGAAAGTGGAAAACGGGGAGGATGTTCCGGGAAAGGCCGAGACCGAAACAGAAACGCGGATAACAACCCAGGCTCAAGTCGGCGAGCGCCCGCGACGTGCGGGCTCGTTCGGTCCAGGGTGGGCGGGAAGGTGTCACGGTGGAAATGGAAAGCGGAAGAGGGCGAAGATGCCAGTGGAAAAAGTGCGGAGTGCCTGCGGGGGGGCTCCTTACGTCGGGGAGGGTCTCCTTACG
>CAZBLJ010000199.1:1258-5358 GCA_964492605.1 uncultured Puniceicoccaceae bacterium
CTACGGGCGGGTCTCCTTACGCGAGGCCTGCGTCTTGTCTCGCCGAAGCGGGCGAAGGCGGAAACTCGAAGAGTGAAGCGGGGTCGACCTCTACGGTTTCGACGCGGCGAATCCGGTTGCTCCTCGGGGGTTTCCTTGCTTGCTGTAGCTTCGTGAGGTTTTCCGTATCGCACACCACGCATTACCGCTACGCGCAACCGGCTTCCGAGTCCGTTGCGGAGTTGCGCCTTTGTCCGGTTTCCGGACCGGGGCAGGAGGTGGAGTCGCGGTCTTTGCAGGTGGATCCACACGCGCCGGTGGGCACGTTCGTCGATTACTGGGGCAACCGGGCCGAGTATTTTGCCATTCCGTTCCGGCATTCGACCCTGCGGATCGTATCCTCGTCGGTCGTCGAAACCCATTTGCAGGAGCCGGTGGACTATTGCGCCGAGGTGTCGGTGGCGGAGGCGCGGCAGATCGTGAACCGCTCCTCGGTCGAGGCGGTCGAATACCGGAGGCCGTCGCGGTTGGTTCCGATCGGCAAGGTATTGCAGCCTTTGGGCGGGTGCTTCGTGCGCGGGAATGCTTCCGTGGTGGAGACGGTTTGTGCCGTCAACGAATGGATCCACGAAAACTTCGAGTACGTTCCGGGAGCCACCGATGTGAGAACGCCTCTCGATCAGGTGATCGCCATTCGAAAGGGGGTTTGCCAGGATTTCGCCCACGTGCTTTTGTCGCTTTTCCGAACCGGCGGGATTCCGGCCCGGTATGTAAGCGGGTATATCGAAGCGGTTGATCCGACGCAGCCGGGGGCGGAGTTGATTGGTGCGGCGGCCAGCCATGCCTGGGTCGAGGTTCTCCTTCCCGGAGGTCGATGGTGGGGGGTTGATCCGACCAACAATCAAGTTGTCGGAGAGAGACACATCAAGGTGGCGGTGGGTCGGGATTACGACGATGTGGCGCCGTTTCGGGGTACGTTCAAGGGCGTGACCCAGCAGGAGCTGGATGTGGCCGTTGAGATCGACCGGTTGGAAAAGGTGCCGGCGGAGGCGTAGCGTTGTTCTTTTTCTAGCGGGCGGGCTGGTTTGCGGAAGGCTCCGACTTTATCCCATGGAATGACTGCCACTGGCTTCGAGCCGCACGGTCAGCCCGTTGTCCTCAGCCCGGAGGAGATGGCGTTGATCGTCAGGAGGAGGTGGCCTGTCAGTTCCTTCTCGTCGACCGGGCTTATGGCTCCGTTCCGCAAGCGCTTCAACAATTGGATTTGCTGGTGGTGGATGGGCTCGAGGGCGCGGTTCCGCGGTTGGACGGTCTTGTCGAGCCGGGGACGCCGGACTTTCTGTTCGCTGCCGAACCATTCGGTGAGGAAGACCTTGGTTTTCCGGCGTTCCTTCTCCACGAGATCCATAAAATGATCGCGGATTTTTTTGTCCCGGACCAGTTCGGCGTAGGCGGACATGATGGGGCCGTCCGTGCTCGAGAGGGAAGTTTCCACATTGGTGAAGACGTAGCGGAGGAAGGGCCATCCGTGCAGCCCTTCGAGAATCGCTTCCTTTTCGGAATCGGAGAGCCGCTCGATGCCGGATCCAAAACCGTACCATCCGGGCAGGAAGAAGCGGGACTGGGACCAGGAAAAAACCCAGGGAATGGCGCGCAGGTCGTCCAGGGTGCGGGCCCCGGTCCTCCGGGCCGGGCGGGATCCGATGCTGCTTTTCTCGAGAGCGTCCAGAGGGGTCGCATCGGTGTAGAATTCCATGAAGTTCGGTTCGCGGAGAAAGGCGCGGTATACCTCGCTGCTTTCCCGGGCCAGTTTCGCGATCGCTTCCCGGCATTCTTCGCGTGGCCGCTTCTTCTTTTCCGAGGAGAGGGAGTGGTAGAACGTGCCGGAGATCAGGAGGTCCAGATTATGGGTCGCGGTCAGATGATTGGCGAATTTCTGGGCGATGGTTTCGCCCTGTTCGGTGGCTCGTAGATCGAAGGACAAAGCCTCCGGGGGAAGAGCTTCGAGGAAGCGATGGGTGGGGCCGGCGCCGCGGCTGATGGTTCCGCCCCGACCGTGGAAGAAACGAATCCGAAACCCGAGCGACCCGGCCAGGGCGGAAATCTTTTGCTGGGCCTGGAACAATCCCCACTGGCTGGCCAGGATGCCGCTGTCCTTGTTGCTGTCGCTGTATCCGATCATGACCTGCTGCACGGGCAGCCGGAGAGAGTCGAAACTGCTGAGGGCGTCCGTATCGGAAATGCCTCCCTTCTTGGCGAGGAGCCCTCCGCGCCGGTGCAGCCAGTCGAGAGAATTGCGGGTAACCGGATGGGAGAGGAATGTTTCGAGAATGGCGGGACCGTTTTCCAAATCTTCGAGAGTCTCCAGAAGCGGCACGACCGGGACGAGGCAGATCACTCCCGTATCGAGTTTCCGGAGAAGGGCCGCTTCGCGGGCCAGGAAGTACACGGCCAATAGGTCGGACGCGGAGCGGGTCATGCTCAAGATGAAGGAACCGATCCCCTCGTCGCCGTGCCTCTCGATGGTGCGTGCGACCTCGCGATGGGCGGAAATGACCGCCTCGGCTTCCCCTCCCGGTGTCTCGCCCGGGGGGAGGAGGGGCACGGGAGATTCCAGCTGTTCGTCGAGAAACGCCAATTTCTTCTCTTCCGACCAGGAGGGGTAATCGTGGTCCTTCATCCCGGCGCGATGGAGAATCTGGGCGATCGCCTTCTCGTGAAAGGCGCTGTTTTGCCGCACATCGAGAGCCGCGAGATGGAAGCCGAAGATTTCGATGATCCGGAGGACCGGATCGACGTCCCGGCGCGCGATCCGGGTGGCGCCGATCTCGAGCAAGGAGTCCCTCAGAATGCGGAGATCCTCCGAAAGATTGAACGAGTAGCGGTAATACCGGCCGACCGGTTGGCGGGAATCGGACGGGTCGAAGTCGGGCGGAGGCAACCGGGTGATCAGGAGGCTGAGATATTGCCGCCAGGGTTCTTCCGAATTTCGTTCGAGGATCGCAGTGGCGTCGTCGCCGATCTGGGACGCCATTTCCTCGAGCTTTTCGATCAGTCCGGGCGGAGGCTCCTGGAGCCGGGCGGAAAGGCTGAGGCGGGAACGGAGTTCCGACAATTTGCGATGTTGCAGACGGAGGGCGTGGGTCCGGTAATCGAGGAGCGATTCGCGGGTGACTTCGGCCGTGACCAACGGGTGGCCGTCGCGGTCTCCTCCCACCCAGGTGCCGAAGCGGAGCCGGGGGCGGCTGGAGGAGTTTAGAACCAGCTGCGGGTCCCATCCATTTGCGATCCACGCTTCTTCGAGGTGGCGGTCGACCTGATACAGGATCTCCGGGAAGACGTTGTCGAAGTAGTGCAGGAGCGATGAACGCTCCGCCGCCACACTCGGTTTGCTGAAAAGAGTTTCTCCGGTACGCCAGAGCCGCTCGAGCGCCGCTTTGATTTGCTCTTCGATCAGGTCGCGTTCATTGGGGGTCCACATCCGGTTCTCCAGGTGGACCAGGAGGAGGTACAGCTCCCGGTGCTGTTCGAGCACCGTGACACGTTTCGATTCGGTCGGGTGGGCGGTCAATACCGGTTCCACCCGCAGGTAGGGGAGGGCATCGGCGACTTGCTCCTGGGTCCAGCCCGCCTCCTTGAGCCGTTGGAGGTAGTTTCCCCAGAGTCCGGGTTCGTTCAACGGACCGTTGTCCGCCTCGCTGCGGCGGCGCATCTGATTGGCCGCGTTCTCCTCCACCATATTGAGGAGCTGGAAGGAGATGGAGATCGCCTGAATCATTCCCGGGTGCATGGCATCTTCACCATTCGGGGGAGTCTCCCCGATCCAGGGGAGATGCCGGGCGATGTCCTCGTCCCCGAGTTCGATGAGTACGTCCCGGAAGCAGGTCATCAAAAAGTTGAGGTCGGAGTCGATCTTCTCGAAACCGATACGGATCCGTTCCTGGTTGCTGAGGGCGGTCATGATGTTCAATGGGTCTGTGATCGAAAAAGAAAGAGAAAGGGGTATGTCGAGACTCAATCGGTGAGTTGGCGGATGCAAGCGTTGCCTGTGACGCAGAGAGAATCACCGGTGAACGCCGGTGCCGTTTCGATTGAGGTTCGCCGGTGTTTTGTTTCGAGAA
>CAZBLJ010000200.1:0-5295 GCA_964492605.1 uncultured Puniceicoccaceae bacterium
GGAATTTTGTCGAGCCGTCTTCCTGGATGAAGTCGGCGGTCCATTTCACGGGGAATTTCATAAGCCTTTACGGGTTTGTCGGTAACAAATGACGGACTGAATTTTAGCCCAGAAATCGTCAAAAAGAAAACACTAGAAGCACTTTCCCGGATCTCTCAAGGAAATTGGAAGGCATCCAAACACGCATCGGACACGATAGTTCTACCCGGGTTTCCTGCAAAGGAACCCATTCTATCCCCAGGCTCGGTCCGGAACGTTGGCGCAATCCTCATCAACGACGATTCGCTCCGGCATGGGGCCGGCATAGACCCAAACCATCGCCATCGGGGCACCGCTGTTGTTGATGAAATAGTGGATTCGACCCCGGGGTTGGAGAGCGGTCGTCATCCCTCCCATTTCATAGCGGCGACCCTCCACCCAGCAGGTCGCATCTCCTTCGACGATGCAGATCGACTCATCGAAATCGTGAAGGTGGGCCGGAAGCCGCCCGCCGTTCTGAAAAAGGCCGTATCCGCCGCTCATGTCGAAACCGGGAATCAACTCGGCGTTGAAATAATCCACGAACGACGCGTTCGGCCCCGGCTCGTATCGATCCGAATTCCGGAACGAGGTATATCGCTCCCCTCCCGGATGCGTGTAGGAGCGATCCGTCGGCATCGAGCGCATGGAGAGCCGGTTTTCCACTAATTCCCGGTCGGGCGTGGACGAACACATGGCGATGTGAACGACGGCTTCACTCGAGCCGTTATTCGTTGCCTTGTGCGCCAAACCGGCGGGAACGCTTACATTGTCCAAGGGCCCTAGCGTATAAATTCTGCCTTCCACCGCCAATTGCAGTTGACCTTCGAGGACCGTTACCGATTCCCCGAACGTGTGGCGGTGAGTATCCAGTTTTGCGCCCGGCTCAAAGGTCACGATGCCGGTCGTGAGGTTGACCGCCCCGTTGTGTTTCCCCACCATGCAATCAAAGGAAATACCCCGGCACAGCTCCAGGACGTTCTCGCCCGGCGAGTTCATCACCTCCAGCCGCTCCGGTCGGAAACTTTCCGGAGCACAAACCTTCGGCTCGTTGGGGTAATCCCGCTCCAGCGTGAATCCGGGCGTAATCGTCCGCTCGATGCCCAGGCTACCGAGGGATTCTTTGAGGGTGCGAATCAGCAAGCCCGCGTCCAGCCCGACTCCCAGCATCCGAAAGCCCTGCTTTCTTCTTTCCGCAATATCCTCATTGTTGCGGGCGACGACGCCGCAGGTCTTGCCGGCGGCCACCAGCACTTCACGGGCATCGGCGATCTTCGCGGCCACGCCCGGCCCTTCCCACATGCCGGGATATCCGGCGGTGGCGGACAAGTCGGCCGGCCCGAAGAAAAAGGCATCGACACCCGGCGTGCGAGCCAGGTCCGCCGCGTTTTCGATACCCGGCACCGATTCGATCAAAGGAACCACCATGACCGCCGACTCGCTCTCCTCGACGTGAGCCGGGAAACAAGTCCCCCAGCAAGTGGCACGCTCCGCGCCGATCCCCCGTCGACCCGCAGGCGGATAATGGGCGCTACGGACGGCGGTCTCCAGTTGCGATCTGCTTTCGACCCAGGGCACGACCACCCCGTCGGCCCCGATATCCAGCGTTCGCTTGATCAATGCCTCGGAATTTTCCGCTATCCGCACCAGCACGACCGTCCGGCTGCGAACCGCACCCCGCAGGTGCTCTACAATCTCTTTCCAGTCGAGATGACCGTGTTCGGCATCGATGACCACCCAGTCAAACCCGAGGGCGACCGCCATCTCCGTGATAGACGGTGCCTCCAGCGTAACCCAAAGCCCGTAGGCCGGTTCGTTCGCGGAAAATTTCGAGCGTAAGTGTTTCAGTGCCTGAGCGTTCATTCTAGGAGGTTTTTCCGTTTTCGGAGGCCCACTACAAAAGTTGACTTGTGCAGATTGGCCTCGAAGAATTACCGTTTCAAACAAAATTACCCCGTAGTATTCAAAAATCGGATGGACAGCAGACTTATGGGCACGAGCATCAATGATCTGGAATTCAAACAAGACCGCGGACGTCTGGCCGGAAGGGTTGCCTGGATCAGCGGCGCTACCTCGGGCATCGGGGAAGCGGCAGCATACCTCTACGCCGCCGAGGGCGCTGCAGTCGTTCTGACCGGTAGGCGCGTCGCCCGAAGCGAGGCGATCGCCGAGGCGATCAAAGCAAAAGGCGGCAAGGCTCTCCCTGTCGCTTGCGACGTTGCCGCGGAAGAGGAGGTCGGCGAATCCATAAACCGGGCGGTAGGGAAATTCGGCCGTCTCGACATCCTGGTCAACAACGCCGGTATGGTCGATATCCTGCCGCTACACGAGTATACCTCCGAACGATGGGATCAGGTGATGGGCGTCAACGTGAAGAGCATGTTTTTCAGTTTCAAACACGCCTACCCGCACTTGAAGGCCGCCAAACGCAGCTATGTCGTCAACGTAGGGTCCATCAGCAGCTTCGTCGGCCAGGCCGGGACCCCCGTATATACGACAAGCAAACACGCCATCACCGGCCTCACCAAGTCAATCGCCCTGGACTACGCGGTCGATGGCATCCGCTGCAACTCCGTTTGCCCGGGCATCACGGACACCCCCATGCTCCGCGAACACCTCGACAGCACCGGCGATGCGGAAGGAACCCTCCGCCAGCGGCTTCAAAGAGTCCCGATGGGAGTGCCCCTCACCCCTAATGATGTCGCGAAATCCCTGCTCTACTTCTCCTGCGAAGATTCCGCCGGCATCACGGGTACCACCCTTACGATTGACGCCGGTTATCTGACGGCCGCCGAATGGAGTCAAACCGACCGGACATCCTTTATGGATCCCCACCCGTAAACCGTCGCACCGATCCCCAAATTCATCGAACGAGATCCGAAAACCCGCCCTCCATGCCGCCCCTGCCCCAACCCTGTCTGGCAGCCTTCGAGGTCTACTCGTTTTCCGGGGCTCTCCGGGTGCTCGACGCCGTAGAGAAGGCGGCAAGGGTCGAGATCTACTCCATCGAGCTGAATGACAACTACGGGCTATATCTCGAACTCGGAGGCGACGCATCCTCGGTAGCCCGTGCGGAACAATCCGCACGGATTGCGGCAAAGCAGGCCGGACTTGATCTCCAGGCCGCAGCCGCTTTCTCCGGTCCCCCCAGGCAACTCGCCCCTTTGATTTTTGCTCCGGATGAGTATAATGCGCTTATCGAGCAGAATGTGACCCTTTCACTGATCAACAAACCCACCATGGCCAAACAACCCAACCTTGCTCTCGGATTCATTGAAACACGCGGCTTCACCGCCGTAACGGCAGCGGTGGATGCCGCCGCCAAAGCAGCGGACGTGGAGATCATCGCCAAGGAAAAGCTGGGCGGTGGCTTCATTACCATTGTTCTGGAAGGTAATGTGGCTGCTGCCAAAGCCGCCATAGAGGCCGCAACAATGGCAGCTCAGGAAATCGGCGAGGTCATTGCTTCGAACGTCATCGCCCGCCCCAGCGAAGGCGTGCGCAAAATTCTCTCAAACCTGTGACCAAAACCACCATGAATAAAATCCTGATCGAACATACGCCCTTCGCACGTGCCGGGTCTTTCATGACCTTCAGTGTCCTTCCGCCCTCCTGGGGTCACGAGGGCCTGATCCTGCGGACGATGCACCGCAAAAAGTTCCACGAAACCTTCAAGCTCCTGCTATTCCGCGATGGCAAGGCCGTGAAGTACACGATCGACGCGACGCAAACACTCTGCACGCTGACCCCGGAAGACGGCGGCGGGGGCAAGGTGGAAATCTGCCTTCCCGAGAACGAAGTCGCGCGCTTCCGTGTGAGCGGCGGGCTTGCTTTGACCCTGCGCTCGATCACAGAAGGCAAGGGCATCTACGCCTTTCCGCTCGGGGAGACGGTCTTCAACATCAATTCCGCAGCCAACGGCATCCAATACCGCCTCTACCCTCTCAAGGGGGAACTGGATCTGGACATGCCGGTGCACATCGGCGACCACAAGCGCACGCAGAAGAAAGGCGAGGCCAAACCCGCCCCGAAACCTCAGGAGCCATTGCTTGCGCGGTTTGAACCGGTCGGCGAGGACGGGATCGAGTTTGCGATGCAGGAATACATGATGACACCCGCACCGCTGAAGACTCTTGGTCTGAGCTTCGAGGCCTGCAAAGAGGCCGCCCAGGCGGATTGGCAGGCCTGGCACGCCACGACACCCGAGGTGGCCGAGGGCTATGAGGAGGCCGCCAGGGCCGCCTCGCATGTCAACTACGCCTCGACCGTCGGCGCCTGGGGTTTTCTCAGGAAACCAACGACACTGATGAGCCGCAACTGGATGACGAGCTGCTGGAGTTGGGACCACTGCTTCAATGCGATTGCCTATGCCTTTAAGAATCCCGAGGCGGCGTGGGATCAGCTCAACGTCCACTTCCACCTGCAGGAGCCGGGCGGTTGCCTGCCGGACGGCGTTAACGCGGAAACCTGCGGCTGGAACTATTGTAAACCGCCGATTCACGGCTGGGCGCTGGACTGCATGGAACGGGCCAACCCGAATCTGCTCACTGAAGAACGCCTGCGCGCGTTTTACCCGAAACTCTGCCGCTGGACCGACTGGTGGTTTAACGCCCGCGATGCGGACGGCGACGGATTGCCGGAATACCGCCACGGCAACGACTCCGGGTGGGACAACTCAACCGCCTTCGACGTCGGATTTCCAAACTGTGCGCCGGACCTGCAAGGCCACCTTGTCACGCAAATGGACAAGCTCGCGGACATGGCCGAGCGCCTCGGCTTTATCGCCGAGGCCGCCCGCTGGCGCGACCGTCGCGACCGCCATGTCGAGCGCACGATCGAACGCCTGTGGGACGAAGAAGCCGGGCAGTTCAGTGCCTTCCAGGCCTTCAGCGGCAAGCGCGAGGCGACCGGTAACAGCCTCCTCAACCACATGATCATCGTGATGGGCGAGCACCTGCCCGGCCCCTACCGCGACAAGGTTGCCAAATTCCTCGAGCCAGGAGGACCGTTCGTGACCGATTACGGCCCTGCCACGGAAGCCCCGGATAGCCCGAAGTACCTCGAAAGCGGCTACTGGCGCGGCCCCATCTGGCCATCGGAAAGCGTTCTTCTGATCGACGGACTCTGGCGGGGCGGCTACGGGGAACAGGCTGCCGAAATCTCCCGCCGCTACTGCGATATGGCCAGGAAAACCATGACCTTCGCCGAGAACTACGACCCGCTCAGCGGCAAACCTCTCTGCGACAAGGCATACACCTGGGGCTCCAGCGGCTTCCT
>CAZBLJ010000201.1:0-5102 GCA_964492605.1 uncultured Puniceicoccaceae bacterium
GGCGGAGTTCCTTTTGGGAATTCGACCCACTGCGAGCCAGATGAAAGGCCCCTGCATGCGGAAACGCAAAAACGCGGGAACCGATTCACCCCCCGGTGCCAATCCGCTGGCGCTGATATTTCTTCTCTTCGATTTCCCGACACCAGGACCGATGGTCGAGATACCAGCGGATCGTCCGGCGGATCCCCGTCTCGAAAGTCTCCGTCGGCTTCCATCCAAGCTCGGTCTCGATCTTCGTCGCGTCGATCGCGTAGCGACGATCGTGCCCGGGACGATCCGTCACGTAGGTTTTCAGCTCGCTGTAAGAGGTCCCGTCCTCCCGGGGCCGCAGCTCGTCGAGAATCTCGCAAATCCGGTCCACGATCTCGATGTTCGGCCGCTCGCACTTCCCCCCGATGTTGTAGGTTTCCCCGAGGCGCCCTCGTTGCAACACCTCCCGGATGGCCGAACAATGGTCCTCCACGTACAACCAGTCCCGAACATTCATCCCGTCGCCGTAAATCGGCAGGCTTTTGCCGTCGAGCGCGTTCAGGATCATGAGTGGAATCAGCTTCTCCGGGAACTGGAAGGGGCCGTAATTGTTCGAGCAATTGGTGGTGACGACCGGGAGCCCGAAGGTGTGGTGATACGCACGGACCAGATGGTCGCTGGCGGCCTTCGATGCCGAGTAGGGACTATTGGGCCGATGAGGGTTCTCTTCCGTAAAGGCGGGATCCTCGGGAGCCAGAGACCCGTACACCTCATCCGTCGACACATGAAGAAAACGAAACTCGCCCGCCTTGTCCCGCGGCAAATCCTTCCAGTATTTCCGCACCGCCTGGAGCATTCGGAGGGTACCGGTCACGTTCGTCGAAAAAAACGGCTCCGGCGTATCGATGGACCGGTCCACGTGGGACTCGGCGGCAAAGTTTACGACCGCCGACACGTCGTAGCCCGACAACAGGCGGCCCACCCCGGCCTCGTCCCCGATATCCCCCTCCACGAGAACGTAACGGTCGTCATCGGCGAAATCCGCCAAATTCGCGGCGTTGCCGGCATAGGTGAGGGCATCGAGATTGATGACGGTACCCCGAAAATCCCCGTTCAGCAGAAAACGGATGAAATTCGATCCGATAAACCCGCAGCCGCCGGTCACTAAAATTGCACCATCGCTCATTCTGAATCGGTGTGCAGGGAAGAAAGCCCCATGGCAAGCCCGCACTCACGTCCAATCATCAGAATCCCCGTCGTCCCCTTCCTCCGGAAACACTCGATCCAGCCATTGGTCCCAGTCCGGCCAGGCGCGCCCCGCCGCCTCTTCGGCGAATTTTCGGTAACGGGCTTCGTCCTCCAACATTCGGAATATTCCGGACGTCAGGTCCGACGGATCGGTGACATCGACCGTTTCACATCCGCCGCCTCTTGCGATCTCCCCGACGGCCCCTTTCCCAGAACAGACGCAGGGACGTCCGCGAGCGAGAGACTCCGCCACCGGAAGGCCGTAGCCCTCCTCCACCGAAGGAAAAACCGTAAACCGCGCTTCCCGGTAGAAGCGGTCCAGCTGATCGTCGTCGACCCGGGCGCTCCATGAAATCGGTCGCCCCCGCTCCCGCATGTACCCGACCCGGGCCGGGATCCGATCTTCCCCTTTGGCGCGAAGCCTGCCTACCAATTGAACGCGGAACCGCGATCCTCCTGTCCAGAGCACCTCGCAGGCGTCGAGGAAGCATTCGTGATTCTTCCGCGCCTCCAGCGTGCCGACGCAGAGAATCAACGGCTCTCCCGTCTCTTCCGGAAGAGGTTGCGGCTCTCCATCGACCGGCCAGGGAACCACCTCCGGCTCCGGTCCCGCAACTCCTTCCTCCTTCTGAAACCGCAGGAACTCGTCCGCCGTCGTCCGCGAGGGGCAGAGCACCCGATCCAACCGGCAAAGGAACCGGAGATACGCTACGAACCCCGTGGCACGATCCGGGTGGGTGAATTCGGGATGGCTCCAACTCAACAGATCGTGACAGATCCCGACCATCTCCGGACCCGCCTGAAAAGACCGGGCGAGAGCCGAGAGGGCTGCCAGGCGGCCTCCGGACGGAATCTCCGGAATCAACAACGTTGATCGGCCGCCGAACCGATTCCATCGAACCCGATGCGTTCGGGATAGACCGTCCCACAAAAGGTCGCTCAACCCTTTGCGGCGTGCCGCTCGCGAAAACACGTCGAAAAGGCGTTGCCTCTCGGTCGGCTTCAAGGATCGGAAACCTCTTCGCCCGTCCCATGCCACCGGCGCGACCGGATTCGCCCGAATCGATCCACACCGGGCGATGGAGCGAACCACCCTCTGGATCCCGGTATGGTGAAGCGTGTGCGCCGTCGCCGTGACATCGACGTAAATCTCAGGCATCCGGCACCCCCCTCGCGCGCAGCGACTCGAAGCGTTCCCTCATCCACTCCGGTCGGGCGGTCTTGAGCCCGGACAACATTCGCAGGGCCACCAGGGTTTTCGGACCGTTCAGCCTCCAAGGGCAGCGAAGGTGCCGCCGCAGGTAATGTTTCGGCCAATCCCCCAGCCCCCAATCCGAGGTCTTTTCGCCCCAGCGGGTCAGAAACCGACGGATATTCTCCGCGTCCGACTCCTTGCGCCCCGGACTTGCGCTCACCCAGTGCCCGACCCGGCTTTCGAAGACCACCCGATTCTCCATCCCTTTCGCATCGAGTCGCAAACAGAAGTCGATATCCTCGAATCCATTCCGGAAGGACTCGTCGAAAGAACCCTCCCGGAGGAAGACCGTCCGCTCGATGAGGGCGCAGGCTGCGGTAACCGCCCGGAACCGCCGCGCCCCTTTCCGCGGCACGCGAAGATAACGCTGGCCCCAGTGCTCCGGAATACCCCAAGGTGTGAAAACTATACCGGCGTGGTCGATGCGTCCCGTGCGGGCGTCCGTCTGAACATTGCCAACAAAGCCCGACCCCCGGCGCAGCTCCTCCCGCATGGGTTCGAACCAGCCCGACCGCAGGACGAGATCATTGTTCAACAGGGCGATCACCGGTGCTCTGGCTTCGCGGACCCCGCGATTGTTCGAGGCCGCGAATCCGAGGTTCCGCTCGTTCGGAAAGAAGCGGACCTTCGAAGAATTCTCCCGTTGGAGGAAATCCCTCGTTCCATCGGTGCTGCCGTCGTCAACGAAAACCACCTCGTAGTCCACACCGGACAGGCTCCCCTCGAGATCCTCGAGAAACCGGCAGGTCAGATCCAGACGGTTGAACAACGCCGTTACGACCGAAAGCTCCGGCGTCGAATCAGCCATCCCGAGTCCCCAGTGGCGACACGGCCTCCTTACCTGCGAGTCAACCCGCGCAGGTAACCCGCATACGATGTTTTGCCCAGTTCGCTCGCCAGAACCTCCACCTGCTCGGAATCGATCCACCCGTTGCGCCAGGCGATTTCCTCGATGCAGGCGATCTTCAGCCCTTGCCGTTGTTCGATGACCTGCACGAAGGAGGCCGCCGCGTGCAGGCTATCGTGGGTGCCCGTATCCAGCCAGGCCGTGCCCCGCCCCAACACCTCGACCCGAAGCCGTCCCTTTTCCAGATACAGCCGATTCAGATCGGTGATCTCAAGCTCGCCCCGGGCGCTGGGCTTAAGGGAACGGGCCAGCGAGGAGACCTCGGCATCGTAGAAGTAGATCCCCGGCACCGCGAAGCGCGATTTCGGCTTCGCCGGCTTCTCCTCAAGACTGACCACCTTGCCGTCATCGTCGAATTCCACGACCCCGTAGGCTTGCGGATCCGCCACCTCGTAGGCGAAAACGACCGAATCATCGGCTGCGGACGCATTGCGGATCGCCTCCGTAAAATTGCCTCCGTAGAAAAGGTTGTCCCCGAGGACCAGCGCGGCCGGCCCGCCATCCAAAAACTCCTCGCCGATGTGGAAGGCCTGCGCCAGACCCTCGGGACGGGGCTGTTCCGCATAGGAAAACGACATCCCGTAGGACGAACCGTCGCCCAGCAACTTCTCGAAAAGCGGCAGGTCTTCCGGCGTGGAGATGACGAGAACCTCGCGGATGCCGGCCAGCATCAGCGCGGACAACGGGTAATAAATCATCGGCTTGTCGTAGACGGGCATCAATTGCTTGCTTACCGCTCTCGTCAGCGGAAACAGTCGCGTCCCCGATCCCCCGGCCAGTATGATGCCTTTTCGGTCGCTCTTCTTACTCATAGAGTTCCATTCATTACGTTCAGGCGGACGCCCAATAGGCCGCGCCGATAATGCCCGCTTTGTTCTTCGCCTGCGCATGGACCAGTCTGGCTTTGGTTCGAATCCGACCGGCGACTTTGTCGAAATCCTTCGCACCCCCGCCTCCGACGATGATCAATTTCGGCCAGAAGAGTTTCTCCAGTTGTTCCAGGACTTTCTGGAAACGCTCCGCCCACTCCTCATCGCTCAATCCGTCCTTTTCCCGGGCGGGATCCGCCACGTAAAGCTCCGCGTCATCCTTGCCGCCGAGAAGCATCCTCCCGAATTCGGTATTCCGCACCAGCCGACCATCGGTAAAAACGGACGAACCCAGTCCGGTTCCGACCGTCAAAAGGACGACCGTGCCCGACGCGCCTTTGCCGGCACCGAACCGGACCTCCGCCACTCCCGCCGCATCGGCGTCGTTCAACGCCCGAACCGGACGGCCCAGCGCCTTGGACAGTTTCTCCTCGATGGGGAACCCCAACCAGGCCTTATCCAGATTCTCCGCCGTCAGGACCACACCGTCCCGGACTACCCCGGGGAAACCGACCCCCACGGGCCCGTCCACCGGGAACGGCTCGATCGACTCCCGGCAAGCCTCCAAAATCCTCTCGGGACTCGCGGGATGCGGCGTCAGGATGCGGTTCCGCTTCGTAACGGTCACGCCATTTTCCACATCCACGACGGCCGCCTTGATCTTGGACCCGCCAATATCGATTCCGATGACCTTTTTCATTTTGAAGTAACTGAAGGAATTCTTGTTATTATCCCACCAAAATATTCGCCGGGATGGCCAGCACAATCGACCGGATGCCACCGCGAGGACAGGGGCCCTTCATCTGGCTCGCAGTGGGTCGAATTCCCAAAAGGAACTCCGCCTTCAGGCGGA
>CAZBLJ010000202.1:0-5035 GCA_964492605.1 uncultured Puniceicoccaceae bacterium
TACTCTTCGAGCAGCCAGAGCACCTCGTAGGGATCGAGCCCTACGGCACCGCGGGTGCTTGTTTCGCGGCCCGAAAGGGAGTCGGTCAGGAAGTGCGACAGGCCCATGGAGCGGATTTCCGACAGATCGACCTCCTGATGCCGCTCCGAAAAATTCGCCACCACCACCGCGTAGTTCGCATCGTGCCAACGCAGGAATCCCAGGGTGTGGGGGTTGTTCTCCGTGATCAGGTTCAGACGGTTTCCGCGGAAGGCGGGAATCGTTTTCCGGACCGCGAGGAGCTTCTGAACGAAACGGAAGACTTCTGCCGGAACGGACTTCTTCTTATCCAGCTCTTTCGGGAGGTCCCAGTTCATCTTCACCCGGTGGATCCAGCGGCTGTCGTCTCCCTTGTCCGGATCCTGGCTGAATGTCGTATCGTTCAAGAGCCCCCATTCCTCGCCCAGAAAGAGGAGGGGGATCCCGCTGGCCCCGCAGAGGACGCCGTAGGCCATGCAAATGCGTCGGAGGGCCATCTTCGTGAGGTCGGGATTCTCCTCGACGATGCCCTCCTCGAGTCCGGCCAGGGACGCCATCGTTCCGCAGATCCGCATGTCTCCGGTGGCTTCGTTGTGCTGGAAGGGGACGCCCCGCGCAAAGCTCCCCGGGAAACGGGCGGTGTAGAAGCGGTTCAGGAAGTCGCGGTGGTGGTCGGGGTTGGTTCCAACGGCCCAACTGTCTCCGTTGTCGAAGGACCATCCGATGTCGTCGTGGCAGCGGAGGTAGTTGATCCATGCGGTCTTCGGCGGGAGTTGGAACCGGTGGTGCATGGACCGCTTCAGCAGTTTCGTTTCCCGCGTGGCCATCGATTCCCAGAGAAGCGCCATGAAGGTGGGATTGTAGGAGAGTTGGCACTCGCCGGAATCGATGTACTGGACCACCTCGTCGGGGTGGACGATCGCTTCGGATTTGAAGACGAGTCCCGGGGCGGCGATGCGGCAAACGGCATTGAACGCCTGAATGATGGTGTGGGCCTCCGGCAGGTTTTCGCAAGAGGTGCCCATTTGTTTCCAGATGAAGGCGACCGCATCCAGACGCAGGATTTCGACCCCGGTATTGGCCAGGAAGAGCATCTCCGCCGCCATGGCCCGGAAGACTTCCGGATTGGCGTAGTTGAGGTCCCACTGGAAGCTGTTGAAGGTGGTCCAAACCCAGCGTTTGATGCTCTCGTCCCAGGTGAAGTTCCCCCGGCGAACCGACGGGAAGATCTCGCGGAGAGTTCGTTCGTATTCGTCGGGAATCGAACGGTCCGGGAAGGTGCGGTAATAATCGAGAAATTCCTGCTCTCCTTCCTGGGCGCGGATCGCCCACAGGTGATCGTCGGCGGTGTGGTTGAAGACGAAGTCGAGGACCAGCGAAATGCCGACTTTTCGCAGATCGCGGGCGAGTTCCCGGAGGTCGTCGATCGTGCCGAGCCGGGGGTCCACCGAACGGTAGTCGCTGATGGCGTACCCTCCGTCATTATTGCCGGGCCGCACGGCGAACAGCGGCATCAGGTGCAGATACGTAATGCCGAGATCCTTCAGGTAGGGGATCTTTTCCCGGAGTTTGACCAGGTCTCCGGCGAACAGGTCGACGTACAGCGATCCTCCGACCATGCGCTCGGAGAGATACCAGCTCGGGTCGTTCTCACGCTTGCGGTCGAGTTCTTTCAGGGGTTTCGGTCTGTCCAGCCAGCAGTCGACCGCCGTCAGAAGGATGTTCTCCAGGTAGTAAAAGAAGTCGTAGTGATGTCCGTAGAGCTGGTAGAGCAGTCGAAACAGTCGCGGCCAGTGCTCTTTGAGGCGAGCCTCTACGGACTCCGACAAACGGGTGCGCTCTTCGATGCCGACGCCGGACTCGTCGATCCGGCGGTCGATTTTCGGGCGAATCCTCCGCAGGGAACGGTCCGCCTCGTAGACGAGACGGTTGTTTTCCATGAAGTTCATCTTCTTCCGGGAATGCTACGCGGCTTGAAGCCGTGAAGGATCAGGACGATGGGTCAGGCGTCGGATTCGGCGTCGACGTTTCTGTCGTTGGGGATTCTGATTTCCCCGAGGAAATTGTAGTAGTCCATTCCTTCGAGGATACCGCCGGCGTTCGTGGCTTCGGCGAAATAGATCCGGGGGAATTTGCGCAACTTCTCGAGTTCCCGGCTGTAGTTCCCGACGACCACGCCCAGGGTGTTTCCGGCCAGCATCTCCTCGTCGTTTCCGGAGTCTCCGGCTACCAGGATGTGTTCCACCGGGAAACCCCACTTGAAAGCCATGTGCCGGATGCACAAACCACTGCCGGCACGAGCCGGGATGATGTCCAGAAACATCCCCAGGGAGACGACCGCCTTCACCCGCACCCCGTTTTCGCGGAGAATCCTTTTGATCGCCGGGAGGCTGGGAGATTCGGAGAAGTCGATCCCGTAGCTGATTTTGAAGGTCGACTGCTCGTGTTCCTCTTGCAGATACAGCCCGGGCAGCGGATCCAGGATGTCGCGGATCTTCTCCGGTTCCCAGCGGAAGTCGATGTGCTTCCGCCAGCTGGCGTCGGGGGTAAGGTTCTTCCCGTAATAAATTTCCGTACCGACCGAGGTGACGAGCACCTCCGGTTGCGGCATGTCGTTTTCCTCCATGAGGCGGACCACCTCCTCGAAACGTCTTCCGGTTGCGATTCCGAATCCGATGTCGGTTTCGGTCGATTCGATCTGGTCGAAGAACCGCTTCATCGCTTCGTCGTCACCGGTGAGGGTATTGTCGATATCGGAGATCACGATGCGGTCGACGCCGGTCAGCGGGCGGGTTTTCCGCCGGGTCCGCATGGCCGGCGGAGACTGGAAAATATCGAGAACCTCGCGGACATCCTTCAGATAGCGTTCCGCATGATGGTCCCACGAGTAATGGGTGTGGACGTTCTCGTAGCCCTGTTGCGACCATTCATGCCAGGTGTCGGGCTCGGTGAGGGCCCGCAGGAGCGCCTTTTCGATGGACCCCGTATCGAACGGATCGATCAACAACCCGTTCTTGCAGTTCGCGATGATGTCGCTCGGTCCGCCGTCATTGGTGGCGATGATCGGCACGCCGCTTGCCGCCGCTTCCAGGAGGGTCAATCCGAACGGCTCGGTCATGGCCGGGTTGATGAATACTCCCCGGGAACGGGTGATCATCCGGTAAATCTCGGGGACATCGTCGGCCCGGTGGTGCTTCGGGTAGGCGACCTTTCCGTAGAGATCGTAGACATCGATGAGGGTCAGAATGTTACCGAGGACACTCTTTTGGCCCGGAGGCATTTCGCGGATGTCGTCCCGGCAACCCATGATCAGGATCAGATTGGCGTGCCGTTGCAGTTCGTGGGACTCGCCGTAAGTGCGTACCAGCCGTTCCAGGTTTTTTCGTTCGTCGGGACGGGCCATCGCCACGATCATCGGTTTCGAGGGATCGTCGAGAAAGCGCTCGATCTGCGGCTGGATCTCGGGGTCGGGATCGTTCTCGCCCGGGAGGTGGAAGGATTGCAGGTTCACCCCCGGCGGAATCACTTCCATTCGCTCCGGAATGTAATTCTCGTATTTCTCGTATTGCTGTTTCACCTCCTGGTGGGTGCTGGTGATGATCAGCGAGCAGGTTTCGAGGGCGAACTCTTCGGCCTCGATTCGCCGGGAAATCCGGTAGCTGTTTTCGATCTTCTTCTCGGAAACGCCGCTCTCGATGAGGCGCTCCTTCTTCACCCGTCCCAGCGAATGCCCGGTGAAGACGAACGGTCTCCCGAGCAGACGTGCGAGCTGGGCGCCTCCGTAACCCGCATCCGCATAATGGCCGTGGAGAATGTCGGGAACCCGCCGGGTACGCTGGAAGTAGTTCAGGCACTGGTCGACGAACTGTTCCATGTACGGCCAGAGCTTGGTCTTGTAAAGGTAGCGGCGCGGACCGAAAGGGATGCGGACAATGAAGGCCCCGTCTCCGATTTCCTCCTCCGGAACTGCGTAATCGTCGGAAACGCGATCGTCGAAGATTTGCCGGGTGATCAGATCCACCCGTTTGACGTCCTCCTGCTCGGCGAGCGCTCTTGCCAGTTCGACGACGTACTTGGTCTGACCGCCCGTGTCTTCATCGCGGCCCAATTCGAGGTTTTCGCCCCGGATCAGTCCGTGGAGACTGAGAAGGGCGATGCGTATCCCGTTTTTCTGACTCATGAAAATTTGATGGTTTGGTTTCCTAACGGTCTCCAGTATCCTTCCGGTAATGGATCATTTCAACTTTCAATCTGAATTGCCACCCAAAGTGCTCGGGACCGACCTGGACGGAACGCTGATTCCGCTTCCGGACGCTCCCCGGAACCGCGAGGACCTGGCAACCCTCTCGAGATTGCTCGAGGAGCGCGAGCGGGAATTGGTTTTTGCGACGGGCAGACATTTGGACTCGGTGCTTTCCGTGATCGAAACGGACGGCCTGCCCGAGCCGAGCTGGATTGTCTGCGACGTCGGGACGACCATCTGTCGCCGGACCGCAGAGGGTTTCCGGCGTTTCGGACCGTATGAGGAACACCTGTCCGAACTCGTCGGAAAAATCGATCGCAGAGCCGTGGAGACCGCGCTCCAACCGGTCGAAGGGATCCTTCTACAGGACGAGGCTTCGCAAGGGCCGTTCAAGATCAGCTATTTCTGCGAGGACAAGGCGGTGCGTGGACTGGCGGAAGAGATCGGAATCGTCTGCGAAACCGAGAAACTACCGTTCAACTGTATGCCGAGCGTCGATCCCTTCACGAATCGCGGCCTGCTCGACCTGTTGCCGAAGGGCGTCTCGAAAGCATACGCGTTGATTTGGCTGTCGACTCACGCCGATTTCGACCCCGCGGAGCTGGTTTACGCGGGAGATTCCGGCAACGATCATGCGGCCCTCGTTGCCGGCTTTCGAGCGATTGCGGTCGGAAACATGGATGCCGATCTCGCGGAGGAGATGGCGGCCGAAATGGCGGAGAAGGGAATGTCGGAACGGTTTTACCGTGCGTCGGCCCGGGGCACCAGCGGTGT
>CAZBLJ010000203.1:0-5029 GCA_964492605.1 uncultured Puniceicoccaceae bacterium
CCGGTGCCAGGGGAAACAACCACCAAAGGGCACCCTGGGCCGCGAGCGCGAGTCCAAAAAGGAAACTGGGGATCGTTTTGAGCATGGACTACCGAATGGGCGAAGTTCCGATGAAGCGCAACCGGGTTGTGTCTCCAATCGTAAATATCCCATGCTTGAACGAGATCGTCATCCCCGAGGACGAGGTGGGAGGCTGGCGTGTCGAGGAAGAGTTCGTCAACGCCGTGCGGGGACTTGAGCCGGTGCGCTTCACCACCTTCGACGACGGTCTGAAGTACGTGGAGTTCGCGCAAGCCGTCCTCCAATCGAGCCGGACGGGAGAGCGCGTGGAGATTCCCTTTGGGCTGTGCGTCTGAACTCTGCGGAAAGGTGTTATCGTCCGGCTGGGTTTGACTAAAGAACAGGGCTCGGTCTTCCTTTCCCGGATCAAAAGATCGATTCCAAATCCTTCGCCGAATTTAACGTTGGCCGTCCGTGGTGCTTCGCCTCGGGGAGGTCGGCGGTTTTTTCCAGCGCTCTTTCTCTGTGTGGTTGCTCTTGCCGGATGCAATGACGGGGGAGGGGATACCAGCAGAGCTGGCGGCTCCCGGGCGGGGCCGCCGCCCGAGGTCGGATTCCTGTCGGTTGAACCGCGGGAGATTCATCGCCGTGATCCTTTGCAGGGGCGGGTTGTCGCCTACCAGGTGGCGGAAATCCGTCCCCAGGTAACCGGGATTATCCAATCCCGTCTGTTCGAGGAGGGTTCCTTTGTCGAGGAGGGCCAGCAGCTTTACCAGATCGACGCGGCCCGTTATGAGGCGGATCTGGAGAGGGCTCAGGGGACTCTGGAGGATGCGGAGGCCCAACGCCTGAACGCCGAGGCGCAGTTCAAGCGGGTCGAGAAATTGTTCAAGGCCGAATCGGTGAGCCAGCAGGTTTTTGACGAGGCGCGTTTCGCACTGATGGCGGCGGAGGCGGAATTGAAAATCGCGCGCGCCGATGTCCGGACGGCTGAAATCAATCTCGAATACACGAAGGTCCGTTCTCCGATCAGCGGCTTTATCGGCCCGTCGAGGGTGACGAAAGGGGCTCTGGTCACGGAGAGGCAAGCCGAGCCCCTGGCGATCGTCCGCGAGCTGGACCCCGTTTATGTCGACTTGTCCAAATCGGCGGTCGTTTCGGGCGACCTGCGCAAGCGCTTTCTGGCGGCTCGGAAGAGCGGAGACGCCGCGGATCTTTTCACGGTGGTCCTGTTCCCGGACTCCGGCGACGAACCGTATCCCGAAGAGGGAACGCTCGATGTGGCGGAGATGGCCGTTGATCCGCAGACCGGTTCGATCCGGCTGCGCTCGGTTTTTCCCAACCCGGACAAGGAGCTGCTGCCGGGAATGTTCGTTCGCGCTTTCGTTCGTGACCAGGAAGCCGAAAAACGGATCGCCATTCCGCAGAAGAGCGTGTCCATCGAGCCCGGAGGCGAAAAGAGTGTCTGGATCATCGATTCGGAGGAACGGGCACGCAAGAAGCCGGTTCGAACCGGGGCCGCCGTCGGGAACCAATGGATCGTGTTGGAGGGTCTCGAGCCGGGAGACCGGGTGATCGTCGAGGGCACCATGATGCTTCGGGAAGGAGCGGCGGTCCAACCGAGGGAGATTCGTTCGGGAAGCTGATTCATGATCTCGGATTTTTTCATCGCGCGCCCGATCTTCACCCGGGTGATCGCCCTGTTTATCGTGGGACTGGGTGCGTTTGGTTTTTTTCAGCTTCCGGTCGAGCAGTATCCGAACATCGCCCCGCCGAAGATTTCGGTTTCGGCGACCTACCCGGGTGCTTCCGCCGAGACGCTGGAAAACACCGTAACCCAGGTCATTGAGCAGAATCTGACCGGCATCGACAACCTTCGCTATATCCAGTCCGAGAGTTCCTCCGCGGGGCAGGCGACCATCGAATTGACCTTCGAACCCGGGACCGACCCCGACATCGCCCAGGTGCAGACCCAAAACAAAGTGGCGCAGTCGCTCTCTTCGCTTCCCTCGATCGTCCAGGAACTCGGGGTGCCCGTAGAGAAGTCCGGCAGCAGCTTCGCGTTGATCGTGGGCTTCTATTCGAAGGACGGATCCATGAGCCGAAACGACATTTCGGATTTTCTTTCCTCGAACCTCCAGGAACCCCTGAGCCGCGTTGACGGTGTGGGGCAGATCCAGACCTTCGGCCCCGAGCATGCCATGAGGATCTGGCTCGATCCGCAGAAGTTGAACAGCTTCAATCTAACTACCCTCGACGTGGTCGAGGCGGTCCGCGAGCAAAACGTGCAACTCGCGACCGGCGAAATTGGCGGAACGCCGAGTGTGAGCGGCCAACAGTTGAACGCGACCATCACCGCGCAGTCGCTTTTGACCACGGCGGACGAGTTTGGCCGGATCCTCCTGACGGTGACCGAGGAGGGTGGGCAGGTGACCCTGGCCGATGTGGCCCGGATCGAGGTGGGGGCGGAGAACTACAACATCGTCGGTCGATGGAACCGGAACCCCGCGTCGGGCATCGCAATCCAACTCGCGCCGGATGCCAATGCCCTGGAAACCATCCAGGCCGTGAAAGACCGGGTGGCCGAGTTCGACTCGATCATCCCGGACAGTCTCGAGATCGTCTATCCGGTCGATGTCGCGCCCTTTATCGAGGCCTCCATCCGCAACGTCGTCTTCACCCTCAGTCTCGCCATCGTTCTCGTGGTGATGGTCATCTTCGTCTTTCTCCAAACGGTGCGGGCCACCTTTATCCCGGCGATCACGATCCCGATCGTTTTGCTGGGAACTTTCGGATTTCTCTACCTCTTCGGGTATTCGATTAACGTGCTAACCCTTTTTGCTCTCGTCCTCGCGATCGGGATGTTGGTCGATGACGCGATTGTCGTGACCGAGAACGTGGAGCACAAACTCGAGAAGGATCCGGACCTCCAGCCGAAAAAGGCGGCCAATCTCGCGATGAAGGAAATCTCCGGAGCGTTGCTCGGGACCACCGTTGTGATCTGGGCCGTCTTCCTGCCGATGAGTTTTTTCGAGGGTTCGGTCGGAGTGATCTACCGTCAGTTTTCCGTGACCATCTCGGTGGCGATGGGGATCTCGCTCTTTATCGCTCTCACCCTCTCGCCGTCCCTGTGCGGGCTGATTCTCAAGTCCGGGAAAGAGGTCAAGAGCAAGGGGTTTTTCGGACTCTTTAACCGGACCTTCGAACGGGTTCGGCGCGGGCATCGCAGGTTGATGGACTCGCTTTTGGAAAGCCGGGTGATCCTTCCGCTGATTTTCGTCGGGCTGATCGTCTCGACGGTGCTGATCTTCGTCCGCATTCCATCTTCTTTTCTCCCTGACGAAGATCAGGGGAGGATGTTCACCCTTTTGTCCGGCCCGGCCGGTTCCACGCTCGAGCAAACGCTGGAGAAAGTGGAGAAGATGGAGGACTTTTACCTCGAGGAAGCTTCGGATGCCGTCGAGGGGCTTTTTGCGGCGGCGGGTTTCAGTTTCTCCGGGCGCGCCCAGAACGTGGGGATCGCCTTTATCAAAATGAAGGACTGGGCGGAGCGCGAGGAGGAGAATTCTGTCTTTGCGGTGCGCAACCGGGCCCGGCAGGCTCTCTCGGGCATCCCCGATACATTCGCGATCCCGATTGTGCCGCCGCCCATCAGCGCCCTCGGGCGGGTCAGTGGTTTCGAGCTGCAACTGGTGGACCGCGGAGGGGTGGGGCAGCAGGCTTTGTCCGAGGCGATGGACCGCTTTCTGGAACAGGCCAACCGGAACGAAAAGCTGACCGGGGTGAGGTTCAACGGACTCGCCGACAGCCCCCAATACGATTTGGATATCGACAGCAACAAGGCGCGGTCCATGGGGGTTCCCATCTCTTCGATCAACCGGACTCTCAGCACCGCTCTCGGGGGGACATACGTGAATGATTTTCTGGAGAATGGCCGCGTGAAGCGGGTCTATGTCCAGGCCGACGCTCCCTACCGGATGTTGCCCGACGATATCGGGAACTGGTATGTGAGGAATCAGAGCGGTGCCATGGTGCAGCTGGCGGAGTTCGCTACCGGCGACTGGACCTTTGGCTCGCCGAAGCTCAGCCGGTTTGCGGGATCTCCCTCGCGGGAGGTGCAGGGATCGACCGCTCCGGGAGTCAGTTCCGGAGAGGCTTTTGCGGAGATCGAAAAGCTTGCCGAGGGGTTGCCGGACGGAATCGGTCTTTCCTGGACCGGCCTGTCCTTTGAGGAACGGGAGGCCACCACGAATACGATGCTGCTCTACCTTATCTCCGTTCTCGCAGTTTTCTTTATCCTCGCGGCTCTCTACGAGAGCTGGGCGATTCCGGTCGCCATCATGCTGGTCGTACCGCTGGGCATCTTCGGAGCCGTTCTGGCGACCTGGCTGACGGGTCAGGCGAACAATGTTTACTTCCAGGTCGGTCTCTTGATCACCATCGGCCTGGCGGCCAAGAACGCCATCCTGGTGGTCGAATTTGCCAAGAACAATTTCGCGGACGGGATGAACGCCTATAAAGCCGCCTATGAAGCGGCCCGTCAGCGTCTCCGCCCGATCTTGATGACCTCCTTGACGTTTATCCTGGGCGTCATGCCCCTGGCCTTCGCGACCGGCCCGGGATCGGGAGCCCAGAACGCCATCAGTATGGGGGTTCTCGGGGGCATCACCACGACGACCTTGTTCGTCGTGATTTTTGCGCCGTATTTCTTCATCCGGGTATACCGTTTGTTTCGGAAAGAGTAGGGGGCCTCCGGCTCACTCACGTAGAGACCTTGCGAAGCAGCGTCTACTTCCGGGCTATTTCGGAACCTTCGGGGGTAGACGTGACGTTCGTCACGCCTCTACGGGATGGCGGTTTGTAGAGGCCTTGCGAAGCAGGGTCTACCTCCTGGCCGTTTCGGAATCGTCGGGGGTAGACGTGACCTTCGTCACGCCTCTACGGAATGGCGGTTTGTAGAGGCCTTGCGAAGCAGGGTCTACTTCGGGCGATGTTGGAATCGTCCGGGGTAGGCGTGCCTTCGTCACGC
>CAZBLJ010000204.1:0-4989 GCA_964492605.1 uncultured Puniceicoccaceae bacterium
AGGCGGAGTTCCTTTTGGGAATTCGACCCACTGCGAGCCAGATGAAATGCCCCTGGTTTTCTCCCCAAGGCCGCTACACGCGGAAGATCGCCCCCAATTTCTTCCCGAGCAGCACCGAGGAGCCGATGATCGTCACCGCCAGGAAAGCCATGGCCCAAACCCCCAGGGCACTGGCGATGTACGGTCCGTCTCCCAGCAGATTCATCAGCTCGTAGATGGCCTTGGTGATGGGATAAAACTGCTGTTTTTGGGCGAGGATCAGGCTGTCCGACACCTCGAGCATCGCCTGCGAGAAGGCGAGAATCGCCCCCGCCAGCAGATTGGCCAGGATCAGGGGCATGGTGATCCGCAGCGCGGATTTCACCGGCGGGCAACCCAGGTTCTGGGCCGCCTCTTCGTAAGTGACGCTGGTTTGTTCCAGGCCCGCCACCGCCGACCGCACCACAAACGGCAACTTCCGGATCGCATAGGCGATCACCAGAAGCGGCACCGGGTTGTTGACCGGGTTGAGGAAGTCGAAGGTCTTTCCCTGCTGGGTCATCGCCAGATAACCGAAAGCGATGACGATCCCCGGTACGGCCAACGGCAACATGGCGGCGGAGTCCAGCAACGAACGCCCCGGCAGTTTCGACCGGACCACCACGTAAGCGATCGCCACTCCGAGAATCACGTTCAGCACCGTCGCGGTCGAACTGTAGAAGAGGCTGTTCCGGATCGCGGAAAGGGTCAGCGGATGACCGAGCGCCAACTCGTAGTTCTCCAGAGTCCAGCCGGTGGGCAGCATCCCCGCATACCAATCGCTGGAGAAGGAGATCAGGATCACCGCCAGATGGGGTAGGAGGGCCAGGAAGGTAATCCCGCCGAACAACCCCACGCAGAAAATCTTCCCGAAGGCACCCGGTCTCCGGGCAACCGCCGCATGGCCGGACTTGGCCATCATGGAAAACGTATTCCGCCCGAACAGGCCCTTGCCCAATAGATAGAAAATCACGGAGGCGGTCAGCATCACCGCCACGAGCGCGAAGGGGAACGGATTCGAGCCGATCTCGGAGATCCCGTTGAAAATCTGCACCGGGGTGACCCGGTTGTAATCGAAAATCAGCGGCACCCCGAGTTCCGTAAAGGCCCAGATGAAGACGATGGTGCTTCCCGCGAAGACTCCGGGCCGCATCAGCGGGAGGGTGACTTTGAAAAACCGGCGCCATCCGCGGCAGCCCAGATTCTCCGCCGCCTCCTCCATGGCCGGATCGATGTTGGCCAGGGAAGCCACCGCGTTCAGGTACAGGATCGGGTACAGGCTCAGTCCGTTCAACGCGACCACCCCCCAGAAGCGGCTCTCGCCCAACCAGTCGATCGTCCGGCTCGGATCGAGCCATCCGATGTTCACCAGAAACGTGTTCAGGACGCCGTATTGCCCGAGGATCTGGGTGACGCCGATCGCCCCCACGAACGGCGGGAGCATGATCGGCAGGAGGATGAGGGCGGAGAACATCTTCTTGCCGGGAAAATCGTAGCGGTCCGATACGAAGGCCAGCGGCAGGGCGATCAGCAAGGCGAGGAGGGTCGAAAAGATCCCCATCCCGAAGGCGTTGACCAGACCCTGCATGTAGAGGTCGTTGCGAAAGACCTCCACCACGTAGGAAAGCGTCCATCCGCCCTCGACCGTCCGGAATCCTCCCTCGAGCACCTGCCAGATGGGCCACAGGAAAAAGCAGCCGAAGAACACTGCCGCCAGTGCGAAGACGCTGACCCCGAAACCCTTGCTCATGGGGGCATCGTTAGAGGATTCTCCCCACCGGGCGAAGAACAAATTTACGGGGATTCGGAAATGTTACAAAATCGTCATACCGCCTCGGCCCGCTTCTCCGTTTTCCGGCGCTCGTTCGCGTCCAGAATCCGCTTGCGCAGCCGCAAAAACTTCGGCGTCACTTCGACCAGCTCGTCCGGGCCGATGTACTCCAGCGCTTTCTCCAGCGAAAACTTTACCGGAGGACTCAGCATGATCCCCTTGCCCTCTCCGCTGCTGCGCATGTTGTCCAGCTGCTTGGCTTTGGTCGGATTGACCGGCAGATCGTGCTTGCGGGGATTCTCCCCGACGATCTGCCCGGGATACACTTCCTCGCCCGGCCCGACGAACAGCCGCCCCCGCTGCTGGAGATTGTCCAGGGCGTAGGCCATGACGCTCCCCTGGTCCATCGAGACCAGCGTGCCGGTGGTCCGCAGGTCGATGTTGCCGACCTGCGCCCGGTATTCCAGGAACAAATGGCTCATGACCGCCTCCCCGCTCGTCAAATTCACCAGATCCGTCTCCATCCCGATCAATCCGCGGGTGGGCATCTCGGCCTCGACGGTCACTCCCGAGGGATGGTGGTCCACGTTGGTGACGGTGCCCTTGCGCCGGTTCACCAGATCGAACACCGAACCCAGCGTTTCCTCCGTCACCTCCACCCAGACGCTCTCGAAAGGTTCCTGCTTCCGGCCGTCCACCTCGCGGGACAGAACGGTCGGTCGCGAGACCAGGACCTCGAAGCCCTCCCGCCTCATGGTCTCCACCAGGACCGCGATCTGCATCGCCCCGCGTGCAGCCACCCGGAAACATCCCGACCGGTCCCCGTCGGTCACCCGGATCGAGATGTTCGACTCCATCTCCCGGAGCAAGCGGTCGCGAATCTGGCGGGAGGTGACGAGCTTTCCATCCCGGCCGGCAAACGGCCCGTCGTTGACCGAGAACTCCATCTCGATGGTGGGCGGATCGATCTCGGGGAACGGCAGCGGCTCCGCATCGGCCTCGGCGGCGACGGTCTGCCCGATCCCGATTCCCTCGAAGCCCGCCAGGCCCACGATGTCTCCGGCCACCGATTCCGGGGCGTCTTCGGTGCTCAGCCCGGTGTAGGTGAACAGCTTCGTGATCTTGACGCGCTTGGAGGCCCCGTCTTTATCGATCGACCAGGCGTTCTGCCCCTGCCTCACCCTTCCGCTCAGGATCCGGCCGACCGCGATCCGCCCGACGAATTCGTTCCAGTCGATATTGCTGACCAGCATCCGAAACGAACCCTCTTCGGTGACCGGCGCGGGGATCGCGTTTCGGATCACCTCGAACAGCGGTTTCATGCTCTCGCGCGGTCCCTCCGGTGCCATGGCGGCCCAACCGTCTTTCGCACTCGCATAGACGAACGGCGCATTGAACTGCTCCTCGGTCGCATCCAGCTCAAGAAACAACTCGAGCACCTTGTCGTGCACGTACTCCGGTCGGGCGGTATCGCGGTCGACCTTGTTCAGGACGACCACCGGCGCCAGGCCCGCCGCCAGCGCCTTTCGAAGAACGAACCGCGTCTGCGCCTGGGGCCCGTCGGAAGCGTCGACCAGAAGCAGCACCCCGTCCACCATCTTCATCACGCGCTCCACCTCGGCACCGAAATCGGCGTGACCGGGGGTATCGACGATATTGATCAACAGCTCCTCGTAGCGCACCGCCGTATTCTTCGCCTTGATGGTGATCCCCTTCTCCCGTTCGAGGTCCATGCTGTCCATCGCTCTCTCGGTCATTTGCTGGTTTTCCCGGTACACCCCGCTCTGGCGCAGAAGCTGGTCCACCAGCGTAGTCTTGCCGTGGTCGACATGGGCGATGATCGCCACATTACGGATGAGAGAAGAGTCCATGGATGCAAAAAAGCGCCGAAGCATCGGGAGAACCCCGCAGAAAGCAACGCAAATCCGACAGCCAACCGCAAGACAACCCGGAAGGCCCCAAACCATTTTCACACAAATTCAAATGAGGATAACCCGCGCGCACAGTATCCAGCGTGGGAGGGTTGCTTCAGCGCCCTCCACCGGAAAAGGATGGGGCAAACCCCCCGGAGGCCGGACACTCCTGGCCGTTCCCCGTTCAAAAGGGAAAACAGGTTTCCCAACCCGTTCGGCTGCTCCCCGCTCAAAAGGGGAACGGGTTTCCAACCCGTTTGGCTGGTTGATCCCGCCGCACCACAAACGGACATTCCTGTCCGAGAGTCTCAGCCTCTCAGACCATGCCCAAGAAACACCAATAAACACTGTCGTTCTGAAAAAATGAAGTTGAAGGAAGTCGGCTGGTGACTCACCATTGAAAACGTGATTACCTTGGAAGAACTCAAACAGGAGATGCCTTCAATGTGCGAGAAATATCGTATCGCATACGTGGATGCGTTTGGCTCAATTGCCCGCTCTGAGCTGAAAGAGGGCAGCGATATCGATCTGATTATTGAGTTTTCGGAACCCCGAAGAAAAGAGATTTCGACCCGATTCTTTGGATTTCTCCATGAGGTCGAAGATCGATTTCATCAAAAGGTGGATCTGCTCACTGAAAAGTCGCTTCGGAATCCATTCTTAAAAGAGAGAGTGAATCGGGATCGTATCCGCATCTATGGAAGTTGAGATTCAGAAGTGGTTGTTTGATGCCCATGAGGCCTCAAAGGCCATCCAAATATTCCTCAAAGAAAAGGAATACGAGGACTACACGCAGGACTTGATGCTGAGTTCCGCTGTAGAACGACAGTTTGAAATCCTCGGTGAAGCACTGAAGAGAATCCGAGATAAGGATGAGGAATTTCTGGAGACATCGATCACTGGCTGGCGTGGTGCGATATCATTTCGAAATATCCTGGCTCATGGTTATGATCATCTCGATGATGAGATAATTTGGGGGATTATTGAAGATGACCTGCCCAAGCTAATCGATAGCATCCAAAAGCAGCTAGATTGAGGAGGCAGAACCCTGAAGTTATCAATCGCGCGAAGCCGCGTTGATAACTGATTGTTGAACAAGCCCGCCTGACGAACGGCGGCGCGAGCCCTTTATGCGAAAAGCTTTTCGACGCAGTCTCGGAGGGGGGCTGCGGGGCGACGGAAGGTTCGGCAGGCCGGTGGGTTCATTGCCATGCGAACAACATACGGGTTTCTTCGGAGGCACCTCTACAAACTTCTGCCACCCCGTAGAGACCTTGAGAAGCACCG
>CAZBLJ010000205.1:0-4965 GCA_964492605.1 uncultured Puniceicoccaceae bacterium
TTGGGGTAGTAGCTCAGTTGGTTAGAGCGCCGGCCTGTCACGCCGGAGGCCGCGGGTTCGAGTCCCGTCTATCCCGCCATCCTTGGTTATATCGCCTTTTCTTCGGGTTGAGTAGGCTCTTTCTGGACAAGGAGGGGTTTCGGCCCATTTTCTGAGGGTCGAAATGTCTGATCTCATGAAAACCGCCCGGCAGCCTTACCATATCATGGCAAAGGCGATCGGACCCATTTGTAATCTGGATTGCAAATACTGTTTTTATCTGGAGAAGGAGAATCTCTACCCGGAGAAGGAAAGTTGGAAGATGTCCGACGAGCGTCTCGAGACCTTCATTCGGGATTACATCCAATCCCAGCCCGGCGACCACGTATCTTTTGCTTTTCAAGGCGGCGAGCCGACTTTGCTGGGAGTGGAATATTTCCGCAAGGTGGTGGCATTGCAGAAGAAATATGCCGGCGGAAAGCGGATAGAGAATGCTTTTCAGACCAACGGGACCTTGTTGGATGACGAGTGGGGCGAATTCCTGGCGGAGAGTGATTTTTTGGTCGGGCTTTCCATCGACGGCCCGGAGGATGTGCACGATGCACTGCGGGTGGACAAGAGGGATCGGCCCACCTACAAGAAGGTGATGCGCGGACTGAATGTGCTGCGGAAGCACAAAGTGGAGTTCAATACCCTGACCTGTGTGAACGCGGTTACGGTGCGGCACCCGGTGAGGATCTATAAATTTCTCAAGAGCATCGGTTCGAAGTATCTGCAATTTATCCCGATCGTGGAGCGGGAGGTGGATACGGTTGCGGCGAAGCTGGATCTGGACTTTGCCGCTCCTCCGGATTTGGAGACCCCGCCCGCCGAACGCGAGAATCCGAAGATGTCCGAGTTTTCGGTCCCGGCCCCGGCTTACGGGGAGTTCCTCGTCAAGATCTTCGACCAATGGATCAAGCGGGATGTGGGCAAGGTTTATGTTCAAATTTTCGACAATGCCCTGCAAAAGTGGCTCGGCATTCCGGGAGGGGTTTGTTTTTTTTCCGAAACCTGTGGGCGGGCGCTGGCCATGGAGCACAACGGGGATGTGTTCGCCTGCGACCATTTCGTCTATCCGAAGTATAAGCTTGGCAACCTTATGAACACGAGTTTGGGCGAGCTGGCGGACAGTCCGGCGGCAATCGCCTTCGGCGAGGCGAAGCGGGACCGGCTGCCCCGATACTGTCGGGAGTGCTCGGTCCGGTTCGCGTGCAATGGGGAGTGCCCCAAGCATCGCTTCAATTGGACGCCCGACGGAGAGTGGGGTCTCAATTACCTTTGCCCCGCCTACAAGCGGTTTTTCAACCACGTTCGTCCGGCTATGGAGATCATGGCCGGACTCTATCGTGCACAAAGGCCACCCGCCGAGGTTATGACGATTCTGGCGCAGAAGCGTGGAGCAAAGGTTTGATCGCCTGGGATGACCGGGTGTTCTCCGGAGGCAAACTCTCCGATTTGTCCTTGAATGAATGAGCAACCCCAAACCAGGTTTACAGAATGAGTGGTTTTGAATATGCCAAAGAACGATTTGCCGGAATCCGAGTCGATGTAGAGGCGGTGCTCCGACGGCTCGCAGAGGTTCCTGGTTGAAAGAGGTGCGAGCTTACGAAAGCCGGGTGCTCTCTTTACGGACATAGACCGAAAAAACGGTGCTCTGGCTCATTCTATCATACGCCCTAAAATATGTTGAAGGACAGGGTGACCCCGGCGGTGACGATGGAAACCATACTCATGAGTTTGATGAGGATGTTCAGCGAGGGTCCGGAGGTATCTTTGAACGGATCACCCACCGTATCGCCGATCACGGTTGCCTTGTGTACGTCGCTTCCTTTTCCTCCGTGATGGCCTTCCTCCACGAATTTCTTCGCGTTGTCCCAGGCGCCTCCCGAGTTTGCCATGAAGATGGCGAGGACGAAACCCGCCGAGAGGGCTCCGGCGAGGAGCCCGAAGACTCCCGGGACCCCGAAAACGAACCCTACGGTCACGGGAACGAGAATGGCTACGACCGCAGGAGCAAGCATTTCACGCTGCGCGCCGACGGTTGATATTTCCACGCAGCGGGCGTAGTCCGGCTGGTCTTTCCCGGTAAGAATCCCTTCGATCGTGCGGAACTGGCGCCGGACTTCTTCCACCATCTTCCCGGCTGCCCGGCCGACCGCGTTCATCGTGAGGCCGCAAAACAAGAAGGCAACCATGGCACCGATGAAAACGCCGAAGAGCACCTTCGGATTGATCAGGGTCACACCGAAGCTCTCCATGAAGTGGATGAGATCCAGAGTCTCGGCCTGCGAAGCCGTTGTGAGGATCGAGCCGTCGGGAAATACGAATTCCCCGGTGCGTTGGATCGTCCGGGCGAGGCCGATTTTCAGAGTTTCGATATAGGATGCGAGCAGGGCAAGGGCGGTCAGGGCTGCCGAACCGATGGCGAAGCCCTTGCCGGTGGCCGCAGTGGTGTTTCCGAGAGCGTCCAGAGCGTCGGTGCGCTTGCGGACGTCCGGACCGAGGCCGCTCATCTCGGCATTTCCTCCCGCGTTGTCCGCTATGGGGCCGTAGGCGTCCGTCGCCAGGGTCAGGCCGAGGGTGGATAACATGCCGACGGCGGCGATCCCGATCCCGTACAGGCCCATGGAGAGGGAATCGGCGGAGAAGTGCCATTCTCCGGCTGCAAAACCGTAAGCGCACGTAGCGCCGGCGATGATGGCCAAAGCGGGAATGACCGTAGAGAAAAAGCCAACCCCGAGGCCCGAGATGATGACGGTGGCGGGTCCGGTTTCTCCCGAACCGGCAATCCCGCGTGTCGGGGAGAACTCGTGGCTGGTGTAGTATTCCGTGGCCTTGCCCACAACCAGTCCCGTCACAAGACCGGAGACGATGGCTCCCCAAATCCCGATGGAGTTGGGCAAGTCCAGCAGCGTCAGGACTCCGTAAGTGAGAACAACGATCAGCACCGCACTGAGATTGACCGCTTTTCCGAGGGCCCCCATGAGCTGCCGTTGTCCGGCATCCGGTTTGGCACGGACGCAAAACACGCCGAGAACGGAAACCAGCACGCCGATGGCGGCGACAACCATGGGCGCGACCGTGGCTTTGAATTGGAGTTCGGGAGTGGATCCCGCAAAGGCCGCCGCACCGAGAGCCGCGGTGGCGATAATCGAACCCCAATAAGATTCGTATAGGTCCGCTCCCATCCCCGCTACATCCCCGACGTTATCCCCTACATTGTCGGCGATGGTCGCCGGGTTACGGGGATCGTCTTCCGGGATACTCGCCTCGACCTTGCCGACGAGGTCGGCCCCGACATCGGCGGCTTTGGTGAAGATCCCTCCGCCGACACGGGCGAAGAGAGCTTGAAGCGAAGCGCCGATGCCGAAGGTGAGCATGGTCGTCGTCAGAACGGTCATTTTGACCTGGGGAGTGGCGGCTTCGACAAAGATATTCAGGATAAGAAACCACAGGGAAATGTCGAAAAGGGCGAGCCCGACCACCACCAGTCCCATCACCGCTCCGCTCCGAAAAGCCAGTTTCAGGCCGCCGTTCAGAGACTCGCGAGCCGCCTCCGTAACCCGCGCGGCCGCAAAGGTCGCGGTTTTCATCCCGAAGAAGCCGGCCAGGCCCGAGAAGAAACCTCCCGTGACAAAGGCGAAGGGCACCCAATGGTTTTGGAGGTCGAGACCGTAGGCGAGCACCGCGAAGAGAATGAAGATACCGAAGAAGAATAGGCCGACCACTTTGTATTGCTGGCGCAGGTAAGCCATTGCTCCGGTTCTCACATGACCGGCGATGGTCCTCATGGTTTCGTTCCCCTCGGAAGCGGCAAGCATTTGCCGGAAAAAGAAATAAGCGAATCCGAGAGCGGTGATCGACGCCAGTGGGGTTAGCCAGAATAGGGGAGTTGGGATCATGAGGAGTAGGTCCGCTCAGTTGCCGAATCCGGAAAGGGCCGAGCGCCACCAGGAGTAGTGGGTCGTCTCCAGTTCTTCCGGCGAAGGGAGGGGGAAGTATCGGAGGGTGTCCGCATCTCCCAGGTAGAAACCTCCGCGGATCGTGCGGAAAAGAACATCATGGCGCATCAAGCGCAACGCCGTTTTCGTCGGCTTGGAGTGGGCGTTTTGCAGTTCTTTCAGGCAATCCCGGAGATGGTCGAGATTCAGATAGGGAAGATCACCAACATCGGGGGCGTCGGGGTCGGTGGCGAGGGATCCCAGTTTCATTTCGGCAAATACAATGCGGGGGACCTGGATCGGCCCGCCTCCGGAGGTCAGATTACTGCTAAAGGCGGCGGGCGGGAGCTTGCTGACGACGCGGGGCGTCACCGGGCAGATTTCCTGATACAAATGGAGGAGACGGTCATCGTCGCCGGACGGCGCTTCCTGCGCTTGCAGGCCGAGGGTGCGTCCGTCGTCCGTCGTCAAATAGAGACGGGAAAGAGCTTCCGCAGGAATCGACTCGAGCACCCGGTAGATTTTTAAATAGCTCGATTTCCGCGGCTTTCCGTCTTCGTGCGGAACGCAGCGTTTCTCCGCATCCTTTTGGTCGATGGCTCCTTCGGCCAGGTCCGGGTCCACCTCGAAGAAGATGGCTTGCCCTCGGGAACGTTTCTGGGACCCAAGTGCGTAGTAGTTGCCGAATTCCTCCGGCGGGAGCATTGATGCGATCAATGCTTCGGGCATTAGGGAGAGGTAAAAATAAAGACTCATCAATGGGAACAAGCTTCAGCTTTGTTTATCTGAATAGATACAAACGGCTGCGATGGCAACGGAAAACCCAAGCGGATGGTGGGAACCTTCAGGGGCCTTTCATCTGGCTCGCAGTGAGTCGAATTCCCAAAAGGAACTCCGGCTTCAGCCGGAGACGGCCGCGTGGGCGGCTGAAGCCGCCAGTCCGTTACCCCGGAACTCCGCCTCGTGACCGTCGTAGCCCGAAGGGCGAAGTCGGTTCAGGCGG
>CAZBLJ010000206.1:0-4883 GCA_964492605.1 uncultured Puniceicoccaceae bacterium
TCCTGTCCGTTTGGAACGGGTCAGGACGGGTTGGAAAACCCGTTCCCCGTTTGGTAGAAGGTACAAGGTGTTTTGAAACGGAGAACGGACATTCCTGTCCGTTAGGGACGGGTCGGCACGGGTTGGAAAACCCGTGCCCCTGTACAGGCTCGGTGTTTTCGGAGAAAACCGGACGGGATCGGTGGGGTTCCGCGAATGTCGCTTGACGAAACGGGAAGGGGCACCTTTGCTATTCTTCGTGTGCAGGCCCGTGGTGTAATGGTAACACTACTGGTTTTGGTCCAGTCATTCGGGGTTCGAATCCCTGCGGGCCTGCCAAGAATCCCTCCAGCATGGCGGGCAGGAGTGTCTGCTTTACCGGGGTCTTCGTGCCGTGGCTGGCCCTCACGTCGGACCGGAGGGTCCGCTTTTCGGCGTTCTTGGCTCAGCGGTTGACCATCTCGCCGATGGTTGGATCGGGATGCAGCGACTCCAGCCTCCCGACGATCCGTTCGAGGATCGAGTTGGGGTCCAGCCCGTTCGCCGCGCGGAGGTCCGTGTTCGAATTCCCGTGATCGACGAATTGATCGGGCCAGCCGATGCGTTCGACGGGAGTCGGGAGGCGGGCGTCGGCCAGGTCCTCCAGAACCGCCGAACCGAATCCTCCGGTTCGCACGTGATCCTCCAGGGTGACCACGAGATCCGCCTCTGTGGCCTGCCTGCGGAGTAACTCGGAGTCGAGCGGCTTGGCGAAGCGCGCGTTAACGACTCCGACCGAGAGGCCGGTGACTTCCGCGATCCGCGGCGCAAGCGATTCGGCTTCGGCCACCATCGGTCCCAGGGCCCACAGCTGCACTTCTTTCCCTTTTCGGAGGACCGTTGCTTTTCCCAGAGGTAGAATCTCCGGCTCGTCCTTAACGGGCACGCCGATCCCGTTCCCGCGCGGGTAGCGGATGAAGGCGGGTCCTTGGTGATTCAGTCCGGTTGCGATCATGTCGGCCAATTCGTCTTCGTTGGCCGGTTGCATCACCACGGTCCGCGGCACACACCGGAGATAGGAGATATCGAATAATCCGTGGTGCGTCGCACCGTCGTTGGGCGAGAGTCCCGCGCGGTCCATGCAGAAGAGGACGGGGAGGTTCTGCAGGCAGATGTCGTGAATGACCGGATCGTAGGCACGCTGGAGGAAAGTCGAATAGATCGCGCAGACGGGGTGAAGCCCGTTGGTCGCCATCCCGGAGGCGAAGAGAACGGCGTGCTCCTCGGCGATTCCGACGTCGTAGTATTGGTCGGGAAGGGTGTCGCGAAGCTTGTTTAAGCCGGTGCCGCTCGGCATCGCTGCGGTGATGCCTACAACGGACTTGTCCTTCCGGCAGTGGTGCACGATGGAGTCGCCGAGCACGTCCTGGTATTTCGGGGGACTCTTTTTCTTGCCACCTTTCGCGGAACCGGTAGCCGGGTCGAACGGCGAGGTGCCGTGGAACTTTTCGGGCTGGGCGAGGGCGATTTCGCTGCCTTTTCCCTTCTTCGTGATGACATGGAGGACGAGGGGTTCCGGCGCGTTCCGGGCGAAACGAAGGTATTGCTCGAGTTCCGAGATGTTGTGGCCGTCGATGGGCCCGATGTACCGCAGGCCGAAATTCTCGAAGATGGAGGAGGAGGTGAAAAAGTCTTTCGTTTCCCGTTTCCATTTCGAACCGAGGCGGATCAGGGATTCGCCGCCGGGCACCCGGCGGAGGAAGGATTCCAGGTCTTCGTTGATGCGGTTGTAGAAGGGGGTGGTGATCAGCTCGTTGAAGTAGCGGGATATGGCACCGACGTTCCGGTCGATCGACCATTCGTTGTCGTTGAGGATCACGACCAGTCGCTTGGTCGAGTCGGTGATGTTGTTCAGGGCCTCGAGAGTGATTCCACAGGTGAAGGCGGCATCCCCGCAGACCGCGACCACGTGCTCGTCTCCTCCTCTATGGTCCCGGGCGCTGGCCATGCCGAGGGCGGCCGAGAGGGCGGTCCCCGCGTGGCCGGCACCGTAACAGTCGTGCTCGCTTTCCTCGCGGTTGAGGAAACCGCTGTATCCGCCTTTTTTCCGGATCAAATCGAATTTCTCGTCGTTCCGTCCGGTTAAAAGTTTGTGGACGTAACCCTGGTGGGAAACATCGAAGACGAAGCGGTCTTTGGGCGTATCGAAAATGCGGTGCAGCGCAATGGTGAGTTCCACGACGCCCAGATTCGGGCCGATGTGGCCGCCGTTTTCGGCGGTCACCTGAATGACGCGTTGGCGAATTTCCCGGGCCAGGGATTCCAGCTCGGGCGCATCGAGATTTCGCAGATCCGACGGTGTCCGGATACCGTCCAGAATATCGGTTTTGTCCATCAGTCTTCGGCGTTCGCTTCGTTTTCAATCGATTGGAGGGTCATCTCCCCGTCGTTCCGGACTCTTTCGATCCGTAGAGCCGCATCGTTCAAACGGGAATGGCAGGCTTTCAACAGCTTCATACCTTTCTCGTAATCGCGCACCAGGTCATCCAGAGAGGGCTCCTCTTCTTCCAGGCGCGATACGATTTCCTCGAGTTGGCCGAAGGCCTCCTCGTAACTGAGTGCTTCCTCGTCACTTTCGGGCATAAGGGATAAAAGTGAGGGTTTCGGGGGAAGATCACAAGCCGACTCCCATCTTTCTTGCAAATTTTCGCCGAAAGTCCTCCCTTGGGGGAATGACGGCTCCCTTACTAGCGGCAGTAATTCTCATTACCTTGAAGGCCTGTTTCGAGTTCGCGCTCGAGCAGTTGAACACGAGGCATGTGCAGAAAAACCGACATCACATTCCTTCGGTCTTTCGCGGCGTATTCGACCGGGAAACCTTCGACCGGGCGAACGATTACACCTTGGCGAAGTCGGCCCTGACCCGCAAGGAGCTGATCTACGACGCCGTGGTTCTCGCGGTTATCCTCGTCTTCTGGTTGATCCCCGGCCTTTACAACCTTCTTTCCGGCTGGCTGGGCTTCGGAATATGGGGACAGTCGCTGGTTTTTGTGGCGGTGCTTCTGGCCCTGTCGCTTCCGGGGCTTCCGTTCGACTGGTACTCGCAGTTTCGTCTGGAGGAATCCTTCGGGTTCAACAAATCCACCCCGCGGCTGTGGTGGATGGATAAACTCAAAGGGGTTCTGCTCAGTTTCGCCATCGGGACCCCGTTGATGGCATTGGTTCTTTGGATCGCGGTTTCGTTTCCGGCGACCTGGTGGATTTTCGGTTTCGCCGTGATCTTCGGGTTTCAGCTCTTGATGCTTGTCCTGTACCCGATCCTCATCGTGCCCCTTTTCAACAAGCTCAGTCCGCTGGAAGACGGGGAGCTGAAGGAGAAATTGATGGCTTTGGCGGACCGGACCGGATTCAAAGCGAAGACGATCCAGATCATCGACGGGAGCAAGCGGTCGTCCCATTCCAACGCCTACTTTACCGGGTTCGGGCGCTTCCGGCGGATCGTTCTCTTCGATACCCTGGTCGAGCAGCTCGAGCCCGAACAAATCGAGGCGGTTTTAGCCCACGAGATCGGGCATTACCGGAAGGGCCACATTCCCCGGATGGTGGGGATCTCGGCGGTCGGTCTCGCCCTCGGATTCTGGATTTTGAGCCTTCTGGCGTCGCAGGACTGGTTTATCGGCGGATTCGGCTTCACGCTTTCTCCGGTCGAATACGGTGAGGTGGTCCGGTTCGTTCCGGCGTTTCTTCTGTTCACCGTGCTCGGCGGCCTGGTGACGTTTTGGGTGACGCCGGCCTTCAATTGGCTCTCCCGGAAGCACGAATACGAGGCGGACCGGTTTGCTCGGGATGCGATGGGCTCCTCGAAGCCGCTGATTTCAGCGCTTCGGTCCATGTACGAAAAGAACCTGGGAAACCTCATTCCGCATCCCAACTACAGTCGTTTCTATTATTCCCATCCGACGCTGCGGGAACGGGAGAAGGCCTTGAAGGAAGGCGAATCGACTCCACCGGAAGGGGAGGCGGTCGAGGCATGAGACGGCACGTATGCTGGTTCTTTGCCCTCTTCTGTCTGCTGGTCGCGACGCTCCCGGCGGAGATCAGGGTAGCCACTTTCAATCTGAAAAACTATCTGGTCCAGGATCGGAGGGTCGAGGGCCGCTGGATGCCGGACTACCCCAAACCGGAATCGGAAAAGCAGGCGGTGCAACGGGCGATTCTCGAAATCGATGCGGACATCCTCGCCCTGCAGGAAATGGGGCCGTCGCCGTTTCTGGCCGAGCTGCAGCAGGACCTGAAAGACAAAGGCTTGAACTACCCGCATGCCGTCCATTTCCGGGCGGAGGACGAGAACCGGCACCTCGCGGTATTGTCGAAGATCGCCCCCGACAAAGTGCTGCGGCACACCGACATGGATTTTCCCTATTTCGGCGACCGTCTTCGAGTGAAACGAGGTTTGCTGGAGGTCGTTTTTGAGAACGATGGACAGCGGTGGAGCCTGTTCGTAGTCCACCTGAAAAGCCGATGGACCGACGAGCCGCAGGACCCGGGTTCGGCCGAACGGAGGAGAAAAGAGGCCCGGGCGGCCCGAAACCGCATTTTGGAGAGATATCCCGATGCGAAGGGACTCTACCTGATCGTCGGAGATTTCAACGATCACCGGGAGAGCGCTCCGCTGCGGAGATTTTTGCGGCGCGGAGATATCGAGATCTCCGAAAGGGTCGAGTCATTCGATTCGCGCGGAGAGAAGTGGACCTTCTACTACGACGATTGGGACCGATACGACCGCGTGGATTTCATCCTGGCGTCTCCGGACATGGCCGAGCGGGTCAAAGGCGGAAGGGGATCGATCCTGGACTCCCTCTATCTCTTCGAGGGAACCGACCACCGTCCGGTTTTCCTGGATTTGCTGTTTCCAGAGTAGTTGG
>CAZBLJ010000207.1:0-4880 GCA_964492605.1 uncultured Puniceicoccaceae bacterium
AAAAAAGAGGTAGGATCGTTTTTTTATTCAGAAGATCAGGGTATTTTTTATGTTTCCAGACGATCGCCGAGAAAACTGGTTTCGTGGCCAAGGATATTGGGCCGACATTCCGGAGAAGAAGTGGAAAAGCTGGCGCTGGCAGATGCAGAATCGGATCAGCACGGCAGAAAAACTCGAGGAGTTCATCGATCTGACGCCGGAGGAGAGGGTGGGGACCCGTTTCGCCCAGTACAAGCTCTCCTTGGCGATCACTCCGTATTTTTTCAATCTGATCGATCCGAAGGACCCGGATTGTGCGGTCCGTCGGCAGGTGATCCCGCGGGCCGGAGAGCGCCGCACCGCGCCGGAGGAGCTGCTGGATCCGGTCGGTGAGGAAAACTCGATGGCGGTGGATGGGCTCGTGCATCGCTATCCGGACCGTGTTTTGTTTCTGGTCACCGACCAGTGCGCCTCCTACTGCCGGTATTGCACCCGCAGCCGCCTGGTCTCGAACGCGCAGGATTACAATTTTCATCCGAGCTTCGAGCAAGGACTGGAATACATCGAGAACCACCCGGAAATCCGGGACGTTCTTCTCAGCGGCGGGGACCCGCTCCTCCTCAACGACGTGAAGTTGGACTACCTCCTCGGTCGGTTGCGGGCGATTCCCCATGTGGAATTCATTCGGATCGGGAGCCGGATTCCGGTATTCCTTCCGCAGAGGATTTCCACGAAGTTCTGTGAAGTTTTGAAGAAACACGGTCCGATCTGGATGAGCATTCACGTGAATCATCCGAAGGAGTGTACGGAGGAGCTTTTCGAGGCGTGCGAGCGCCTGTCCTTTGCCGGGACTCCGATCGGCAACCAATCGGTGCTCCTCAAGGGGGTGAACGACGATCCGGAAACCTATCGCTCGCTGATTCACCGGCTTCTCATGATGCGGGTGCGTCCGTATTACCTGTATCAGTGCGATCTCATTACCGGCAGCGCCCACTTCCGAACCGAGGTGTCGAAGGGCATCGAGATCATTCGCTCTCTTCGGGGAAACACCACTGGATACGCGATTCCGCAGTTCGTCATCGACGCGCCCGGCGGGGGAGGGAAAATTCCGATCAACCCGGATTATGTGGAGAAAGTGACCGAGGAAGAAATCGTGCTGCGCAACTACGAAGGTCGTCTCTTTCGCTACCCCCTCGTGCCGACCCCGGATCAGCCGATCGTCGAAGATCCCGCCGAATCCGTATTGGTCGATTTTTAGGCCGTTCCGCAGGGATTGGAGCGAGACCTTTGCGGGGGTCGCACGCGAATACGGAATATCGGGTCTTCCCGCCGCACTGCGGTATTTTTATGTAGGTTTCAGTGGAGCGTTCGCCTGTTGGGAGGAGCGGAGCCCCCTGTAGGTTCGCTTCGCCGTCCGCCGTTCCGTGGACCTCCGGCTCGTGACCAAATAAATAGAACAGGTATATATTTGTTGACAGATGGGCGGACAAAGTCGGTTCAGGCGGGGCAATAAATAGAACAGGTCTAATTTTGTTGACAGATGAAAGGGCCCGGAGGGCGAAGTCGGTTTAGCCGGAGACTCCTGCGGTATCTGTTTCGGCGTATGATCTTCGCCGAGTCATGACGCAGAATTCCGGAAAATCTGGCCAAAAAAGAGTGCCGTGCCCGCCGCACCGGTCATCGGGCGGAGCGATCTTCGTTCCACCGCGTCGGGAGGCCCGATGTTACTGATTTGCAAAGTCTTCCAGCTGGTTGAGGAAGCGGTCCACTTCGGCGCTGTAGCGGATTTCCTGGAGAGCCCGGTAGTTTTGGATCGCTTCGTCGATCCGGTTCTCCGCCAGCAGTAACTTTGCGAGCCGAAGGGTGGCCTCGTAGCGATAGTCCTCCACGGCTGCGGCTTTCCGGTAGGAGAGGAGAGCTTCCGCCGTGCGATCCGCGTCACGGTAGGTATCGCCGAGGACGAGATGGAGCAGGCCGTTCCGGGGCAATTGTCTTGCGTAGGATTCGGCGGTGGCCACGACCTGTTCGGATGGTTTCGAAGCCAGGCGGGCCGTTACGATGCCCGCATTCAGCTCATTGGTCTGCGTGGCGTCGAGATCCCTTCCAAAATGCTTGCGAAGTTGCTGGCCGTAGCGATCGGCCGATTCCCATTCGCGCTGTCGGAGTAGAAGATGAAGCGGCTCGACGGCGGTCTCGAAGGATAGCTCGACCGAGGGAATCTCCAGCAATTGTTCGTAAGCGCCCAGGGCTTTCGCGGGCAAGCCGAGCGAAGTGTAGACGTTGCCCAGCAAGAGGATGCGGTCGGGCGCGGGACCCGAAGTTTCCAGGGCCGCTTCAAGCGCCGCCGCCGTCCGGACCAGGTTTCCCTCCAGGAGAGACTGGTTGGCGAGTAGCCCCCACAATTCCGGGTCGTCCGGATCCTCCGCCAGTAGCTTCCGGATCAGTCCCGCAGCCTCCTTTCCCCGCCCGACTTGTACGTAGGCACTGACCAATCCTTTCCGGAGATCCCGGCTTTCGGGGTTGTGGACGATCGCGTTCTCGAAAGACCTCGCCGCAGCGGTCCAGAATTCACTGTCCAGATAGGCGAATCCCAGGAGGCCGTAACTCTGGTCGTCCCGACCGTTGAGCCGGATGACCGTCTGCCAGTGGGGAATGGAGGCCTTGTAATTCCCCTCCCGGAACTCGAGGATGGCAAGGGAACGATGAGCCCGGCGAAAATCCGGAAAGAGCCCGATGGCCCGGTTCAGGGCGGCTCGAGACGCCTCCAGGTCGTTTAACTCCAGGTAGAGATTCCCCAGGAGAAAATACATCGGAGCCGAGGCCGAGTCCTGCAATCGTTCCAGAATCAGATCTTTGGCCTTCTCGGGGTCCGAAGAGATCAGCGGAAGGACCTCTTCGCGAAGGAACGTGCGATCGGCCGGTTCGATTTGGGGCTCCGCACCGGAAAGGACGCCGTAGGAAGCCGTGAACCGCTCGCGAAAGGCCGGGTTGTCCCAACTGTACTCCCCGGGCTCAATCTGGCCGACGGCGGCAAAAGGAACCGAGCAGACAAGAAAAAAACAAGCCCCCGCCGACCCGTTGCGGAAAAGGAAACGCAGGAAGCTGGAAGGGAACTCCATCCGTTCAAGCTATCCCGAAGCGATCCGGGGCTTCAAGCATTTGCGGTCATCTCCCGGTTTCGATCACCAGGGGCCAGTTTCCCTCCACCGGGACGCGTTGTCCGTCGATCTCGGGCGGCTCGAACCTCGCCCGGGACGCGGATCGGCGGGCCGCTTCGATGAGTTCGGGGTGGCTGCTCTCAATGACATCCAGCACTTCGACCGATCCGTCCGGGAGAATGCGGATCGAGAAAACGACCCGTCCGCGCGCGAACCCCCTCCGTGCCAGGCGAACCGGTATCGAAACCGGTGGGACGCTGATGACGCGCGGTCCGCCCCGGAGATCGGCGAAGGTGTAGCGGCGGATTTCCTCTCCGAGGTCGAGACCTTCTCCCAACTGCGAAACGGACGCCGTTCGGAGGAGGTTCGGGTCGGGCGTGACGGATAGATGGACCGGGAGGGCGCTGAGGGGGACGTCCGGGGGAGTGGGGGCGATATCCGGGCTGGCGGGTGCCGTGGACCGGGTCTCGGTCTCGGGTTGGGGCTCGGGCGGTGGAGGAGGGGGCACCTGGACCCGCTCGACTTGACGAACGGTCCAACGTTCCTCGTCGGGATCCGGGGACAGAATCCGGGAAAGCGGTAAAAGGAGGAACACCAGAAAGGTGAGAACGGCGGCGATCGCGCCAGCGTAGACCGTATGGACCGAAGCTTTCGCGGAGCAGCGGCATCGAACGCGGGCGGCTGTTTTATTCTCCGTCACGAATGCGGCTCATTCGGTGGTTCGTGTCGCGATGTTCACCGAGGAGGCTCCGCCGATCTTGATTTCGTCAATCAGTGCGACGAGATCCTCGGTATCGGTTTGCCGGTCCGCCTGAATGATGACGGGCCGGGGATCCCCGCGCAAAAGCCGCTGGATGGTTCCCCGCACGCTTCTCAAATCAAGTGGCTGCCCTCCGTAGAAAACGGAGCCTTCCGCATCCACGGCGATCAGGATCGCTTCCCGGGAGAGTTCGCCTGCGGTGGCGGACCTGGGCCGTTCCACATCGATACCGGTTTCCCGGACGAAAACGGTGGTGACGATGAAAAAGATCAGCAGAATGAAAACCACGTCGATGAGCGGAGAAACGTTGATGGTTTCCTCCTGCGAATCCGTTGTTCCGTCCGATTGTATGGACCGCCGTCGTCTCATGAAGCTGTCTCCGCTGCCGCAGGCCGTCGTTGTTGTTGCAAAGCCTGACTCTCCTCCGCGAAGGAGAGAAGAGCCACCCGATCCCGGCCTCGCCGGAGAAGAGCCAGTAGAATCATACCCGGGATGGCGACGAGCAGCCCCGCCTGTGTGGTTACGAGAGCTTCGGAGATGCCCCCGGCGACTTCCGTGGACAGATTGGTGGGGCCGGGACGGGCGATTCCCTCGAAGGTCGAGGTCATCCCGGCGACGGTGCCCAGGAGTCCCAGCAGGGGGCAAATTCCGACGAGAATCGCATAGTAGCGGATGCGTCGGTCGACCGGACCGAGGAGGCGGCTCCTTTCTCTCGAAAACTCGTCCGGAATGGATCTTGTCCGCCGGGCCGGGGAAGAAGTGGAATCGATTAAGGGAAGACGGGTGGAAGGGGAAAGGCTTCGAAGCCGAAGGAGAAGCCTCACTTGCGAAAAGAAAAGGCCGAACGCGAGGAGGGATAACGGGACCATTAAAGGGCCGCCCGCCCGCCAGATCGACAGGGATTCTTTCAGTAGCTCGGACATCTCGCAGTGGATATCAAACAGCTGACGGGCCGGTGCTCAATCCCGGAAGTGGAGGAAGCT
>CAZBLJ010000208.1:0-4865 GCA_964492605.1 uncultured Puniceicoccaceae bacterium
ATCGTGCTGGCATTGGCGGTTGTGAATCTCATTTACGGTTGATCGACCGAAAATCGAGAGGAATAAGCGGGGCAAATTCCGGATTGCCAGAGAGGAGAAAAGGGTTACGCTCCGAATCATGTTTGATTTTGTGAAAAAAGCGATGTTTGCGGGAGTTGGTGCAGCGGTCATCACCAAAGACAAGTTGGAGAAGTCTCTCGAGGAGATGGTCGAAAAGGGAAAGATGAGTGCCGAAGAGGCGAAAGATCTTTCCGAAAAGATCATCGAGTCCGGCGAAAAGGAAACGGAGCAGGCGAAAAACGAGGCGACCCGCCTGTTCACGGACATGCTCAACCGGGCTCAAGTCGTTACCAGCGATCAGTTCGAAGCGCTGGAAAAACGAGTGCAGGAATTGGAAGGCCGTTGGCACCGCGAGTTCCCCAACGACGGGTCGGAAGATTAGGATCGTCCCCCGGGAGCGGCCTTTTTTGACGAGTTCACGGTCGTGAAGCCCTTTCACTTCCTCTCGAACGCGGTCCGGGCTCCGGAAATCATTGCGATCCTCGTTCGCTGGGGATTCGAGGATTTTTTAATCCAGCTCGATACACCGCAATTTCTTCTCAAGAATCTGGTTCGTAAGAAGGTGGCCCACCTGACCACCTTCGAGCGGATCCGAAACGCTCTGGAAGAGTTGGGGCCGACCTTTGTCAAATTCGGCCAGATTGTCGGCACCCGTCCGGATAAGCTTCCCCAGCCGCTGCTGACCGAGCTGAAAAAGTTACGAAGCGAAGTCGCCCCGCAGCCGTTCAAGCGCATCGAACCGATCCTGGTGAAGGAACTCGACCTGCCCGTCGATCAGGTTTTCGTCGATTTTCCCCGAGAGCCGGTGGCATCCGGTTCTTTGGGCCAGGTTTACAAGGCGAAATTGAGGGAGACGGGGGAATACGTCTGTGTGAAGGTGCAGCGAGCGGATGCTGCCAAGACGATCAATTCCGACTTTGAGATCATTGGCTGGTTTGCCCGGCAACTCCACATTCGCTTCGAAGGGTTGAAGCCCTACAACCTGCCGGCGATCGTCGAGCAAGCTTTTGATCGGATCAAGGAAGAACTCGATTTCCGCAACGAGGCCCGGAACGCCCAGATTTTTCAGACGGTCAACGAGAATCCGAAGCGAATCTTCGCTCCGGAAGTGCATACGAAGTTTACCACGCGCCGCCTGTTGGTGACAGAATGGGTCGACGGAGTCAGTCCGGACAAACTGGAAAAAGGGTCCGAACTGGCGAAGGAGTTGGCACGGATCGGCGGCGAGAGCGTTTTCCACCAAATCGTTGTCGCCGGTTTTTTTCATTCGGATCCGCACAGCGGCAACATGCTGGTCACAAAGGATAACCGGATTTGTCTTCTCGACTGGGGACAAGTCGGGCAGATCACCCGGAATATGCGCTTCAATCTGGCGGACTTGTTTGCGGGCATTACTTCCCGGGATCCCGACAAGGTCGTTGATGTGGCGGAGCGTATTTCCACGAGCAACCGGCCCATCGAGCGACGGAAGATGGAACAAGCCGTTACTCTTCTTCTGAACCGGAATACCAAGTTTGGTCCCGGCGGAGCGAAAATCGGAACTACCGGACTCGAGTTGATTCACGCCTTCGGGATCAACGGCGTGGATGTGCCGCCGGACTATGCGCTTTTGGCGAAATCCATCCTGTGCGTGGAGGAGACCGCCAAGGCGTTGGACCCGGATTTCGAAATTCAGGCCTGTGCAAAGCCTTACCTCGTGAAGTTGAACCGCGAGCGCTGGAACCCGAAGTCGATCATTCGGCAAAATTTCTGGCCGCTTCTGCGGGCGATGAAAAGTCTGGAGGAAATACCGACGGACCTTCAGCGGTTGATTCGCCGATTCGAGGAAGAGGATGTGGAGATCAAGCTCCATCACACGGGTACCGAGAATCTTCAGGCAACGTTTCGGGAATCGTTGAACCGCCTGACCGTGGGCGTCGTGACGGCGGCCTTGATCATCGGCTCCTCCCTTGTGATTACCACAGGAGTGAAACCGCTTCTCTGGGGCTATCCGGCGATCGGCATCATCGGTTTCATGGCATCCGGTTTTCTGGGTCTTTACCTGATCGTTTCCATTCTGCGAAGGGGCGGGCACTGAACGGTGTGCCGGCTGGTTGAAGCAATCCACCCCTCGCGGGCCATGGCTTCGGCCTTGCTCGGCGAACCGGAAAATTCCGGCTCGCCTGTTGTCGCAAAGAGCTACTAAGGTTTCGGGTATGGCATCCTCTATTTCCATCGGATTGCTCAACGGTCCCAATCTCGGTCGTCTTGGGCGAAGAGAGCCCGACGTGTACGGAAAGGTATCCCTTTCGTCCATTGAAAAGTCGGTTACAAGCGAAGGGGAGTCTCTCGGAGTCTCCGTGGAGTGTTTTCAGTCGAATCACGAAGGCGAATTGATCGACCGACTGGAGAAATGGACGGATGAGGGATTCGGCGGGGTGATTCTGAACCCCGGAGGATTCACTCATACCAGCGTTGCGCTTAGGGACGCCGTTTCGGCGACCGGACTACCCTTCGTGGAGGTGCACCTCTCAAACGTCCACCAACGCGAGGACTTCAGGCATCGGTCCCTGACGGCCGGCGTCTGCGAGGCGGTAATCGCCGGGATGGGGCCGGAGGGCTATCTGGCGGCGCTACGTTATCTTGCGGAAACGTGTAAGGCCGGGCGGTCGGAAACGGACTGATGGAGGAGAACCCGCCCCATGGCTTCTGGCTGAGCCCTCTCCAGCGGAGATTGATAACTACGGCGCTGGCCGGGCTTTCGGTATTTGTGATCGGGGCTTTGCTTTATGGTCTTTTCTCCCTGCTCAGTGCCTTTGTGCAGGGTTTCTCCGAGGTTTTATGGCCTCTGGCGGTCGCGGGGATTGTTACGATGCTGCTTCAGCCGATCGTAGGGTTCGTCGAATCCAAAACGCGTATGGGGCGGACGGCTGCGATTGCCGTCCTGTATGCGATTGTCGTCATTGCCCTCGGTGCCGTTCTAGCGTTTCTGGTTCCGATTATCGTGAGCCAGACGGTTCAATTTGTGAAAGCCCTTCCTTCGATTGTCGGAGGCTTGCGCGAGGCCCTGCTGGAAAGCTTTCCCCAGATGATCGAGTTTTTGAATTCGGTGATCGGGCCGGAGCGGTTGAAAGAGGTCGGGGAAACCCTTCAAAGCCGTCTTGCTTCATTGCCCGAAAAGGCCATCCCGGTGGCCTCCACGCTGGGTTCCTACCTCTCCTCGGTGTTCGGGGTCGCCGCCGGATTGGCGATCATCCCGGTCTACGTATTCTTTTTTCTTAACGTTCGCGGGGACAAGACGAAAGACGTCGAAGAACAGCTTTCTTGGGTGAAAAAGGAGATTCGCGGGGATCTCATCTTTCTTGGAACACATTTTGCTCGCAGCATGGAGGCCTTTTTCCGTGGTCAAATTCTTATCGGCCTGATTATGGGAGTGCTTCTGGGAACGGGTTTTTCCCTGGCCGGGGTGAATTTCGGATTTCCTTTGGGCCTTTTTATCGGCCTGCTCAACATCATTCCGTATTTCGGCACGATGATCGGTTTGGCGACCGTGTTGCCGATCGCCTGGTTCCAGCCGGAGGGGGGACCAGTGCTGGCGGGGATTGCCTTGGGCGTATTCGTCGGGGTGCAAATGCTCGAGGGCTACGTTCTTACACCGCGGATCATGGGCGACAAGACGGGGTTGCACCCGTTGGCGATCATCATCGCCATCTTCTTCTGGGGCACCGCACTCGGAGGAATTTTGGGAATGATTCTCGCCATACCGTTGACGGCGTTCCTGGTGGTTGCTTGGCGACTGTTTCGGGAGAAATACCTTACCCGCTGGCTCGAAAATGGTGGCGGGGCCACGGAAGAACCGGGACAAGCGGAATGAGGAAAGCCGAACGGGCGGCCTTGGTCTCGCGGCGTTTGGCGGAATGGTTTCCGGAGACGCCGATTCCGCTCGACCACCGCGACCCTTACACCTTGTTGGTAGCGGTGCTTTTATCGGCCCAGTGCACGGACAAAAGGGTCAACCAAGTGACTCCCCAACTTTTTGCCCGGGCAGACAATCCCTTCGACATGGCACAAGTTCCGGAAGAAGAGATTCGCGCCATCATCCGACCCTGCGGACTTGCTCCGGCCAAGGCGAAGGCGATCCGGGGCCTGTCTCAAAGACTTGTCGCGCAACATGACGGCAAAGTGCCGGCCTCTCTTGACGAATTGGAAGCGCTACCCGGAGTCGGCCACAAAACCGCTTCCGTGGTGATGGTTCAGGCTTTCGGGGAGCCCGCTTTTCCCGTCGACACGCACATCCACCGATTGGCGAAGGTCTGGAAACTCAGCTCCGGGCGTAATGTCGTGCAGACGGAAAGGGACCTGAAGCGGATATTTCCCGAGGAAGAGTGGGCGGCTCTCCACTTGCGGATCATCTTTTTCGGTCGCGAAAAATGCCCGGCGCGCGGGTGCGACGGGAAAAGGTGCGAATTGTGTCGGGAACTCTTTCCGGTTTCCCGCTGAAAGCGGTCGGGCCGTTTACTCTTCCGGCTTGGTCTTTTTCAGGCCGACGACATCGTCGCCGTCCTTCCACTCTCCGCGTTTGCGCAGGAGTTCCACCCGTTCGAATCGGGAAAGGACGTTGCGTTTCTTGAGGCTTGCGGCGCCTCCGACTTTAAAACTGCGGTGCTGGGACATGATTTCTTGAGAAAAAGGCGCAAGAATGCCGCCTCGGCTTTCGGACGCAAGACTTTTCCGCTTCCGGAGAAAAGTCGTTGGAAATTTCTACATTTTTGGGAAATCGAGTCTTCGGAGAGATTGGATGGCTTGAGCTGAGATCCACAGGCGAC
>CAZBLJ010000209.1:0-1772 GCA_964492605.1 uncultured Puniceicoccaceae bacterium
CAGTTCCTGAACCGCAAAACAGACATAGACGCTGTCCTCGATCCGGCGCAGCGAGAATTCGGTCTCCACACCGTTCACCAGGAGCTGCTTCGGCCCGGTTTCCGGAGGCAGAAGAATCTCGATCTGCCGATCCTCATGACTGGAGGCGATTTCCATCTGGAGACAGTCCTTCTCGCGTCGCCAGATGTAACGGGCGTAGGCACCATTATCTTCATATCGCGCAGTGACGGTGATCTTGCGTTTCTGTCCGGCGGCCCAGCGCGGGGTGAGCCGCAGACCCCGATAGGCAGCGTCACGATCCTGCACACCGGCCAGACCCTCGAAACAGGCATAGACCACGGCACCAACCGACCATGGGGCGGGTATGCCTGTGGATATCGGGCTTTCTTGCAGGGCTTCAACCCGATCATCGAGTGTCATGCCCGCCACAATCCATAGACCACCTTCATCCGAGGCACGTAATTCGACGGATTCAATCTCTACCTCCGGACGCGGGTTGCGGTGCGCGTAAACCGAGAGGCCGATCTGTTTGCAGTGGAGATTCGCTCCGGTCCAGCCGACTTGCATGAGCGGCGGGCTGTGCGCGGGCCGTGTGGCGGCAGGTTTGGGCATCCACCAGCCGCTGACCTGTTCCCCGCGCCAGATGCGTTGCTTAAAGATTTTGCCATCGGCATAATGCAGGATCACTTCGCCGATAAGATGCCCTTTGCCGCAAGCGTGCAGCAGGAAAATCGTTCCGGCTTTTTGTTGGACGGGGATTTGGGCGGAGGCCGCAAACGGACTTTCTTCCGATAGAATCACGCAGGCTCGACCGTTGTTGGCAGCCGGGTCGATGACCTCGAACTCAATGCCCGCATACGCGTTTCGGCCACTGGGGAGGGCGCGCAGGTCATTGTCACCTTCTCCGGTGAAGGGTAGCGCACCCTTATGGGTCGATTCGCCCGAAAAGTCCGCATTGGCCACCTCCGTCAAATCAAGGGAGTGAAAAGGCCCCTGCGGAGGCTCTGGATTCTTGCCGCGCCAGACCTTGGGTATCTGCTCATGGCGGTCGCTTAGCTCCAGGACGCGACGAATGATGTCGTAGCCGTAGTTTTCGCAGCCGTGTTCGAACGCACCCCGAGCGAGTTCCCCCGCCACCATCGGCGACACCCCGCCATTGACGTATTGCCATTCGCGGTGGGATCCGAAGCCGCGTGGAAACGGAGGATAACAGCAAGTCCACTCCGCCGGGGCAAACGCCTTCGTCTCTTCCCGTATGCGCTGGTAAGTGCGGATGATGCCCAAGGCCTGCTCGTGAGTGATCCCGCGGTTGAGAGCGTAGGCGTTGGAGAGGGTCACCTGCTTCTCCTTGTCGATCCCGAAGTCGCGCTCGAAGCCCGGGTCTTCCGGAACGAAGTGCGTGAAGTGTTCGCCATTCCAGGCGACGGCATCGAGTCGCTCGCGGATGCCCTGAGCAATCTCCTCAACGGCGGGCGCCTCATCCGCCCGACCCGCGCGACGCAGCATCTCCGCCACATATTCACAGCCCGAGGCAAAGCCCAGGTTGTCGCCGAACATCGCTCCGTATTGGCTCACGCCGGGGAGGGCCTGCATGTGATCTCCTCCCACGAGCGCCGAATCGAAATCGCTCTGGAAGTCCCACATGTCGATGCAGAAAGGTCGCTTGATCAGCTGTAACTTTTCCGACCAGGTGTAAGGGGAAGTGGTGGCGTAACGAATCGCCCGCAGGCAGTTGTCGAGCTTGTCCGCCATCCAGGCGTCATCGCCCGTGG